>NZ_JAMYKT010000010.1:0-230897 GCF_040317515.1 Mesorhizobium sp. M1428
AGGCCTCCCCAACAAATAACAAAAGCCGACCGCGCGCCGCCCGCCGCACTTGGCTAGTCGCGCGTGTATGTCGAGCCCCGCGCCGGATTTTTTGCCCAGGGCCCCGGGCGGCCAGCCGCGGGGGGGCCCGCGGCAAGTCACGGATGTACTGGCGGTCGCGCGAGAAGCGCGCCGGAGCGGAAGACCCCGACAAGCCGAAGCAGCAGATTGCTGCCGGCCCGGCCAAAGCGCTCCCGATCAGGCTACCAAGCATGGGAAGGCGGGATTTTGTCCCGCCTTTTTGCTGTCTGGATTTTGACCGACGATTGGCGAAACCGCAGATACAGCGTCCTTCTCCCCGTCTCTATACGGGGAGAAGTGCCCGGCAGGGCGATGAGGGGCAGCGCAACGTATCAGGACTGCCCTTCGCCAAGCCAAGCACGATGTCACAACAAAGGCTGGCGCCGCCCCTCATCTGGCTGCCGCCATCTTCTCCCCGTATAGTGACGGGGAGAAGGACGCCTTCGCCGAAGTTTTCGCCAATCGGCGACGTTGCTCGGCCCAATGTTGCTCAGCAAGATTGGCGAGTTGCACTCAACCTACCCACTCCAGCGGCACATGCCCCGGGTCGGCCTCGACCCTTTTCAGCCAGGCGGCGACCGCCGGATAAGCGTCGAGCTGAAAGCCGCCCGTCTCGGCCGTATGCGTATAGGCATAGAGCGCGATGTCGGCGACGCTGAGCGCATTGCCGGCGAAGAAGCTGCTCCCGGCCAGGTGCTTGTCCATGACGCCGAGCGCCTTGTTGCCGCGCTCCAGCGTCATCGCCAGCCGCTCGGGCGTCGCGTCCCTCGCTCTTTCAGGGAAGGTCAGCAGCGCTCTGCGCACGGCGATATAAGGCTCGTGGCTGTATTGCTCGAAGAACAGCCATTGATAGGCCAGCGCGCGTTCATATCTGTCCGACGGCAGGAAGCGCGTGCCTTCGGCGAGATAGAGCAGGATGGCATTGGATTCGGCCAGCCGGCGGCCGTCGTCGAGTTCGAGCAGCGGCACCATGGCGTTCGGGTTTTTCGCGACATAGTCGGGCTTGCGCGTGTCGCCGGTGTGCGAACTGACCTCGACATTGGTGAAAGCGATGCCGAGCTTGGCCATCAACAGGCGCGGCTTATAGCAATTGCCGCTGTCGATCATTCCATAGAGTATCATCGGTGCTCCCCTTGCTCGCAACCACCCGTCTCGGGGTTTGATCCAGCCTCTATCGCGGCAGCGGCGGCTTCATCCAGTGATTTGTTTTGGCGTAACCATCAGCGCCGCTGATGCATTCATCCGAACAAGGGGATGACGTTGCTATCCCTGCCGAGCAGCCTGTCGATCGACAGCGGCTCCTCGTCGAACAGTGTACCGGCCAGCGCCGGCCGGGCGAGGTAAAAGCCCTGCAGCAGGTCGACGCCGCCATCCAGTGCGACGCGCAGGTGCGTGGCGTTCTCGACGCCTTCGACCAGCACCTTGGCGCCGCGGTCGTGCAGCGTCGAAACCAGCGGCCGGAAAAACCGCTCAGCGGCGGCATGGCGGCAGAATTCGGCGAACCAGGTGCCGTCGATCTTGACGATGTCGGGCTGCACCAGCGCTACCCTTTCTTCGGTAGAATGCCCGGTGCCGAAATCGTCGATGGCGATGCGGACGCCGTCGCGCCGCATCTCACGCGCCAGGCTGACAAGCACCTTATCGCCGGCGGCCTGCTCGGTGATCTCGCAGACCAGCATGCCGGGATGCAGGCCGAAATCCGCCAGATGCCTGGTCATCAGCCTGATTTCGGCCAACGCCCGTGCGGGGTCATCGTTGATCAGCGGATTGTAGTTGAAGAACAGGTCGAGCCCGTCGAGGCCGATGTTGCGGAAGTTGCGCAAATGCAGCACCCGGCACATGGTTTCGACAAACAGCCGATCCGCTGCCGGCACACCTTCGAAGAAGACTTGCGGCGCCACCGGCCTGCCTGCACGATGCGGCTCGATCAGTCCCTCGACCGCGACGGCGGCGAGAAACCTGCCGCGCGGCGCGAAGACCGGCTGGTAGGCGCTCCTCAGCCGGAATGCGCCGTAGACGCCATATTCGATGCCGACCTCGTCGGCAAAGATCGCCTCGCCGACCTTGCGCCGCATGTCTGCCCGCCCGGTCACGATGCCACCCTGCGGCCAAAGGCTCGCATCGGCCGCCGCGATGGCGAAACGGCGGTGGCCACCTTCTCCGTATCGGCCGGCACCGCGGCCGCCTGCCCGCTCTTTTCGAAGACGCGGAAGCTGGTCGGCGCAAGCTCGGGGCGCGCCAGTACATAGCCTTGCACCATCGAAGCGCCCGACTTTTCGGCGAGCTCGAGCTGCCAGCCCGTCTCTATGCCCTCGAACACCGTGCGGATGCCTTGCTCTTCGAAGCTTGTCACCATGGCGGTCAGCAAGGCGAAGCCGGCACCGGATTCCATCAGCGTCATGATCCAGTCGGCATCGAACTTGACGATGTCAGGCCTGGGTTCCTTGATGCGATTGATGTCGGACTCGTCGGCGCCGTAATCGTCGACGGCAATGCGCAAACCATTGCCCCTGAGCGCCTCGACAAAATTGTAGAGTGTTTCCTGCGACGCCGATTTCTGCTCGGTGACCTCGCAGACGACGCGGCGCGGATCGATGTCGGCCTCGTGCAGCACCAGCCGCATGTCGCGCAGCGCCTTGTCGGCGATGCTGCGGTCGGTGAACACCGATGGATCGAAGTTGATGAAGATGGAGGCGTCTCGCGGCAGGCAGGCGCCGGCGTTCAGAAGGTGCAGCGTCCGTGTCAGCGCCTCGATATGCAGGCGGTCGACCGCCGGACAGCTGTTGAAGAAACTCATTGGCGGCTGGGGCTCGCCTTCGCGGAACGGCCGGATCAGCCCCTCGAATGCGACGACGGAAAGCTTGCCCTTGTTGAAGGCGAAGATCGGCTGGAACGCGCTTTGCAGCGTATAGACCCCCCAGACACCGCTGGCGGTGCCGTCGTCATGGCGGATGATATGGGCAAGCCCGATGCTGCGCGTCACGGTTCCTCGCTGTGCGAGACTGGCGGACCGGCTACGGTCCTGCCGTTCAAGCTTTTACCGATCGTTGATGAATTTATCGTTGCCGGTGTTGCGCGCTGGCTCATTCGACAATGCCTGCGCTGGGCTTGCGCTTGACCAGATGATGCGACATGAGAGGCGCCGCGGCGCCTTCGCCGCGCCGGTCGTTCTGGAGATATCTGTCATGGCCTTTCTTGCCGACGTCCTTTCCCGCGTAAAGCCTTCCGCGACCATCGCGGTGACGCAGAAGGCGCGCGAGCTGAAAAACGCCGGCCGCGACGTGATCGGGCTGGGCGCCGGCGAGCCGGACTTCGACACCCCCGACAACATCAAGAACGCCGCGATCGAGGCCATCCGCCGCGGCGAGACGAAATACCCGCCGGTATCCGGCATCGTGCCGCTGCGCGATGCGATCGCGAAAAAATTCAAGCGCGAGAACAACCTCGACTACCGGCCGGAGCAGACCATCGTCGGCACCGGCGGCAAGCAGATCCTATTCAACGCCTTCATGGCGACGCTGAACCCCGGCGACGAGGTGATCATCCCGCGGCCCTACTGGGTGAGCTATCCTGAAATGGTGGCGATCTGCGGCGGCACCTCGGCCTTTGCCGACACCTCGATCGAGAACGGCTTCAAGCTGACGGCGGCCGTGCTGGAAAAGGCGATCACGCCGCGCACCAAATGGCTGCTGATGAACTCGCCGTCGAACCCCTCGGGCGCCGCCTATACCGAAGCGGAGCTCAAGAGCCTGGCAGACGTACTGTTGAAGCATCCCCATGTCTGGGTGCTGACCGACGACATGTACGAGCACCTGACCTATGGCGACTTCGTCTTCAAGACCATCGCCGAGGTCGAGCCTAAACTCTATGAGCGCACGTTGACCATGAACGGCGTGTCGAAGGCCTATGCCATGACCGGCTGGCGCATCGGCTATGCGGCAGGCCCGGTGCCGCTGATCAAGGCGATGGACATGATCCAGGGCCAGCAGACCTCCGGCGCCTGCACCATCGCCCAATGGGCGGCGGTGGAGGCACTGAACGGCCCGCAGGATTTCATCCCGAAGAACAAGGCGATCTTCCAGGGCCGGCGCGATCTCGTCGTCTCGATGCTCAACCAGGCGCGCGGCATCACCTCTCCCTCGCCGGAGGGTGCGTTCTACGTCTATCCCTCCTGTGCCCAGCTGATCGGCAGGAAGACCAAGAGCGGCAAGGTGATCGACAGCGACGAAACCTTCTGCTCGGAACTGCTCGAGGCCGAGGGCGTGGCGGTTGTTTTCGGCTCGGCCTTTGGCCTCGGCCCGAACTTCCGCATCTCCTACGCCACGTCGGAGGCTCTGCTCGAAGAGGCCTGCACGCGCATCCAGCGCTTTACCGCCTCGCTGGCCTGAGACCATTCAGCCGCCATACTGCTCGTCGCTGACCTTCTCCAGCCAGTCGACGTGCACACCGTCGAGCGCCTCCTGCATGGCGATGTGGGTCATCGCTGATTTCGGCGCGGCGCCGTGCCAGTGCTTTTCGCCGGCCGCAAAGGAGACGACGTCGCCGGCCGTGATCTCCTCGATCGGCCCGCCCCAGCTCTGCACGAGACCGGCACCGGACGTGACATAGAGCGTCTGGCCGAGCGGATGCGTGTGCCAGTGGGTGCGGGCGCCGGGCTCGAAGCTGACCAGCGTGGCGCGTAGCCGCGCCGGCGCCTCTTTCTCGATGATCGGCGTCTGCAAAACCCGGCCAGTGAAGTATTTTTCCGGCGCAACAATCGTCGGCACGCTGCCGCAGGCAATAATCTTCATCGTAGCAAGTCCTCGATCCAATCCAGTGTCTTAGAGCCTACCACTTTCGTCCGATGCCGGCTGCATCTCCTGCCGGCTACGGGCAAGGCGCGGCCAGAACAGGCCGGTCCGCGTGCGGTAAGCGTCGTAGGCATCGGCCAACCTTGTCCGCGAAAATTTTCGCTCTTCGTCCAGGGCTGCGATCACGTAGATCGTAACGATGCCGGCGACCGGCACCACCGCCCAGACCGACCAGGTCGCGATACCCCATCCGATCCAGAAGATGATGTAGGACGTGTAGAACGGATGGCGGAGGTGGAAATAGGGGCCTTCGGTCACCAGGCTGTCAGGATTGTCCGGATCGAACGCGAAACGCAGGCGCGCCTTGCGGGAGACCGAGATCGCCCACCAGAACAGCGCCGTACTTGCCAGTTGGATGGCGAGCCCGCCGATCTTCGCTGCAACCGGTTGCCGCTCGATCCACAGCAGTGCAAGGAAGAACAGCGCCGTGCCGACCACGACGGCCGAAATGATCATCGCGCCTTGGGACATGCTCGGCGACTGGAAATGCCCGCGCATCGACCAGGCATATTGGCCGAGCGTCGCGATGCTGCTGATCGAGACGAGAAGGTCAAGCGTGGATTCCATCATCAGGCTCCGGGGGTTAGCTGTGGTGGATTCGGTCATCATACCCGGCAGAAACCGAGAAATCATTTCTTAACCACCGTTCTAAACAACATGGTGACCTCGGCATGCGATGTTGACCTGGAGACAATCCCAAGGTCCAACCAGATATGGCCGTTTCCCACCGCACGATCCGCACGCCGCACGCGGATTTGCGCCTCAGCCAGTCGTCGGGACCCGGCATCCCGCTTGTCCTGATCCACGGCTCGGGCAGTTCGCGCGCCGTATTCGCCCGCCAGTTCGACAGCCCGTTGGCCGCTGCCCATCGGTTGATTGCCTTCGACCTGCCCGGCCATGGCGAATCCTCGGACGCCCGCGATCCGGCGACGGACTACACCATCGCCGGCCTTGCCCAATCAGCGGCTCAGCTCCTCGACGCCTTGGGGATCGGCCGCGCCGTCGTCTTCGGCTGGTCGCTTGGCGGGCACGTGGCAATCGAACTCGCGAGTTTCCACCGCGCCGTCGGCGGGCTGATGCTGACCGGCGCGCCGCCGGTATCGAAGGGCCCTTTCGGCATGCTGCGCGGCTTCCACGCGCATTGGGACATGCTGCTGGCGTCCAAAAAGACCTATTCCGAACGCGATGCCGAGCGCTTCGAGACGCTGTGTTTCGGCGACACCGCCGATCCGTCCTTCCGCAAAACCATCCTGCGCACCGACGGCCGGCTGCGCGCCGCCGTGACGCGCGGCATGCTCACCGGCAAGGGCGCCGACCAGAGACAGGTGGTCGAGCAGGCGGCATTTCCGGTGGCCATCGTCAATGGCGAGAACGACCCGTTCGTCCGGCTCGGCTATTTTGAGACGCTCGCCTACGGCTCGTTGTGGGAGCATTGCCACATCATTCCCGGTGCCGGGCATGCGCCTTTCTGGGAGCGTGCGGACCTGTTCAATCCGTTGCTCGCGCGCTTTGCCGAGACGGTGGCGGTGCAGCGCGTCGACGCAACGCCGCTGGCGTCGCGCCTAACCGGCACCGGCTGAACCCAGCCCCTCAACTTCAAATCCCTTCAACTTCAAATCCCTTGCCCTCCCGGCCTGCCCGTGGGACGATGCCTTTTGGGTAGGTGGCAAATTGAAAAAAGCCTCGCCCGCGACGGCCGACAGGCCGGCCGCCGCTCACAGGGAAACGCCTGAGTGGAGGTCAGCCATGGGTACTCGCGCCGGAGGACGACGCACGGGACCGAAATGCATTGCCATAGTCGGTCCCTTCGCAAGCGGTAAGACGACACTTCTCGAAGCCATACTCGCCCGTACAGGCGCCATTCCCCGCCAGAATCCCGTTTCGTCGGGAAATACCGTTTCCGATCATTCGCCCGAGGCGCGCGCTCACGGCATGAGCGTCGAGGCGACCTTCGCCACCACCGATTTCATGGGCGAGCCGTTCACCTTCGTCGATTGTCCCGGCTCCATCGAATTCTCCTTCGAAGCCGAGCCGGTGCTGGCCGCCTGTGACGTCGCCGTGGTCGTTGCCGAGGCCGACGAGAAGAAGATCCCTGCCCTGCAGCTGATCATGCGCAAGCTCGACGATCTCGGCGTGCCGCGCATGCTGTTCCTGAACAAGGTCGACAAGGCGATATCAGGCGTACGCGACACGCTGAAGATGCTGCAGCCGGCAAGCTCGGTGCCTCTGCTGCTGCGCCAGATCCCGCTGCGCAAGGACGGCGTCGTCATAGGCTCGATCGACCTTGCTCTGGAGCGTGCCTACATCTACCGCGAATATGCCGAGAGCGAGGTCGCCCAGATCCCGAGCGACGACAAGGCGCGCGAGCTCGAGGCGCGCTTTTCCATGCTGGAGACGCTCGCCGACCATGACGACCGCCTGATGGAGCAATTGCTGGACGAGATCGAACCGCCGAAGGACGCGATCTTCGACGACCTCGCCGCAGATCTGCGCGACGGCACGGTGACACCGGTGCTGATCGGCACCGCCGAGAAGGGCAATGGCGTGCTGCGCCTGTTGAAGGCCATCCGTCACGACGCACCCGACATCGAAGCGACGCGCCAGCGCCTCGGCGCTCCCGATGGCAATGCCACCGTGGTCCAGGTGATGAAGACCATCCACACCGCGCATGGCGGCAAGCTGTCGGTGTCGCGCATCCTGTCCGGCCAGGTCGCCGACGCCGCCGAGCTGTTCCTTCCCACCGGCGAGACAGCAAAGGTCTCCGGCATCTACAAGATGCTCGGCAAGGACCAGGTCAAGCTGACTTCGGCCAAGGCCGGCGACACGGTGGCGCTCGGCAAGCTGGACGCCGTCAGGACCTGCCAGACGCTGAGCTCGACCAAGGGCGGCATCAAGCCGCTGGTCACGCTGGCGCCGCCGCAACCGGTCTTCGCCTTCGCGCTACGGCCGAAGGAGCGCAAGGACGAGGTCAAGATGTCGGCGGCCATCCAGCGCCTGGCCGAGGAAGATCCCTCGCTCAACTTGCATCACAACCAGGATTCCGCCGAAACCGTGCTTTCCGGTCATGGCGAGATGCATCTGCGCGTCGTGCGCGAGCGGCTGGAAGGCAAGAACCAGATCCCGGTCGAAGGCCATGTGCCGGCCGTGCCCTATCGGGAGACGATCCGTAAAGCGACGCAGCAGCGCGGCCGCCACAAGAAACAGTCGGGCGGCCACGGCCAGTTCGGCGACGTGGTGCTGGAGATCAAGCCGCTGCCGCGCGGGTCAGGCTTCCAGTTCACCGATACGATCACCGGCGGCGTCGTCCCGAAGACCTACATCCAGTCGGTCGAGACCGGCGTGCGCGATTACCTGAAATCCGGCCCGCTCGGCTTCCCGGTCGTCGATGTTGCCGTCAACCTTTCCGACGGCTCCTACCATGCGGTCGATTCCTCCGACATGGCCTTCCAGATGGCGGCGAAGCTGGCGATGAAGGAAGGCATGGCCGCCTGTTCGCCGGTGCTGCTCGAACCGGTGATGAAGGTCGAGATCGTCACGCCGTCTGATGCGACGTCGAAGATCATCGCGCTGATCCCGCAGCGGCGCGGCCAGATCCTCGGCTACGACGCGCGGCCGGATTGGCCGGGATGGGACGTCGTCGAGGCGACCATGCCGCAGGCCGAGATCGGCGACCTCATCATCGAGCTGCGCTCGGCCACGGCGGGTGTCGCCAGCTATCGGGCCGTCTTCGACCACATGGCCGAACTCACCGGCCGGTTGGCCGACGAAGCGCTGAACGCCAACGGCAAGGCCGCCTGAAACGGCAGCTTGCGGCAAGAACGCTAATGCATGTCGCGCAAAAGTGTGCAGCGGTTTTGCGATAACGACATGCTTCAAACAAGGAAACGGCGCCCGGATCATTCGGGCGCCGTTTCGTTGCGGACCGTCTTCGTGGGAGGCGAAACGGCAGGTCCGCCGCATACTTGCCGCCGGTGCCCGGCGGCGGAGGAAGGTTCGGACGCGGTAGCTGCCTGAGCCCGGATCGTCCGAGTGATGCCCCCATCCCCCGGACGAGCCACACCGCGTCCTATGCTCTTCTTAATCGATTTGGCGCGCCCGCGGCATGTTACCCGAGGTTACATGTCACTGTTACGCGACCGTTCCGGCCGATTTTCTGGCGATGTGTTGGTTTCGGGCAACAAAAAAGCCGGATCAATGAAGACCCGGCTGAGTTTGATTGGAAGTGCCTGTTAAGGCTAACCTCCAGAGGGGAACACTCGAGAGCGCTAATGGGAGGAGAACGCGCTCAGGAGATGAGCTATATATGTGCTCTTCATGCCCAAGAAACAAGCATCTATTTTGCAACACACACATGCAAAAAGGCGCCGGCTGTGGTCTAATCGGTCCTGAAGCGCAATAGGACCAGTTGAATCGCTGAAATACGGCGTGCGGCAAGGCAAAAATCGATCCACAGCCGCGAATCAGCAGCGATTCCTGCTCTGAAAGTCGAAAAACGCAGGATGACGTGGAATCGTGCAGCATGCGTTTGTTTTTTCGGCAGCCAGACGCTGCTGGTGCATGCCGCCCAAAAGCCCGCCATCGAGCTTGAGCTGAGGGTGCAGCGGTTTGGGTTACATGCCGGACAAGACCTGAAGCGTGTTGCGGGAGACCGTTCAAGGGCGCGCCCGTAAGGAGACCTACATGCGGGCCGCTTCGGCGATCGCCGGTAGCGTCATCTTCCTTGCTGCAGCGCCCGGCGTGGTCGCCGGACTGCTGCCTTGGCTGCTGACCGACCGTTATGGCCTGCCCTGGTCGAGACTGCCCGGTTTCGTTCCTGTGGGCTGGCTGCTGGTTATCGCCGGCACAGCCGTGCTGCTGCATGCCTTTGCCCGGTTTGCCCTGGAGGGCCTGGGTACGCCAGCCCCGGTCGCGCCGACCGAAAGGCTGGTCGTCGGCGGCATCTACCGCCATGTCCGCAACCCGATGTACGTCGCCGTGCTGTCGATCATCCTCGGCCAGGCACTGCTGTTTTCCAGCCGGACGGTCGCCGCCTATCTAGTCATCGCCGCGGCCGCTATGATCTCCTTCGTGAAACTATATGAGGAACCGACGCTTGTCCGCCGCTACGGTGACGAATACGAGGCCTACCGCCGCGCCGTACCAGGCTGGCTTCCCCGCCTGACACCTTGGCGCGGGTAATTTCTGGACGCCGACAATTGGCGAAACCGGCGATACGGCCCCCTTCTCCCGTCACTATACGGGGAGAAGGGCCCGGCAGGGCGATGAGGGGCGGCGCAACATATCAGGACTGCCCATCGCCGAGCCAAGCCAAGTACGACAAAGGCTGGTGCCGCCCCTAATCTGGCTGCCGCCATCTACAGTGACGGGGAGAAGGACGCTTTCACCGAGCTTTCGTCAATCGCCGGCGTTGCTCGGAAAAGTCGGCGCGCTCCTAGAGGCTAAAACGACCAGCTGCGCGCCTTGGCGATGATGAAATCGCGGAAGACATGCAGCTTCGCCTGGTTCTTCATCGCGTCGGGATAGGCGAAATAGGTATCGAAGGACGGCACTTCGGTTTCGGGCAGCAACTGCACCAGCCCGGAATCCTTGCTGACCACGTAATCGGGCAGCATGGCGATGCCGGCGCCGCCCTGCACCGCCCGCTTGATCGACAGGATGTCGTTGATCTGCAGCGTCGGCACCCTTTGCCCGCCTTCGAAATCGCCGACCGTCTCCAGCCAGTTCAGTTCCGACAGATGCGCCGGCACCGGCACGCCGAAGGTGACGATACGATGGGTCTTCAGCTCGGCGATCGAATTCGGCTTGCCGTATTTGTTCACATAGGATGGCGCCGCGTAGAGATGGAAATGCACTGTGAACAGGCGGCGCTGGATGAGGTCCGGCTGCTGCGGCTGGCGCAGCCTGATGGCGCAGTCGGCCTGGCGCATTGTGAGATCGAGTTCCTCATTGGCCAGGATGAGCTGCAGGCTGACCTCGGGATAGAGCTCGATGAATTCCTGCACGCGCTCGGTCAGCCAGCCGGCGCCGAGGCCGACCGTGGTCGTCACCCTGAGCACGCCGGAGGGCCGGTCCTTGGTTTCGGTCAGCCGCGACTTGATGGTTTCGAGCTTCATCAGCACGTCGTGCGCCGTGCGGAACAGCATCTCGCCCTGCTCGGTCAGCACCAGGCCGCGGGCGTGGCGATTGAACAGCGGCACGCCGACATCATGCTCGAGCGCGCTGACCTGCCGGGAGATTGCCGATTGCGACAAATGCAGTGTTTCCGCGGCATGGGTGAACGACCCCGCTTCCGCTGCGGCGTGAAACACGCGTAGCTTGTCCCAATCCAACGCCATGATTTCCCCTCGTCCTGTTTTCTGGCGTCCGCCTGTTATGGCGTCTGAATGAAAAATCAGGCTTTTGCGCGGCTCTTCTCAGCCGCTTGTCGAACAATCACTCCGCCGCTTCGCGGTGAACCTCGATCCCTGCCAGATATTTTTCCGCCTCGAGCGCGGCCATGCAACCGAGCCCCGCCGCCGTCACCGCCTGGCGGTAGATATCGTCGGTCACGTCGCCGGCGGCAAACACGCCCGGCATGTCGGTGCGGGTCGAATCCGGCGCCGTCCACAGATAGCCGTTCGGCTTCTGCTTCAGCTTGCCGGCAAACAGCTCGACCGCCGGCGCGTGGCCGATCGCCACGAACACGCCGTCGACCACCAGATGCATCTCCTGCCCGGTCACCACGTTGCGCAGCTTCAGCCCTTCGACCGAAGGCGGCAGCGGCGCCTTGCCGGGCCGGCCGGTGATCTCGTCGACCACCGTGTCCCAGATGACGCGGACATTGTCTTTCTGGAGCAGCCGCTCGCGCAGGATGCGCTCGGCGCGGAAATCGCTGCGCCTGTGGATGACGGTGACGCTCTTGGCCAGGTTGGAGAGATAGAGCGCTTCCTCCACCGCCGAATTGCCGCCGCCGATCACCGCGACATCCTTGCCGCGGTAGAAGAAGCCGTCGCAGGTGGCGCAGGCCGAAACGCCAAACCCCATGAAGGTATGTTCGCTCGGGATGCCCAGCCACTTCGCCTGGGCACCGGTGGCGATGATCAGAGCGTCGGCGGTATAGATCGTGCCAGAATCGCCCTTGGCGCGGAACGGCCGCACGTTGAGGTCGACCTCGGTGATGATGTCGTTGACGATATCGGTGCCGACATGCTCGGCCTGCCTGAGCATTTCGCTCATCAGCCATGGACCCTGGATCGGTTCGGAGAAGCCCGGATAGTTTTCGACGTCGGTGGTGATCATCAGTTGCCCGCCCTGCTGCAGGCCGGCGACCAGCATCGGCTTGAGCATGGCGCGGGCGGCATAGATCGCCGCCGTATAACCGGCGGGGCCGGAGCCGATGATGAGAACAGGCGCGTGCTTGGTGATCATGAAAAACCTCTGCGGGGAGCAGCCATGGATTGTGGCATGAACTCTCGTCGATTGTTGCGCGTAATGTAAGTGTTGCCTGCGACGCCAGCAAGGCAAGTTGCCGTTCGTCCCCGGAAAGCTTCGGCGACGGCGACGGCGACAAGCAACCCCCAGCAAGATGATGCGAAAATCCTCGATCCAGCGGATGGAATAGACAGCAAAGTCGTTTAACTACAAAGTCGCGAAAGATTCTTTCGCGTCACCACGGAAGCCACCATGCCGATCAAGGCCGATCTCGATGCCATCGACTGGAAGATCCTGCGCGAGCTTCAGCAGGACGGACGCATGACCAATGTCGAACTGTCGGGCCGCGTCGGCATTTCGGCGCCGCCGTGCCTGCGCCGCGTCCGGCGATTGGAAGAGGCCGGTATCATCCGCGGCTACCGCGCTTTGCTCAACGCACCGGCGCTCGGCCTCGACGTCGTCGCCTTCTGCCTGATCGGCCTGCATCACCAGGCCGACGCCGAGCTCAAGACCTTCGCCGAGCGCACCCGCGGCTGGCCGATCGTGCGCGATGCCTGGATGGTGTCGGGCGAATCCGATTTCCTGCTGCATTGCGTGGCGAGTGATCTCGGCACCTTCCAGACCTTCGTCATCGAGGAACTGGCCTCGGCCCCCAATGTCGACACGGTGCGAACCGCGCTGACCATCCGCCGGGTCAAGGATGAAGGTTTAGTGGCGTTCAATGCCTGATCGGGACCACAGCAACCGAAGCTTTGATATTCGACAATAGGAATTCTAAAACACCTATAATATTAATTCCAATATTAATATTCTAATAAATCTGATCGATTTAGGTAAAACTTCCAATATAATTGCCAGTTTAATTCATATTATCGTCTGCACTTACACTCCGAAATTAGACAGGCGAAGCGTTGAGCACGACAGCACTGACACGCTCAATGTCGGCAAGCGACTGGGGGCAGTTGCTGCTTCTGGGTTTTCTGTGGGGCGGCACCTTCTTCTTCGCGCGCATCGCGGTAGCCGAGATCCCGCCACTTGCCCTTGTCCTTTATCGGGTGTCGATCGCCGCCTTGGTCCTGCATTTATGGCTGAGGACGCGCGGCATTTCCTTCGCTCCCGCACTGGCGAGGCCCGGCCCCTTCCTGTGCCTGGCTTTGCTCAACAACGTGATTCCATTCTCCCTGATCTTCACAGGACAAACCGAGATTGGTGCGGGTCTTGCCTCTATCTTCTATGCAACAACACCTCTCTGGACGATCCTCGTTGCAAACCTGCTGACGGCGGATGAGAAATTGTCGGCGACCAAGCTTGCGGGAGTGGGGCTCGGAATCGCCGGAGCCGCCCTCATGATCGGCCCCGGGCTGCTGTCCAATCTTGGTGGCCCTGCCTGGGCGAAGCTCGCCGTGATCGGGGCGGCCATCTCCTACGGCTTCGGCGTCGTCTACGCCAAACGTTTCAAGAACATGAAGCCATCTGTGGTGGCGACCGGCCAACTCACTGCCTCCACCATAGTCATGTTACCGATCGTTTTCCTTCTCTACAGTCCGGAGGCGATCGTGACGTCAAGCGTCCCCATATGGGCGGCAGTGGCTGTTCTCGCGGTCTTCACGACGGCGCTGGCATTCATCCTCTATTTCAACCTGATCGCCTCGGCCGGAGCGACAAACGCTTCCCTCGTGACGCTTCTGGTGCCTGCCAGCGCGATCCTGCTTGGCACGGTGTTTCTCGGGGAAAGGCTGGAGCCGTTCGAGTTCGCGGGGATGACATTGATCATTGCGAGCCTGCTCATCATCGATGGCCGGCTTTTTCGCCGCTGGATGACGCAAAAATCCTGACTTCATCAGGCCGACGCCGAGCTCAAGACCTTCGCCGAGCGCACCCGCGGCTGGCCGATCTTACGCGAGGCGTGGATGGTGTCGGGCGAGTCCGATTTCCTGCTGCATTGCGTGGCGAGCGATCTCGGCGCCTTCCAGACCTTCGTCATTGAGGAACTGGCCTCGGTCCCAAATGTCGATACGGTGCGAACCGCGCTGACCATCCGCCGGGTTAAGGATGAACGGCTGGTGGCGTTTTCAGCTTGAGAGACCAGGCAAAGCGCCTGAGAGACAAAAACCGGAAACAAAAAAACCCGCCTCGGCGGGCGGGTCGTCGGTGGGAATCATCACCATACCCAAATTAGTAGCATAGCTGCCGGCACAAAGCAAGAACAAAATGTGGCGGCCTCGACGAATTTGCCGATCTCCCCCCTTGCGGGGGAGATGCCCGGCAGGGCAGAGGGGGGTGTGACGGATCGCCAAACGTCCGATTTCGACTCTCTACCTACCCAAATCAGCCCGTTGGCCGAGGATTGCTGTAATTGCTTGACAGGTCGGAGGGGCAGCACCCCCCTCTGGCCTGCCGGCCATCTCCCCCGCGGGGGGAGATTGCAGCTTCGCCGACGGCATCAACTCCGAATGCCCGATCACCCCACGTCGCAGAGGCGCGTTTCGACCATTTCGCAGAGATGGTGGTAGAGGCACAAATGCCCCTGCTGGATGATCGGCGTCGAGGTCGAGGGTACGCTGAGCAGGACGTCGGAGAGCGGCTTCAGCTTGCCGCCGGTCTCCCCGGTCAGGCTGATCACCGTCATGCCCATCATGCGCGCTTGTTGGGCGGCGGCGAGGATGCTTGGCGAATTGCCGCTGGTCGAGATGGCGAGCAGCACGGCGCCCGCCGCGCCATGCGCCTCGACCTGGCGTGCAAACACCGTGTCGAAGCCGTAATCATTGCCCCAGGCGGTCAGCACCGCCGCGTTGGCCGGCAGCGCGATGACGTTGTAGGCCTTGCGCTCCCTGAGGAAGCGGCCGACCAGCTCGCCGGCGATGTGGATGGCGTCGCTGGCCGAGCCGCCATTGCCGGCTATCAGCAGCGCCTTGCCCTGCGAAAGCGCGGCGACGACGGCGCTGACCGCCCGCTCCATCTCGCGGGTCAGGTCGCGCTCGACCATTGCCGAGATCGCGGCCGCCGAGCGGGCCAGGTAATCGTTCAGTTCGGACATGAAACCCTCAGTTCCCGGCGCGTAGTTTACCGATGGTGCCGGTGGTGCTCTTGCCGGCGACGAGGTCGACCAGCACGACGCGCCCGCCGGCCTTCTGCACCACATCGGCGCCAACCACCTGATCGACCGTATAGTCGGCGCCCTTGACCAGTATGTCGGGGCTCAGCGCCTCGATCAGCGAAAGCGGCGTATCCTCCTCGAAGATGACGACGGCGTCGACCGAGGCAAGTGCTGCCAGCACGCAGGCCCGGTCATGCTGGTCGTTGACCGGGCGCCCCGGCCCTTTCAGCCGGCGCACCGAGGCATCGCTGTTGAGGCCGAGCACCAGCCGGTCGCACTGGCTGCGCGCCGCATGCAACAGGCTGACATGGCCCGCATGCAGAATATCGAAACAGCCATTGGTGAAACCGACGCTCAAGCCCTCGTCTTTCCAGCCCGCCACCAGCCGCGCCGCGGCGGCGGCATCGAGGATGGCATCCTTGTGGGCAACCGGGCCGTGCGAGCGAAACAGCGCACCGGTGAGTTCCTCGATCGTCAGCCGCGCGGTGCCGCGCTTGCCGACCACAACGCCGCCGGCGGCGTTGGCGATCGATCCGGCCATGACGCGATCCGCCCCTGCCGCCAGCGCCAGCGCGAAGGTCGCGATCACCGTATCGCCCGCGCCCGAAACGTCGAACACTTCGCGCGCCTGCGTGGCGATATGGCGGGCGTCGTCCGCACCGACGACGCTCATGCCCTTTTCGCTGCGCGTCGCGACGACGAAATCGAAACCGTGCGCCGAAATCAGCCGGCGCGCCGCCGCCTCGATCTCGTCGTCGGCAAATACTGCGCGGCCGACCGCCTCGCCGAGTTCCTTGCGATTGGGCGTGATTGCCGTCGCGCCGGCATAACGCGCATAGTCGCTGCCCTTCGGATCGACCAGCACCGGCTTGCCCGCTTCCCGGCAGATCGAGATCAGTTCGCCGGCGACGCCGTCGAGCAGCACGCCCTTGCCATAGTCGGACAGGATGACGATGTCGGCGCGCGCCAGCGCTTCGCGAAAATGCCCGACCAATGTCGCGCGCTCGGCATCGCCCAGCGGCTTGATTTCCTCTTCGTCGAAACGCAGCACCTGCTGGTTGAGCGCGCTGAAGCGGCTCTTGGACGAGGTCATGCGATCGGCATCCTGCGCCAGCCCGCCGGTGTCGACGCGAAATTCGCCGAGCATGCGCATGACGTTCTTGCCGGCCTCGTCAGCGCCGATCACCGAGACCGGTATGACGGCAGCGCCGAGAGAAACGATGTTGGCGACGACATTGCCGGCACCGCCCATCGCCAGCGTTTCGCCGCGCCCGTGCAGCACGGGGATCGGCGCTTCCGGCGAAATGCGCTCGATCACGCCGTTGACGAAACGGTCGAGGATGAAATCGCCAACCACCAGCACGGTGGCGCTGCCGAAGCGCGAAATGGCGCGGTGAAGAGGTTCGGGAGAGGGCAGCTTGATCATGTCAACGCGCGGGAGGGCCGATTTTCAGTGACGGGAAATTCGATTGGCAGGGCCGGCCGTTCATGGCGATGCCGATATACCGCAATTTCAGCCGACGCAACGCCGGGGGTTTGACCGATCGCGGCGGCGAGACAGTGCGTCAGCTTTTTTGCAACGCGACATGCACGCCCAGCCCGACGAGCACCGCACCGCCGGCGCGCCGCATCAGGCGCTGCGCCCGGCTCGACTGCCGCAGCCTGGCGATCACCGCGCCGGCCAGTATCACGCAAACAATGTCGGCCGACGAGAACATCAAATTGACGATCGTTCCAAGCACGACGAACTGCAGCCAGACCGGAAAGACTGCCGAGGCATCGATGAATTGCGGCAGGAACGCCATGAAGAAAATCGCCGTTTTTGGGTTGAGCACCTCGACGGCAACGCTCTCGAAAAAGGCGCGGCGGGCGGATTTCGGCTGAATTCCCGGCAAGACAACGTCACCTTGCGCCTTGGCGCGAAACAACGAAACACCGAGCCAGATCAGATACAGCGCACCGACCAGCTTGACCGCCATGTAAAGCACCGGCACGGCATGGAAAAGCACCGACAGGCCAACGGCGGCGGCGAAGACATGAACGTAGCCGCCAAGATGGATGCCGAGCGCCGCCATCAGGCCGGACCAGCGGCCGCGCGCCATGGTTTGCGCGGCGGCATAGAGCATGGCGGGACCGGGGATATAGGCGAAGATCGCCGTCGTGGCGAAAAAGGCGACAAGCAGTTCGGTTGACGGCATTACCTTGCTCCTGTCGCCGATCGGCCGGCAGGCCGACTGAAACGTGACCTTTGCGGCGTCACTATGGCGCTCATCCGGCCGCCCCGCCACCTGCTTTGTCGACAGCCCGGCCCGCCTCCCCTATAAGGCCAGAATCCCACAAGGGCTACAACCGGCACAAAGGTACCAGAGGCTTTCATGATCATCGTCACGGGCGGCGCCGGCATGATCGGTTCCAACATCGTCGCCGCGCTCAACGCCGACGGTTTCAGCGATATCCTCGTCGTCGACGACCTCACCGACGGCCACAAGATCGCCAACCTCGCCGATCTCGAGATCGCCGACTATCTCGACAAGGGCGATTTTCTGGCGCGGATGGAGGCCGGTGACCTCGGCCGCATCGAGGCGGTCTTCCACCAGGGCGCCTGCTCGACCACCACCGAATGGGACGGCAAGTTCATGATGGAGGTCAACTACACCTATTCGAAGCGCCTGCTGCACGCCTGCCTGGCGCTGCGCGTGCCCTTCCTCTATGCCTCCTCCGCTTCCGTCTATGGCGGCGGCGCCGAGTTCCGTGAGGAGCCGCAATACGAGCGGCCACTGAACGTCTATGCCTATTCGAAAAAGCTGTTCGACGACTATGTCCGCCGTACCGTGTTCGATACCGACCATTCGCCAGTGGCGGGCCTGCGTTATTTCAACGTCTACGGACCGCGCGAGGCGCACAAGGGCGCCATGGCCTCGGTCGCCTTCCATTTGTTCAACCAGGTCGAGCAAGGCCAGAACCCGAAGCTGTTTGGCGCCTATGGCGATTTCGGGCCCGGCGAGCAGAGCCGCGATTTCATCCATGTCGGCGATGTCGCCGACGTCAATCTGTGGCTGTGGAAACGCGGCTCGAGCGGCATCTTCAACTGCGGCACAGGCAAGGCCCAGCCGTTCCGCGCTATTGCCGAAACGGTGATCGATACGCTCGGCAAGGGCCAGATCGAATTCATCGAGTTTCCTGACCACCTCAAGGGCAGCTACCAGAGCTTTACGCAAGCTGATATGTCCCGCTTGCGCGCAGCCGGTTACAATGGCCAGTTCCGCACAGTGGAAACCGGCGTCAGAGACTATGTCGAATGGCTGAAAGCCCAACGATCCTCGTGATCGGCCCACGCTGGGTGGGCGACATGGTGATGGCGCAGTGCCTGTTCTCGGCGCTGAGGGAGCTTCATCCGAACGCCGCGATCGACGTGCTGGCGCCGGCCTGGGCAGCGCCGCTGGTCAAGCGCATGCCTGAAATCCGCCAGCAGATCGACCTGCCGCTGAATTCCGGCGCATTCGAATTCCGCACCCGAAGGCGCTTCGGCCGCCTGCTGCGCGGCCGCTACGACATGGCCTTTGTCCTGCCGGGAAGCTGGAAATCGGCGCTGATCCCGTTTTTTGCCGGCATTCCGCGCCGTGTCGGCCATCTCAAGGAAATGCGCTACGGGCTTCTGACCGACATCGTGCCGTTGCCCGACCGCCTGAAACGGCGCACCGCGCAGGCCTATTTCAGCCTTGCTCGGGGTGGCGCCTTCCAGGCCCCGAAGCTTGTCGTCGATCAAGCCAGCCAGGCGGCACTGCTCGGCCGTTTCGGGCTGACGGCGGGGAAATTCGTGGCACTCATGCCCGGCGCCGAATTCGGTCCGGCCAAGCGGTGGCCGAGCGAACACTATGCCGGCCTTGCCCGTGAGATGATGGCGAAAGGGTTTGGCGTGGCGCTGTTCGGATCGAAGAAGGACGCCGAGGTGACGGCGGAAATCGCCGCGCTTGCGCCGGGCGCCGTCGATCTCGCCGGCCAGACAAGGCTCGAGGATGCCATCGATCTGATTGCGGCGGCGAGGCTCGCCGTTTCCAACGACAGCGGGCTGATGCATGTCGCCGCCGCCGTCGGCACGCCGGTCGTCGCCGTCTACGGCTCGACATCGCCTGAGAACACGCCGCCGCTCGCCGAGAGTCGCGAACTGGTCTGGCTCGGCCTGTCCTGCTCGCCCTGCCACAAAAAAATCTGCCCGCTCGGTCATCTCAACTGCCTGAAGACGTTGGAGGTCGAACGCGTCGTGGCGGCGGCGGAGCGGCTGCTGGAAATGCCGGCCGCCGCATGAAGGTGCTGATCGTCAAGACGTCGTCTATGGGCGACGTCATCCACACCTTCCCGGCGATCGAGGATGCACGCCGCGCCCGGCCGGATATCTCCTTCGACTGGTGTGTCGAAGAGGCCTTTGCCGGCATCGTGGCGCTGCACCCAGCCATCCAAACCATCCACAGCGTGGCGATCCGGCGCTGGCGCAGGAAGCTGCTCCAGCCCGGCACATGGCGGGAAGTGGTCGGCTTGCGCCGCGCCTTGCGCGATTGCCGCTACGACCTTGTCCTTGATGCACAAGGCTTGCTGAAATCGGCGCTGGTGGCGCGGCTGGCGGCAGCGCCGATCGCCGGTTTCGACCGTTCGAGCGCCCGCGAGCCTTCGGCGAGCCTGTTTTATGGCCGTCGCTACCCCGTGCCGCGCGGCCTGCATGCCATCGAGCGCACGAGGCGGCTGTTCGCCCTGGCGCTCGGCTACGAGCCGGATTTTTCCCGGCTTGAATCGGGCATCGTGCCGCCAGCCGAAAGGTCGACTTTTGCTGGTGAAAAGACCGCCTTCCTGCTGCACGGCACCAGCCGCGAGGACAAGAAATGGCCGGTCGCGGACTGGATCGAAACCGCCCGCCTGCTGGTGGACAAGGGAATGACACCGGTCACCACCTGGTCGGACGACCGGGAAAAGGCAGTTGCCGAGGCGATCGCCGGCGCCGTCTCGCAGACCGTGGTGTTTCCCAGGTCGCCGCTTGCCGAGATCGCCGCCGTCATCGGCGGCTCGACGCTGGTGATCGGCGCCGACACCGGCCTGACCCATCTCGCCAGCGCTTTCGGCCTGCCGACGGTGGCGATATTCCTCGCCACCGAGCCCGGCCTGACCGGCCCGCGCGGCCCATTCTCGTCGACGCTGCTGGCCAGGTCCGGCCGCAGCGTCACGCCGCCGGAGGTGATGGCGGAAGCAGAGAGATTGCTGGCGCTTAAATTACAAGGCGCTGCATAGGACCTTTTCAGAATTCGCTCTGGCGAGTCGAATAGCGTGGTTTTCGAGAACCGGAGCGGAGCGTACTTAAAGTACGTGAGCACCGGAAGCGCAGAAAACCGCGCTAGTCGGCCGCCAGAGTAGAATTATCAAAAGGTCCTAGATGAACTGCACCTGGACGATCTCGTAGCCCCTGGCGCCGCCCGGTGCGTTGACCTCGATGGCGTCGCCGACTTCCTTACCGATCAGGGCACGCGCGATCGGCGAGGAGATCGAGATGCGGCCGGACTTCACGTCCGCTTCCTGGTCGCCGACGATCTGGTAGGTCTTTTTCTCCTCGGTATCCTCATCGACCAGCACCACGGTGGCGCCGAACTTGACCTTGTCGCCGCTGAGCTTGGTGATGTCGATCACCTCGGCCCGCGCGATCAGGTCCTCGAGTTCGTTGACCCGGCCCTCGTTGAGGCTCTGTGCCTCTTTTGCCGCGTGATATTCGGCATTTTCGGAGAGGTCGCCATGCGAGCGCGCTTCGGAAATCGCCTCGATGATACGCGGCCGCTCCTGTTGCTGGCGCCAGCGCAGTTCTTCCTTCAATGACGCGAACCCCTCGCCTGTCATCGGGACCTTGTTCATAATGCCTGACCTTTCCTGCCGCCGCCCCCGCGATCGGGAGCGACCTTGTCGATGGTACAAAAAGAAAACGGTCCGGCAGCCTCGCTAACGGAACCGTCTCACCACAATCTTGCAAGATATAGCAATCTTCGCGGGTTTTTCACGTCCAAAAAGTCGGATTTTGAAAAATCATCCACCGATTGGGCAGCTGACCTAACGTCAAGGAGCGCATCAGGTGCGCCGTGATGCCAAATTCCGGGTTCGGGGCAGCATTCCAGCACAGCAAAAAACCGGCTGCGATCGCTCACAGCCGGTTATGAGCAGCGTTCCGGAGGTCGGATCAGCTCCTCATGAAATGATCGATCTGCTCCGACAGCATGCCGTATTCGCGAGATCCCTTGCCCGTGCGCTTCTCGATTTCGCGGAGCTGTTCCTGGGCGCCGGCAAGATCGCCAATCTGCAAGTGCGCCTCGCCGAGATATTCGCGTACCAGCGTGTAATTCGGGTCGATGCGCAGCGCTTCCTCGTAGTAGCCGAGGCCAACGGTGACACGGCCGGAATGGCGATGCGAATAGCCGAGATAGTTGAGGATGCGCGGGTCCTGCTTGTTGGCGGCGAGGCTGAGCACGGCGATCGCCTCGTCATAGCGTCCATCCATCGCCAGCGCGCGACCGGCATCATAGATGCTGTCGTCGTCCAGCATGCCTTGCTTTGGCGAGACACATTTCTTCTGCTTCTTGTCCCAGACCTGCCCCTTCTTGCACTGGCTCTGGCCGCCATCGCTGCCGCCTCCCCCGCCTTCACCAGCCGAAAACGCCGGAGCCGCAATCAGCGGCAGGGCGGCGATGGCCATGGCGTAAATCAGCAATCGTCTGCGCATCGAACTCTCCTTTGAACCTGACAATGCAACACTAACGCCGGGCCGAAGCCGTTTCGTCCCCGGAAAATGCCATCCTATCTCAAAACCGCGATCTCTCCCAGGAAGGCATCTTATCCCGGGAACGGAGCGCATCGGAAATCATGCTTCACGATTAACGCCGACGCGCAAGATAACGTGACGAGCGCTGCAAATCCGCTATCATCGGGCCGACCGAGCACGAAGCAGGGAGACGGCCGGTGCAGCAGCGCGTTGAACGAGACTGGGAGCTTTCGATCGGTCCCGACACCGTGCGTCTGTTCATCCTGAAGGCGAAGGCGCTCAGCGCCGCCGTCAACGAAGACTATGCCGACGGCGCCGAGCACGAGGTAGAGCTCGACGGCAACGCGCACGACAACCACCATCATGACGGCCTTGCCGAGGAAAGCTCCGAAGATCTCACCGAAGAAGAACTGCGCGAGCTGATCGACGATCTCAATGTCGACGAAGCGGCCGAACTGATTGCGTTGGCCTGGGTCGGCCGCGGCGACTATGACGCGACGGAATGGATGGACGCGCTGACCGCCGCCCGCGAGCGCGCCAACAAGCGCACGGCAAAATATCTGCTCGGCATGCCGCTGCTGGCCGACTGGCTCGAGGAAGGCCTGGAAGCGATCGGCGCGTGACGGCGCGGTTACCGATTGTGATCGGCCGCCCCCCTCGCCCAAGGCAACTTCCCTGCATTCTGGCCGTTGCGACGTAATGGCGGCGCTAGGTTTTTCCAAAATGCGCAGATTGCTGCTGGCCGCTGCGGCTACGCCGCTGGCGGGACCCGTTTTAGCCAAGGCGCCCGAGCTGCCGCAAACTGCACCGGTTCCGCAGCTCAACCAGCAAGTCACTCCGCCGCCACCAACCGAGATCCCGGTCCCCGAACCGCGCCCGGCGGATGCCCCGGCGGCTGAGCCGCCCCAGGCCACTCAGCCGCAAAGCGGTCAGTCCCGGAACGGCCAGCCGCAAAACGGCCAGCCCAAGACGGAGCAGCCGGAACCGCCGGCGACCGCCCCAAAACCTCCTGAAAAGCCGGCACAGGCAGAGCCACCGGCAAGCCCACTGAACCCTTCAGAAAAACCGGCCGAGGCGGGGGAGAAAAAAGAGGAGCAAAAAATCATTCCAGATCCTCGATCGGCTGCCATTGCCGGGAAAGAAATGCCGGCGGAGGAATTGGCCTGCCGCAGGCGGCTGAAATCGATGGGCGTCGATTTCGAGGAGCGCAAACCCGAGCATGATACGGCGGTCGGTTGCTCGATCCCTTACCCGATCGTGCTGAAGACCCTCGGCAAATCCATCGCCATCGGCCCGGACCCCGAGCTCAATTGCCAGATGGCGGAAGCGGCCGCACGCTTTGCTGCTTCGGTCATCCAGCCTGCTGCAAAGGCCGAGTTCGGCACGGATATCAAATCGATCGGCCAGGCCTCCGCCTTCGTCTGCCGCCCGCGCCACGCCGGCGGCAAACTGTCGGAGCACGCCTTCGGCAACGCGCTCGACATCGCCAGCTTCACGCTCTCCGACGGGAAGGAGATCGATGTTGGTGCAGCGCCGCCAGAGAAGGACGCGAAATTCCTGGATACAGTGCGCAAGGCGGCCTGCGGGCCGTTCAAGACCGTGCTTGGCCCCGGCAGCGATGCCGATCATTCGCTGCATCTCCACTTCGACCTCGAACCGCGCCGCAATGGCGGCACGTTTTGCAAATGATGGCGGGCGCCGCAATTTGGCCGCAGGCGTGAACGGCGCCGCTGATTTTTCCTTTACTCTTCAGGTTTAGAGTCTGTGCCATCTGGGGACAGGAACCCTTCCGATGGCCGGGCTACTTCGCGCTGCGTTTGCCGCTGCGCGGCACACAGAATGCGCGCGCATAGCCGGCAGGCTTGCCGCCCTGCTTGCCATTGCGGCGGTCTCGGCCTGCAACACCGGCAGCGTCCTGTCGCTGCAGCCGGCCGTCGATGTCGGCAGCCAGACCGCTGCCGTCCCGCCCAATTCCGACCCACAATATTCCGGCCCACAAGATTCCGGCCCGGAATATTCGGGTATGCAGCGCCTCGTCCCGTCCAACCCCTATATGACGGCCGCCTATCCGCGTATGGATAACCCGATGTCGCCGACCGAACAGATGCCGGCCACGGAGATCGATTGCCGCAAGGAACTGAAGCGCCTCGGCGTCGTCTACACCGACGTTGCGCCGATCCACGAAGGCCAGTGCGGAATCGATTATCCGGTCAAGATCTCGGCCATCGGCAGCGTCGAGATGAAGCCGGCCGCGACGCTGACCTGCGACATGGCCGCCACCTTTGCCGGCTGGACCAGGAACGAACTCGTCCCGTCGGCCCGCTGGCGCTATTTCTCAGGCGTCAAGACCATCCACCAGGGCTCGAGCTATTCCTGCCGCAGGATTGCCGGCGAAGGTGTTTTGTCGGAACACGGCAAGGGCAATGCGCTCGACGTAATGAGCATCGAGCTCAACAATGGCGACGACATCGACGTCCGCAAACCCGGCCTGTTCGCCTTCCGCACACGCGGCTTCCTCAACAATGTGCGCGCCGACGGCTGCCAGTATTTCACCACTGTGCTCGGCCCCGGCTACAATTACGATCACCGCAACCATTTCCATTTCGACATCAAGAACCGCAAGAACGGCTACCGCGCCTGCCGCTGATTGCAGCCCCTGCCCAAGACCTGCTGCGCCGATTAAGATGATGCGCAGACGCTTGGGTGGTGCCTCTTGAGCCAACGAAGCCTTCGACGACGTGCGACGACCTGGTTGGTGGCATGCTGTGCCGCTTATCTTTCGCTCGCCTATTTCGCCGCGCCTGAGTTCTGGACGTTGCGGGACCGCAATTTTCGCAATCAGCAATTCGAGATGGTGACGCACACGCCGCAAGGCATTCCGGGCGATCCCATCAATGTCGGCCTGGTCGGCACGAAGAAGGAGCTTGTCCATGCTTTTGCCGTCGCCGGCTGGGATACGGCAGACGCCATCACGCTGAAGACCGCCATCGAGATCGGCGAAAGCGTGCTGTTTAACCGCCCCTATCCCGACGCGCCGGTCAGTCGGCTGCTGTTCGAAGGCCGCGCCCAGGACCTCGCCTTCGAAAAACCGGTCGGCGACAGCGCCGACCGGCGCCACCACGTCCGCTTCTGGCAGACCGATTCAACCGGAGACGACGGCCGGCCGCTTTGGCTTGGCTCGGCAAGCTTCGACCGCGGCGTCGGCCTCAGCCATGACACCGGCGCGATCACCCATCATATCGGCCCCGACATCGACGCCGAGCGCGATGCGCTGATGCGCGACCTCTCCGCCGCCGGCATGCTGATCTCGACCAGCGAGATACCAGGCGTCGGCGCCACAAAGACCGGGCGCAACGGCGAAGGCGATCCCTATTTCACCGACGGCAAGGCCATCATCGGCGTCCTGCTGCAACTGCCGTAGGCGCGCAATCGGCCTTCCCGTCTGACAGCCATTTCGTCCCAACGGGCTCAGGGCACGGTGATCACGATCTTGCCGAACGGTCCTGTCTCCAGACGCTCAAATGCCTGCGGCACATCGTCGAAGCCAAACACCTTGTCGATCACCGGCTTGATCGTGAGCGTCTCGATCGCCTGGTTCATTCGCTCGAAAGCGCGGCGGTGGCCGATCGATATGCCTTGTACGACGATCCGGTTGCGCAGGAACGGAATGATCGGGAAACTGAGCTCCATGCTGCCGAGAAGGCCGATGAGCGACAGCCTGCCGTCGGCGCCCAGCGCATTGAGCGAGCGCCGCGCATTGTCGCCGCCGACCATTTCCAGCACATGGCTGACGCCGGCCCCGTTTGTCAGTTCGCGCGACGCCTCGTCCCATGCCGGCTGGCTGCGATAATTGATCCCCTTCCAGGCGCCGAGCGCCTTCGCCCGCTCGAGCTTCTCATCGCTGCTCGAGATGACGATGGCGCGCAGGCCGAAGGCGGCGGCAAATTGCAGCGCAAACAGCGACACGCCGCCGGTGCCCTGGATGAGAACGGTTTCGCCCGGGATCGGCTTGGCCGCCTCGACCAGCGCGAACCACGCCGTCAGCGCCGCGATCGACCACTTCGCCTACCGCGTCCGATGTCGGCACGAACGGAAAGCTGAGGTCCGGTATCAGCACGCCATCGACGATCATCCTGTCCTTGTAATTCAGCGATACCGCTGTGACGCGTACCAGCAGATCATGCGGTCCGGGTTGGGGCAGCTTTCCCTCAGCCGGCTTCAACCTGGACAGGCCGAAACCGTTCATCTGCCAGGATCTGTTTTCGGTGCTCATTTGGTTCGCGCTCCGTGGTTGATGGCTGCGCGAGACATTTACGCCGTTTCACTATGGAGAAAAGTGCTTCCATGTGGCATGTTCTGCAACAGATTAAGGAGCAAAACTCTACAATAGGGGCGCTTTATTGGAATCGGCCAATTTGCAAGGCATCGTCGCATTCGTTCACGCGGTGGAGGCCGGCAGCTTCACCGGCGCCGGCGCGCGGCTGCATGTCACGAAATCGGCGGTCGGCAAGTCGATCGCGCAGCTGGAACAGCGATTGGGCGTTCGCCTGCTCAACCGCACCACCCGCAGCCTCAGCCCGACCAGTGAGGGCCTGAGCTATTACGAAGCCTGCGTCAGGGCATTGGCCGAGATCGAAGCCGCCCAGTCGCTGTTGGCATCGCGCAAGCAGGTGCCTTCCGGCCGGCTGCGCGTCGACCTGCCTTTGGCTTTTGGCCGCCGGTGCGTCGCCCCGCTGCTGTTCGACATTTCCAAGAAATTCCCGGACCTGACGATGGAAATCTCGTTCAACGACCGGCGCGTCGACCTGATCGAGGAAGGCATCGACCTGGCGGTGCGCATGGGCGACCTCGACGACAGCTTGTCGATCGCCGCGCGCCGCATCTATGCCCAACGTTCGGCCATCTGCGCCGCCCCCGCCTATCTCGACGCCCATGGCAGGCCGCAATCGATCGAGGACCTGGCCAGGCACAGCCTCATCGGCTACGGCCGCGACGGCACGGTCCATCCCTGGACCGTGAGGCATGCCGACGGCCGCCTCGAAAAGTTCGCGCCCAGGGCGCGGCTGGTGCTCGGCCACGGCGAACCGATGCTCGATGCGGTACTGGCCGGCTGCGGCATCGTCTATCTGCCGACATGGCTGACGGCCGACAGCATCAGGCGCGGCGAACTCGAAATGGTCCTGTCGGACCGTCTTGTCGAAAACACCGTGGTGCATGCCATCTGGCCGGTAACACGCAACCTCGCGCCAAAGGTGCGCGTCGTCGTAGACGCCCTGATCGAGCATTTTTCCGCACCGCCGTGGGATGCCGGATGGGTGCCGCCTCACTGCTCCGCTCGCTAAATTTAAAAAGCGCGACCGTCCTATTTTCGAAAACCGCGCGGCAATGCTATGGACCCGGCATGCTTTATGCTGAAATTGCCATCGTGGTCGTCCTCATCTGCGTGAACGGCCTTCTGTCGATGTCCGAGCTCGCCATCGTCTCGTCGCGGCCGGCGCGCCTCAAGACGATGATCGACCGCAACGTCAAGGGCGCCGGCCGGGCTCTGGCGCTCGGCGCCAATCCGGGAAAGTTCCTGTCCTCGGTGCAGATCGGCATCACTTTGGTCGGCGTCCTGTCCGGCGCGTTTTCCGGCGCCACGCTCGGCGAGCGGCTGGCCACCTTCCTGGCGTCGGCCGGCGTCCGCGAAAGCCTCGCCGACCCGCTCGGTGTCGGCATTGTCGTCGCCATCATCACCTATGGCTCGCTAGTCATCGGCGAACTGGTGCCCAAGCAGATCGCATTGCGCGACCCCGAACGGGTCGCCGTCAGGGTCGCTCCGGCGATGACCATCCTCGCCAGCGTTTCGGCGCCGCTGGTCTTCCTGCTCGATTTTTCCGGCCGCGCCCTGCTGTGGCTGCTTGGCCAGCACGGTCAGAGCGAGGATAAGGTCACCGACGAGGAGATCAAGATGCTGGTCGCGGAAGCTGAGCACCACGGCACCATCGAATCCGACGAACGGCGCATGATCGCCGGCGTCATGCGGCTCGGCGACCGTGCCGTGCGCGCGGTGATGACGCCGCGCACCGAGGTCGACTGGATCAATCTGCAGTCCGACGAGGCGGCCATCAGGAAGCTGCTGATGGACACCCAGCATTCGCGCCTACCGGCCGGCGACGGCGGCGTCGACGCCATGATCGGCGTCGTCCAGACCCGCGACGTGCTGGCGGCGATGCTCGGCGGTCGCGCTCTCGACCCGCGCCGGCACGTGCGCACGGCCCCAATCGTGCATGACCAGGCCGATGCGCTGGACGTGCTTGCGACGCTGAAGGAATCCGACGTGCCGATGGCGCTGGTACATGACGAATACGGCCATTTCGAAGGCATCGTCACCCCGGCCGACATACTGGAAGCGATTACCGGCGTCTTCCGTTCTGATCTCGATGCCGGCGAAGAGGAAAACGCCGTCAAGCGCGAGGACGGCTCATGGCTGCTCGCCGGCTACATGCAGGCCGACGAGATGGCGGAGGTCCTCGGCATCGACCTGCCCGAGAACCGCGATTACGAAACCGTCGCCGGCTATGTGCTGTCGCATTTGCACCATCTGCCGGCGACCGGCGAATGTGTCGACGCGCAAGGCTGGCGCTTCGAGGTCGTCGACCTCGACGGCCGCCGCATCGACAAGCTCATCGCCACCCGCCTGCCCGGCGGCCACCGCGAGGTCGTGCGGTAACGAGCGACGCGACTTATGGGCTAAATGCTCGCGGCGACACCGCTCGCACAGTCAAAGTTGATTGGGAATACCGCCTATGGTCGACCACCTTTTCGCCGACTCATATCTCGCTGCCGTCTACGATGCCTGGCACCCGAGATCTGCGCGCGACGACTATGATTTCTACCTGCCCCGCATTCTAACAGCAGACGCGGTGCTTGATGTCGGATGTGGAACGGGCACCCTCCTTCACGAGGCACGCCTGGCCGGACATTCAGGGCGGCTCTGCGGCATCGACCCAGCACCCGGCGTGTTGAATCGCGCACGAACGCGCACGGATATCGAATGGGTCCTCGGCGATCTCCAATCGGCCGCCTGGACAGCCGAGTTTGATCTCATTGTGATGACGGGGCACGCATTCCAGGCCCTTGTCAGCGACGAAGACCTGGGGGATTTCATGGCGGCTGCGCGACACGCCCTTGTGCCAGGCGGATGCTTCGCGTTCGAAACGCGGAACCCTTCGGTGCGGGCGTGGGAACGCTGGACACCCGAAAATGCGGTCGTCGTTGAGCTACCTGACGGATCTCTGGTGCAGATCACAACAGAGGTGATCATACCGTTCGACGGACAGACGGTGACATTCACCCACAGGTTCGGCGGAAAGCATCCGAGCCTTCCGCAAGTTAGTCGCAGCACCTTGCGCTTCCTCGACACGGACGCCTTATCGAGCCTGCTGGGGAACGCAGGGCTACGGATCGAACAGCAATTCGGCGGCTTTGACGGCAGCCCGCTTGGCCCTTCGAGCCCCGAGATCGTTACGTTCGCGGCGAGATGAAAGGAAGCATCCGCTCTCCAGCCCGTGCAAGGAACGACAACTCACGGACCCATTGCGGACGTGGAGCCGTATTTCGCGGCGGCTGCGACGCAGAAATGAGACTGCCGCCGACCGTCAGCCAGGTCAATCTTGGCAATCGCAGGACTTCGCGATCAATCGATCGCCTCGATGCCCTGCGCCTTCAGCCGTTCGAGATGGTCCTTCATCTCTTTCAGCCTCTCGGGCGAGTGGCCCTGCCACTCGGTGACCTCGCCCGTGATCCTGAGCGGCTCGCGACAGCGATAGGACTGCGTCGGATTGCCGGGAAATTTCTTGTCCGTAAGATTGGGGTCGTCGATGATCGGGCCGGTTGGCTCCACGACGTAGATCCTTTCGCGTCCGTCACCGGCGGCCAGTTCTGCACCCCAGATAGCCGCGTCCAGAGTGCCGGTCAGATAGACCCAGCCTGCCTGCTTTCGCGCGCCGTAATTGGAGCTGTAACCGGCTTCGATCAGGTCTCCCGGTTTAAGGTCGGCCCGGGTGCCGTGGTAGAATTGGCGCGGCTTGTCGGAGGCTGTCATCGGCTCGCTACTCATCCTCGTTGTCTCAGGCAGCATGGCGTCGTGGCGCGCACTATGTCATGCATGTCATCGAATCAAGCGTCTGGCCGCGCGGTTATCGGCTTCCGACACCCATTCCGGTCATCCCGCCCGATGCGCGCTAGCCGTCGGCTGCCGGCGCGGTTATTATCGGCGCCCTGTACCGTCGCTATGGTGAAAAATGGATCTGCAAGCCTTCAGGGATTCGATTGCCAAACCACAGCCTCCAGCCGGCTTGAGCCCTGCCCTGCAGGCGCTGTGGTGGGATGCAAAGGGCGATTGGGCTAAGGCGCACGAGTGCGCGCAGCAGCGCGACGATACGGCGGGCATGCACGTGCATGCCTACCTCCACCGCAAGGAAGGCGACCAGTCGAATGCGGAATACTGGTATCGCCGCAGCAATGCGGCGCCGTCGACCTTAACGCTTGACGAGGAATGGCAAGAGTTGGTGCGTGCATTTTTTGCAGCAAAGCTGACGCTGCTCAGTCACCGCAAAATAGCCGGTCCTGCAACCACTCGCCGGAGTTTCAGCTGGCGCCCTGTGGCTTGTCCCGGCCGTTCCATTCCGCATTGCGCGCCCGCGCCTCTTCGGCGATCAGCTTGAACTCCCGCATCTTCGCAGCTTCGATGGCGAATGCGCTGCTCGGCAGGACGCCAGGGTCCTCCTGACTGTTCTGAAACTGAAAACGTGCCTCCAGTTCGGCCCATATTCGCTCGGGTGCCGTATCGAGGCTAGCAAGCAGCGCGACGACCAGCGCCAAAGTCTCGCGATGGGCGTTCAGCCGTCCCTCGATCTCTTCATTCGGCAATTTGGACATGCAGGTCGCTTCCAGTTTCTGGCTCAACGGCAAAATCGCACCCTTGTTCCGGAATTCAGCGCCGGCACGTGAGCAATTCCGAAGACGCGAGCAACAGTTTTTCCCGTTAACCGACAGGGTCCGACCGGGGCTGAATTCCGCACCGTCGACCCTCCAGGTTGACAGCGCAGGCCCCATCGATTTAAGTTCGCGTTAGTGGCCACTAACGCGAAACATTGGACAGCGCTCGGAGACTCGACGAGGCGCACGATATTCGAACTGTTGGTCGAACAGCCTTGTTCGGTCAGCGGACTTGCTCGTGTGCTGCCTGTGACCAGGCCGGCGGTCTCTCAGCACTTGAAAGTACTCAAGGATGCCGGGCTCGTGGCCGACACGCGCTCTGGCAAGGAACGAATATACCGTATCGATCCGAACGGCCTGGCAAGTCTGCGCGCGGAAATCGATGAGTTCTGGAGCAAGACCCTGGCAGGCTACAAATTGGCAGTCGAGCATCCAAAGAAGGACCAGCCATGAGCAAGTATCCTGCAACCGCGCCCGTAAAGCATTTCGTCGTTGTCGACGCACCTATCGAGCGTGCCTTCAAGGTCTTCACCGAGGGTTTCGGGAGGTTCAAACCTCGCGAGCACAATCTTCTTGCCGTGCCGATCGCAGAGACGATCTTCGAACCCAGGGTCGGGGGTCACGTTTACGATCGCGGCGTGGACGGCAGCGAATGCCGCTGGGCTCGTGTGTTGGCTTACGATCCCCCCGGCCGGCTGGTTCTGAGCTGGGACATCAGTCCTCGGTGGCAGATTGAGAGCGACCTGAACAAGACCAGCGAATGGGAAGTCAGGTTCACGGCTGAGACGGAGAACCGAACCCGGGTTGAGATCGAGCACCGGAACCTCGAACGCCATGGCGAAGGCTGGGAGGGCGTGCGCGTTGGGGTTGATAGCGATCAAGGCTGGCCGCTGTACCTGCGGCGGTTCCAGGACCTTTTCCCTGGTGCGGCGGCCTGAACCGTCCGCGCCTTCGCGAGCATGACTCGCAAGCACCGTCTGGTTCACTGCGATTCCAGGGAGCGGAGACAACATGGAAGTCTATTGGTTAAGCATTCTCGGCGTGCTCGTGCTCTGTTTGCTATCGGTAGTATCGGCAGTCTACTCGGGTTCGTCCAAGGGATTTGCAGGAGCGCTGGCGGGACCGGTAGTCCCGGCAGACGACGACAATCGGCTCTATAGGATAGACCGCGTTCACATGAACTCGGTCGAGGCACTGGCGCCCTTTATCGTGCCCGCGGCGCTAGCGATGATGGTTGGCGTCGGAGCGGCCACTTTGGCGATATTGGTCTGGACCCACCTGGCGATACGCCTCCTCCACCTGGGAGTCTACCTGCGTGGCGGAAACGCCGCCAAGGGAGGTAGTGTCAGGACGATCTTGTACGTCTCTGGAGCGCTGGTCACGTTTGCCCTTATTCTTGTGACTGGATGGACAGCGCTCAATTAACGTTGGCGCCACTCCGTGGAGGCTGCAGTTCGCGACACTCGGCGGCTGACGCTATGAAACCTTCTGATTTATAAGCCGTTATCGCCGGATGCCCGAGGCTAAATTAAAGCCGAAATCGGTTGACGACGCCCAATCGCGCGATGCCGAGAAGTCGCGCCACGAGAAACAATCGACCTTCGAAGTCGCGTCAGAGGTCGTCGGCGAGCCCGCGCCGCCGCCGGATGTCACCGAACCCGATCCTGAGCTGACACCGGAAGAGGCCGAGCGGGCGCGCAAGAGATACCTGCTTAAGCGCTTCTGGATCAGCGCGCGCGGTTATTGGGGCAGCAGTGGCGACAAGCTCGCTTGGCCGTTGACGATCGGGCTTTTGGTTCTGATCGTCACCAATGTCGGCTTCCAGTATGGGATCAATGTCTGGAATCGCGCAATTTTCGACGCCATCGAGCAACGCGATGCCCATACCGTATATTGGCTGAGCGCCGTGTTCCTGCCACTCGTGTTCGGAAGTGCAAGCCTTGTGGTGGCACAAGTCTTCTTTCGCATGAGGATACAGCGCCGCTGGCGCTCCTGGCTCACCACAGCGGTCATCGCGCGTTGGCTGGCGAGCGGCCGCTACTATCAGCTGAACCTCGTCGGCGGCGACCACAGCAATCCCGAAGCCCGCATCGCCGAGGATTTGCGGATTGCCACCGAATCGCCCGTCGATTTCATCGCCGGTGTCATCGTCGCATTTCTGTCGGCCTCGACCTTTATCGTGGTGCTGTGGACGATCGGCGGCGCGCTGACCCTGCCGATCGCAGGTTCGACCGTCACCATTCCCGGCTTCCTTGTCATCACCGCGGTGCTTTATGCCGCGATCACGTCCACCTCGATGGCGGTCATTGGCCGCCATTTCGTCCGCCTCTCCGAGGGAAAAAATCAGGCGGAAGCCGAGTTCCGCTACACGCTGACGCGCGTGCGGGAAAACGGCGAGAGCATCGCATTGCTCGGCGGCGAGGAGGAGGAGCGCAGCGGCATCGACAAGACGTTCGCCAATGTGCTCCGGCAATGGGCGCTCCTTGCAGGCCAGCACATGCGCACGGCGCTGGTGTCGCAGGGGTCGAGCCTGTTTGCGCCCGTCGTGCCGGTCTTGCTTTGCGCTCCAAAGTTTCTCGAAGGCAGCATGACACTTGGACAGGTCATGCAGGCTGCCTCGGCCTTTGCCATCGTGCAGGGCGCGTTCGGATGGCTGGTCGACAACTACCCCCGTCTCGCCGATTGGAACGCCTCTGCACGGCGCATCGCCTCGCTGATGATGTCGCTCGACGGGCTCGAGCGCGCGGAACAGAGCAACACGCTGGGCCGCATAAAGCGCGGCGAAACCGGCGGCGATGCAATGCTCAGCCTGAACAATCTCTCCGTGTCGCTCGACGACGGCACCGCCGTGGTCAAGGAAACCGAGGTCGTGATCGAACCGGGCGAACGGGTGCTCGTGGCCGGCGAATCCGGCTCGGGCAAGAGCACGCTGGTGCGGGCCGTCGCAGGTCTGTGGCCATGGGGTAGCGGCAGCGTCAACATCCGCGCCGACAGACGGTTGTTCATGCTGCCGCAACGGCCCTACATCCCGACCGGGACGCTTCGCCGCGCGGTCGCCTATCCAGGCGCCGCCGACAACTGGACGCTGGATAAGATCAAGACCGCCCTCGACAAGGTGGGGCTCGATTATCTCAACGACAGGATCGAGGAGGACGCGCCATGGGACCAGACCTTGTCGGGTGGAGAAAAGCAGCGCCTCGCCTTCGCGCGTCTTCTGCTGCACCGCCCCGATATCATCGTGCTGGATGAGGCAACGTCGGCGCTCGATGAGAAGAGCCAGGACAAGATGATGGAGATGATTATTCGCGAATTGCCGAAGGTCACCATCATAAGCGTAGCGCATCGCGCCGAGCTGGAAGCCTTCCATAGCCGCAAGATCACATTGGAGCGGCACAAAGGCGGCGCAAAACTTGTCAGCGATATCGAACTCGTCCCGCGCAAGGACAGACGGAACTTGCTCATGCGCCTTCTGAGGCAACGGCGCGCCAACGGAAAGCCAGCGCGACCTTGAGCAAAGCGGCGCTGCCCCAGACAAAAAGTGAGGCCGCCGGTCGGACCAGGCCGACCATCGCCCATTCGAGTCACTGCCCGCATCTGGTCCTGAAAGCACCAGCCGTGATACCTTGATTCCGGGCAGGTGTTGCTGTCGGAACGTCGATGGCACGAGCGCATTTCCATGTTCGTGGTGCAACGCCGAGGCCGGTTGTGAAAAACCCGGGTTGATTTCAAAAGCCCAGATTGATTTCGAAAGCAAAGGGACCAGCAATGACAATCGCCAAGAACACGATCTGCCTTTGGTACGACAAGGACGCCGAGGCTGCGGCTCGCTTCTATGCCGAGACTTTTCCCGACAGTTCGGTGAAGTCCGTCCACCGCGCCCCCAGCGACTACCCGTCCGGCAAGGCGGGCGACGTGCTGACGGTCGAGTTCACAGTCGCCGGCATCCCCTGTCTCGGCCTTAATGGCGGGCCCGCGTTCAAACACAACGAAGCCTTCTCCTTCCAGATCGCCACCGACGATCAGCAGGAGACCGACCGCTACTGGAACGCCATCGTCGGCAATGGCGGCCAGGAAAGTGCGTGCGGTTGGTGCAAGGACAAATGGGGCATCTCCTGGCAAATCACGCCGCGCGTGCTGACCGAAGCGATGGCCGCCGGCGGCGATGAAGCAAAGCGCGCATTCGACGCGATGATGGAGATGAGGAAAATCGACGTCGCGGCGATCGAGGCGGCGCGGCGCGGTTGACAGTCCGGGGGTGGAAGTCGGTGCATAACCCGGGCGAGGAGGTCATCGAACAGAGCGGCGCCAGGAATGCCGTCCTAGTCCACGAACCAGTCTTCTACAGCCTGGACGTCGATGCCGCTTACCGCGGACGGGTGCTTTTCGACTCGCGTGCCTGGATCATCACCGCAGTTCGGGCGAGCAGCTAGTAACCGCTCGATTTGATCTGTAGACGATCCTGTTTTCTCGGTCTTCCCGTCAACCCATTTGCGGCGCGACTTCTGAAAGCAGCCAATCCCGGAAAGCCTTGACCTTGCGCTGACGGATCGCCTCCGGCGGGTAGACGAGATAGAAGCTGGAGGGGGATTTCAGGGCGTGGCCGAAGGGGCGGACAAGTCGCCCGGCGGCAAGGTCGGCCGCAACCAGCATGGTCCGGCCGAGCACCACCCCCTCGCCCTGTGCGGCCGACTCCATGGCAAAGGTGGCAGAGTCGAAGGTAATCCCGCTCCGTGGGTCCACGCCCTCGACCCCGGCGCTCGCCAGCCAGGTCGCCCAGTCGATCGGAAAGCTGTCACGGATCAGCGTGTGGTGTCTGAGGTCCTGAGGCGTTCGGAGCGGACGTGCACCCTCAAGAAGCTTTGGGCTGCACACTGGAAACACCTCCTCGCCGGTGAGGAACTCTGACGTGAGCCCCGGATAGTGCCCGCTGCCATAACGGACGGCGACGTCGATGCCGTCGCCGAGGAAGTTGGTCAGCTTCCCGCTTGTCGAAACACGCACGTCGACGTCGCCATGTGCTCGGTGAAAGCGGTAGAGGCGCGGCACCAGCCATCTCCCCGCGAAGCCATCGGAGGTACTGACGTTCAATGTCGAGCTCGAATAGCGAGCTGTTGCGGCAGCGGTGGCGGCCGCCAACTGGTCGAGCACCTCGCGCACCGCCCGCGCATAGGGCTCGCCAACGGCTGTCAGGCTCACCGAACGCGTAGCGCGCTCGAACAGCTGCACACCGAGCTGATCCTCAAGGTTCTTGATCGCCCGGCTGACGGCGCCGTGGGTGACATGAAGTTCCTCTGCCGCCTTGGAGAAACTCAACAGGCGCGCCGCCGCCTCGAAGCTCGGCAAGGTGGTGAGGGGAGGCAGCTTCCGGGGCATGGATCGATATCTGTATGTGTGAGTACTGCTCACACATTGTCGCCGATAAGTCGTTTGTCGTCCAGGTCGGAAGACGGCATGTTTGCTCGCGTATTCAGTCACTCATCGCCGCTGCAAAGGCAGGTTTGATGTGACTGAAACTCTCGCTGATGAAAGTCGAGGGGTAACTGCAACACCAAAACTGCCGCCACTCTGGGAGAGCACCATGAACCCCAAACGAGTTGAACCTATCGTCGACGCCCTCGCCGGCAGGGCCGGCCGCATCCTCGCCTCGAGCAGCCGGCGCCGGACCGAGCGGCTTATTGCACGCTTCTCGGCCCGCCGGCTCGAAGACCTCGGGTTTGCCCGCGACTGGGACGGCTCGGTCTATCGGCCGTCGCACCACCGCTAGCCTGAACGAAAGCAACAGCGGACAGGCTCTTCGCCAAAGATCGCTGTCGCAAGGAATTAACGGAGAACGGACATGGCCACCATCCACCCATTCCTCTGGTTCAACACCAATGCGGAGCAAGCCCGCGATTTCTATCTCTCAGTCTTCAAGAACAGCAAAGCGCTCCAGACGATCGAATACACCGACTGGGTGTCCGGAACCAACAAGACGGTCCCGCATGCCACCTTCGATTTCGAGCTCGAGGGCCTGCACCTTACAGCGCTCAACGCCGGGCCGCAGCCGCCCTTCAACGAGCGGCTCTCGCTCTACGTCGAGACCAGGGACCAGGCCGAGACCGACTACTACTATGAGGCGCTCACCGCCGGCGGCGGCAGGGCACAACCCTGCGGCTGGCTTACCGACAAGTTCGGCGTCTATTGGCAGGTCATCCCGGAAATCCTGCCGCGGCTCAGTGGCGACCCGGACCGCGAAAAGGCCAACCGCGTCCGGCAGGCGATGTATGGAATGCGCAAGATCATCATTGCCGACCTCGAAGCCGCCTATGCCGGCAAGGCCTGACCCTCACCGAAATCGCAAACGAATGGAGAACCCCCAATGACATCGCTCGTGGACAGGAAAGTCATCGTCGTCGGCGGCAGCTCCGGCATCGGTCTCGGCGTCGCGGAAGCTGCTCTCAACAGCGGAGCGAAGGTCGTGATCGTCGGCCGCTCGCCCGAGAAACTGCAGGCAGCCAAACGGCCGCTCAATGCAGGCCGCGCGACGAGCGTGGTCGCCGACATGACCAACGAAGCAGACGTTGCTCGCCTGTTCGAAGAGGTCGGTCCCTTCGATCACCTGATATCGACCGCCGGAACACTGCCGCCCGGCGATCCCATCGGCAGTACAGACATGGAGGCTGTGCGACGCTTCGTCGATAACAAGCTGATTGGCGCCGTCATGCTCTCCAAGCACGCTGTGAGCACCCTGAAGGCCGGCGGCTCCATGACCTTCACCTCGGGAATAAACAAGGATCGGCCGCCGGTGCCGGGAGGCTCGGTCGTCGCCGCGATTGCCGGTTCATTCAGCTACTTCGCCCGCGCCCTGGCGCTCGAACTGGCTCCGACGCGCGTCAATGTCGTGTCGCCCGGATGGGTAGACACACCGATGTGGGACATCGTTGGAGAAGCCAAATCCGGCTTCTTTGCCGACATGGCTGCCCGGCTGCCATCCAGAAAAATTCCGACCGCTGCGGGCGTCGCCGCCGCCTATGTCTATCTCATGGAAAGCGACTTCACGACCGGCGAGACAATCCGCATCGATGGCGGCCATAACCTGATCTAGCCGCCATTTGCATACCGCGACCGCTAGTCCGGTGCACTGCTGCCGAAGGCGGCGGACGTCGGCGGGTCATGCCGGCGTCGCTCAATCGGGGTTTACATCGGCAGCCAGGTCCCTAGTTTTAGCGTTTCGCGCCGCGCACCCGAGTGCGTGGATGATCGAGGACGGGACCGTGAGCTTTGGCCGGCCCCTCGAAACTTTCAAAGGATGGCTATCATGACACAGGCCAAGAATGGCGACACCGTGCGCATCAATTACAATGGCCGCCTGGCTGACGGCACTCAGTTCGATTCTTCCGGCAACGAACCGCTGCAATTCACGTTGGGTGAAGGACAAGTGATCGCCGGTCTCGAAACCCATGTCGAGGGCATGGAGGCGGGCGCGAAAAGCACCGTCACCATTCCCGCCGACGCCGCCTATGGCCCCCACCGCCCCGAAGCGGTGATGACCGTCGATCGCGCCCGCGTGCCAGACAACATCAACGTCGATATCGGCACTCGATTGCAGGTCAGAACCCCAGAAGGGCGCCCGATGCCGGTAACAGTCGTCGGCGTGGACGACACCAGCGTCAAGCTCGACGGCAATCATCCGTTAGCGGGACGGGATCTGGTGTTCGACGTTGAACTGGTCGAGATCGTTCAGGCGGCATAGGGCACGGCAAAGCGCGTATCCGCCACGATTTTCGGGTGACGCATTTCGACCGGCGGTTCCGGCGATGCGTCACCTGTCGGAGGGAAAGACCGCGACGGCGGAAATCGTGTAGCTTACAGCAACCCATAGAGACATTCGGCATCTGGAATGTCCAATTCAGCGTCGCAGTCTCCAGGACCTGTGGAAGCGTAGTGTCTCAGTTTGAGATCTAGACTGTAATCCCATTATCGCACGTGTCGAAGTTCGCACGCTAGCGCACTTTCAGTACACCGCCATCTTGTAGATTAGCGAGGCTTGATGATTGGCTGCCATGTGAGTGCGTGCGAATTTGCGACAGCGCTCATCTGTGTTGATTTGCTGCTTCCGTGGAACTATCCGGAATAATGTAGCAGACGCCACAAGATCGTAGCTTCGTATGCCACGACTGCTTCAATCTCCCATCAGAATTACACCCACGCCGTCCTCTCAGCCCTTTGTCGAGCAGTCGCTGCGATGACCGGCTCGCTGCGCCATGATCTGTGCTGCATCCTCGATCAAGGCTCTGACAATGTCAGACGCTGGTAGAATCTCATGCACCAATCCGACGGACTCGCCCGCGTAAATGGCGAAGTCGTCGATTTCCCCCTGACCTCCACTGAGAAGGCTGGCGAACGAGTAGCGCCGCACTGGGTTGCCATCGGGAGTGCGGCCAATCTCTTCGCCCTCCCCAGGTCTCGAACCGGACTCGGGGTGCCCCACCGCTTCCCATGCCTCGACCGTGCGGTTCCGCAGCACGCGGCTCGGTGCATCCGGCCAGCCTCCGTCAAAAAGAGTGGTCTCGATCGTGTCACTCGCGGCAGCTTCGATGAGACGCCGCTTGTAATCGGCGTGACAAGCCGCTTCAGTCGACGCAAGAAACCGTGTGCCGAGCCATACACCTGACGCGCCCAGCATGAGAGCCGCAGCAAGGCCTCGCCCATCGGCAATTCCACCAGCCGCGAGAACGGGCACCTTCCCGGCCACATCGGCCACAAGTGGCACGAGCACCATGGTTGATAGCTGGCTCCACACGTGACCACCGGCTTCATTGCCCTGCGCGACCAGAATATCCACACCGAGATCAATTGATCTACGCGCCTCTTCCGGAGTCCCGACGGTGTGAACGACCAGCGCACCCGCGGCTTTTGCACGATCCATGTAGGGCGCGATGTCACCCCAGAAGAAAGAGACGATCCGAGCGCCGGCCGATAGCGCAGTTTCCATCCTCTGGTGCTGATCCCATTCAAGGACGAAGTTGGCGAGGAAGGGAGCATCATCAGTAAGCCGCCGCACGGCACCGACTAGCTCTTCGATGCGCTGCGGGCTGTCCCAACTGAACCCAAGCCCGCCGAGGCCCCCGGCGTTGGTCACTGCTGCGGCAAGTTCCGGCCGTGATGCACGCCCCATCGGGGCCGACACGATTGGATGGCGAATACCGAGCAGGCGAGTGAGAGGAGTGACAATCGGTCCGTCGGCATCCATGAAGGTGCTTCGTTTTCTGAACGCGCTTGAACACTCGCGCTCGAATGCACTCGCGACAATGCCACGCTACGGTCTACGTGTTCTTTGACGTGCGATCCCGCGTGGTCCGCTGCGGATATTATTGCTTGACATTCGAGCCTAATGTCAACGACCGGTAGTAGCGCATTTCGAAGGTCAACGATCTTCCATTGCTGGCCGCAAAGCTGCCGCCGGGCGCGGCCGGCGGGGGTGGCATCTACATAATCCCGGAATTATCCCGCCATGGTGTGAGCGGCACACCGCTTTTGTGGCGTTCGACCCAACGTCGCCAGTGAGGATCTGACAAGGCAATGCGTTCCGCTTCGAGGAGACTTACGCCGTGCCTAGAGCGAAGCTCTTTGATATGAATTATCCAACGATCTCGATCTGCCATGGACGATCTTACCGTTTCTTTTAGGAACCGCGCTTGCCGGGCTTGGGCGCAACGGCGTCCATCTTCTCGCACAGATCATCCATTGACCAAGCAAACCGGGATAGGCGCTTTCGCATATTTCAAATTTCAAACTGAGACACTACCGTGGAAGACCTCGCTTGACAGCCGACTTCTCGTGACAGCAAAGTCTCGTGATGCGGGCGATTGGCTGGAATAGAATTGCGCGTGCCGGGGCAATCGTGCTGATGATTGGCACAAATGTTCCTTGGCCGGCGCGTTCCGACTCGCTCCTTCTCACAAGCCCGTCCCAGCCAGCCAATGTCGGCGATGCGATGCTGGCGGCCGCCAATTATCATGATTCCGGCGACTATGATCGCGACCTTGCCGCAGTGGCGAAGCAGGCCGGCGACTGGGTCGTCAAGCGCGCAATGGAGGTGCGTCGCCCAGCACTGGTGCTCGACATCGACGAGACGGCTTTGGCCAACTGGGAAGTGATCACACGTGATAATTTCGGCCGCCCGATCGGCGGCGCCTGCGACATCGCAATCGACGGTCCCTGTGGCTGGGCCGCCTGGGACCAGCTTGCGAAGGATCCGGCTATCGACCCTGTGCTGGAGGTTTTCCGGCAGGCGCAAACGGCGAAAGTCACAGTGTTCTTCATCACCGGACGTCCGGAGGACCAGCGTCAGGCAACCGAACAGAACCTGCAGTCGGCCGGTTATGCCGGCTATGAGCAACTTTACATGGTCCAGCCTGGGGCCAAATACGGCTCCGCCGCAGATTTCAAGGCACCCATAAGGGCCGAAATCGAAAAGGCCGGCTACACGATAATTGCCAATGTCGGTGACCAGCCATCCGACCTGTTCGGCGGGCATGCCGAGAAGCTGTTCCTGCTGCCTAATCCGTTCTACCGAGTTCGCTGACGGCCGGAACGGCACAAGCCCGGATCCTCGGATCCTTGCGGAGCACCACGCTAAGGTATCAAGACTACCTTGCCGGTCGCGCCGCGCTCCTCCAGCAGGCGATGCGCGTGGGTGGCCTGGTCGAGCGGGAAGCGGCCGCCGTTGGTCACCTTGAGCTCACCGCTCGCGGCCAGATCGAAAAAGCTCCAAAAGGCCGTCACGGAGGACGTCTGGAGACAGCAACGGCAGCAGGGCAAAACCCCTCAGCGACTGGTTGCGGCCGATCATCGCCTCCATCTGCGGGGCGCCGAGCCTGTATCTCCCCAGTGCGGCAAATACCAGCTCTCCACAAGGCGCAAGGGCCCCGAGCGCGGCCGCCGTCAGCGGGCCGCCGACGATGTCGTAGATGATGTCGACGCCGGCGCCGCCTGCCGCTGCCCGGACGTGCTCCGGCCAATCCGTCTTGCTGTAGTCGACGGCAGCGTCGGCCCCCAGCGACAAAGCAAGGTCGAGCTTGGCCTTGTTGCAGCCGCGATGACGCGGCTCGCGCCGGCGCACTTGGCAAGCTGGACAAGCAACGAACCGACGCCGCCCGCGGCAGCCGCGACCAGCACCGATTTGCCGGCCGGCGGGCTTTGCCGCGATAGATGCAGCGCCGTCAGCCCTTGCACCATCAATGCCGTCGCGTCTTCGAACGACAGCGCATGCGGCAGCGGCACGGCCAGGCTTGCGTCGATCGTCACATACTCGGCATAGCCGCCAAACGGGCGGCTCGAGGCGAACAACGGCGCGGCGACGCGCATGCCGAGCAAGGAAGCCTCCACCCCATGCCCGAGCGCCTCGACGATCCCGGCGGCCTCGACGCCAGGGATCATCGGCAGTTGCGGCGTCACCGCATAGCGATCCGCGCGCATCAGCACTTCGAAGAAATTCACCCCGGCCGCATGAACGCGGACCAGGACCTCGCCGGCTTGCGGCTCAGGCTTCGGCACCGCGACTATGTCGAGAACGTCAGGCCCGCCGAAGCGGCTCAGTTGAATGGCTCTCATCGCATGCACCGATCGCTGTTGGCATCGGCCGCTGTTTGCCACTATCTGCCTGGCTTCGACTACACACCGATTTGTCGGCTGCTGACCGGGAGGTGACCATGGCCAAGCTGATCAAGAGACTGCCGATGCTGCCGGCAGAGCGCGCGCTTAAAGTGATTTCGGGCCGCTGGAAGGCGGTCATCCTGTACCATCTCTTCGACGGGCCGCGGCGGCTGTCGGCGCTGCAGGCGCTGATGCCCGATATCACCCAGAAAGTGCTGATCCAGCAGCTTCGCGAAATGGAAGAGCACGGCCTCGTGCGCCGCGAGATCTTTGCCGAGATCCCCTCGCGCGTCGAATATTCGGCGACGCGGCTCGGCCTCAGCCTCGAGCCGATCCTGCTGGCACTTTGCCAGTGGGGCCAGCATCACGCCGACGAGCTGAACGAGATGGACCGCCTTGCCGATTGCATCATCAGGCCACGGCAAACGCAGGACGCCCATGCCGTGTGAACAAAAAGGGCGGCGCATGCGCCGCCCCAATGCTTGGGAGAATTAATCCTTGGGAGGACTGTTCGAACCTGTGCTCAGGCCGCTTTGACTTCCTCGGCGACGGCATCGGCCTGACGCGCCGTCTTCAGCACCCTGGCCCACCATGCAATGTCGTTGACCAGCGCGGTTGCCGCCTGGTTGAGGTGCTCGAACTCGTCGAGCTTCTTGTCGCCTTGCTTGACAGCAAGGAAATCGGCCCAGGCGATGTGTACGGCGGACTTCACCGGCGCCATCTGCAGCTCGACCGCATGCAGCCTCAGCTGCTCGACCGCGCGCGCGCCACCGACGCTGCCATAGCCGACGAAGCCGGCCGGCTTCTTGTTCCACTCGTTGGCGGCGTAGTCGATTGCGTTCTTCAGCACGGCCGTCGGGCCATGATTGTATTCGGCGGCGGTGAAGATGAAGCCGTCGAATCCGGCGACCTTCTTTTGCCAGCGCTGCGCCACTTCGTTCTGCGACGGCACCCAGGCGGAGGATGCGACCTCATCGAAGAACGGCAGCGGGAAATCGCGCAGGTCGACGACTTCAACGTCGATGTCGGCGTGCGACTTGGCGATCTTGGCAATCCATTGGGTCGGGACGTCGGCAAAGCGGGCCGCGCGGGTCGAACCAATGATGATGGCGATTTTGGGTTTTGACATAGAGGGGGCTCTCCTTACGGGAATACTGGTATCGTTTAGATACCTGAGCTATATGAGTAACTGGCACCTCAATGTGCAAGGAGGCACTTTTTTGTTACCAAGGCACCCGCACCGCACCGAGGACTGCCGCGCCATCTCGGAAATCCTGCAACGTGTCGGCGACAAATGGACGGTGCTCGTCGTCGGCAAGCTCGGCAACGGGCCGCTGCGTTTCAACGAGCTGCGCAGCGCCGTCGGCGGCATTTCGCAAAAGATGCTGACCACGACCTTGCGCGGGCTCGAGCGCGACGGCTTCGTCACCCGCACGGTATTCCCGACCATCCCGCCGCGGGTCGACTACGAATTGACCGATCTTGGCTACGAGCTGCTTGTGCCGGTCGATGCGCTCGGCGAATGGGCGCGCAAGAACACAGAGCGCGTCAAGGCGGCGCGCGAAAAATTCGACGCCATGCACAGCTGAACCCTTGCGCTGCAAGGGTTTGAACCTGTCGGAATCCTCCGGACGAGCCCTACTGCTGTAACTGCATCTTGCTCTTCGGCAGCTTCTCGATCCGGTTCCATTTCGGGTTGGGACTGACCACCCTCCCGCCAATCGTACAGGTCGTGGTCGTCTCCTTGCGGCAATTGCTCACCGTCGTGCCGCTGGTATCGCATTTCGTCGCCGAGCAGATCTCGCACTTGGCCGCCTGCCCGTTGATGGTGCGGTTTTCCGACGTACAGGTAGCGCCTGGATCGCCTTTTTTGACCTCGGCAAAAGCGCTCGCGGACGACAGGCAGAGCAAGGCTGCAAAGGCACCCGCCAGGGCAGCGTTCAGCATGTGTTGACGCATTGTCTTTCCTCCCAATATCCCGCCGGTCGCGCTGCAGGCGCATGCGGGAACCCGTTAGTCAAAGACCACGCGGGATCGCTGCCCGCATCCCCCGCGCGGGAGAGACGGCTGTTTATATCCGTCTTCTGGAATCAGGCCGGTCAGCCTTCCGCCGGAACTGCCTTCGGCTTGCCTTCGCCGTCCAGCGCCACCATGACGAAGTCGGCATGGGTGACCTTCTCCATCAGGTCGGAGAGATAGCGCTGCGCCCAGGCCTCGACCTTGAGCGTCATCGAGGTGCGGCCGACGCGTTCGACATGCGTATAGATGCACAGCGTGTCGCCGATCTTCATCGGCTTGGCGAAGGACATTTCCTTCACCGCCGCCGTCACCACGCGGCCCTTGGCGCGCTCGGCGGCGCGGATGCCGCAGGCGAGATCCATCTGCGCCATCACCCAGCCGCCAAAAATGTCGCCTGCCGCATTGGCGTCGGAAGGCATGGCCAGCGTCCTGAGCGTAAGATCGCCGATCGGCCGCCCGTCCGCGTAATGCACCATGGCCAATCCTCTCGAACCGATTGTCCCGATCCCGTACCGTCACGGCACGGACAGGTCAACGCGCCATTGAACAGGTCGCGGCCCGATGGCGAAGGCCGAGCCGCCACGGGCCAATATCTACAACAGAGTTCGACTTGGCTGCTTTCGAGATCAGATCAGCACCACCTTGCCCTCGCCTGCGGATCTCGCCGCATGTTCGAGCGCGAAACTGAAATTTTCCAGGCCATACCGGGCAATTACCGGCAGCGTGCCGGGATGTTCGGCGAGCAGCGCCCAACATTCGCGTGCGGCGTTGGCAAGCGTCTCCCGGCTGGCGCTGCGCTGCCAGCCACTGAGCGCGAAGCCGCACCAGCGCAAGGACTTGTAAAGCAACATGGAGGCCTTAACTTCGAACGAGCGATCGTCGAGAACGCCATAGGAGAACAGGCTTCCGCCCGGCGAGATGCGCTCGATAAGTGAGACCGTATCGGGGCCGCCGACGGGATCAAGCACCAGATGGTATGGCTCCGCGGTGCTCAGCGCTGCTGCAACAGTGGCACCGGATCCGATGACCTGGAATTGGGCATCAAGGAGACGATAGGATTCTTTTTCGCGCACAAGACGTTCGACAATCATGCCGCGCTTGCGCGCCAGTTGATCGGCAACGGCGGCAACCGCGGAGCGCGCTGCTGTGAGTAGAACCCGATGGGCAGGCGCCGTCGGCGCCAGATCCAGAAGGCCCCAGGCGGTGAGCGGGTTGAGTGGAAACTGACAGACTAGCTCGTCACTAAGGCTTTCGCTGAGTTCGAGCGGAACCGGATGCACGTGCTCGACCGGCACGGCAGCGTGCTCGGCCCATGCTCCCGGGCTGCGAAATGCTACGCGGCGACCGACGTCGAGCTCGCGAACCTCTTCGCCCACCTGCTCGACGATGCCAGCACCGTCGTAACCCGCGACCTGCGGATAGACGGGCTGGGTCACGTACTTGCCGGCAATGAATAGCCGATCGGCCGGTTGGATTACCCGGGCGGACACGCGCAGCAGCACTTGGCGAGGACCGCAGGCGGGCTTGGGCACCTCTCGAAAGCGTAGAACATCTTCGGCGGCGCCGGACTGCTCAAACACGATCGCCTTCACAAATATCTCCTTTCCCAATCTTTCGCTCGCAACCATAAGCAGGCAATATCGATACCGAAAAGGACATTGTTCATATAAGGTCAGACCAAAAGGGTATGAGATGGACCTGCGACACCTGAGATATTTCGTTGCGGTTGCAGAGAGCGAACTGGTGACGAGGGCCGCGCAGCGGCTGCGCATATCGCAACCGCCGCTGAGCAGAGCTATTCGCGAATTCGAAACTGAACTGGGCGTCGACTTGTTCTGGCGGCAGAAGCAGCGCTTGACCTTGACACCGGTCGGTGAACTGCTCTTGGGCGATGCGAAGACCATCCTCAGTCGAGTGGACGGCTTCAGGCGGCGCGCCCAGTCGCTGTCATCAGGAGAGCAGGGGCGGATCCGGGTTGGATATGTCGATGGAGCGATGCAAGGAGGCCTGCTGTCGAAGCATCTTCGGGAACTCCGCGCGCAATGCCCCTCGCTCGCGGTGGAGCTTATGCCACTTAGCACTGAGATGCAGCTTGCGGCGCTTGCAGATGGGGTGATCGATGCCGGGATCATTTATACGCCACGCGCCGAACACGACGACGTTGTGATTCATCGGCTTCTAGCGGATCACCTGCTGCTGGCACTGCCGGCGGATGACAAATTGGCCTTAAAGCGGCAGATAAGGCCAGCCCATCTGGATGGGGTGGCATGGGTCGTGGTGCCTCGGGAAGGAGACGCAGCATGGCAAGGACGGTTTGCACAACAATGCGCCAGGGCTGGGTTTCGGCCAGAAATCCGTTACGAAGTGTCTCAACTGTCGGCGATGCTTGGCCTGGTCGAGGCGGGTGTGGGACGAGGCTTCGTCCCTGAGAGCGCCACGCGGGCTCAGGTTCCCGGCGTCAAGTTCCGATATTTGTCGTGGTGGCCGCACACCATCGACTTCTGGCTCGCCTGGAGAAAGCACAATCCTGCTCCCGCCGTACGCCAGTTGCTGCTCGCCAATCGAATTTCCGGGACGTAGATTTTGCTTTCACTGCATAACCAAGTCATGGTCGGCAATAAACTTAACGCACGTCGCGCAAAAGTGTGCGGCGGTTTTGCGATAACGACATGCATAAAACAACAACCTAAAGCGCGTCGCATGAGGCCGGTCGAGGCGACGCGCTTTAGACCGGAACCGTCCCGTTCACAAAGCGGGCCAGGGCGTCGGGACGTAGGCGTAGGCGTTGCCTTCGCGGATAACATGACCGATGCCCGGGAACGGTAGGTGCATGCCTGCGACGAGCAGGCCATCCGCAGACACCATGTCGAGCACCTTCTTGCGTGTGGCGATTGCAGCCTCCTGGTCCACATCGAAGGCGATTGCCCATTCCGGATGCGCAAATTGCAGCGCGGAGGCGTGGATTACGTCAGTCAAGAGCAGCAGGTTGGCGTCACCAGAGCCAATTCGAAGCGCGAGATGCCCCGGCGTGTGTCCAGGCGCAGGCAATGCGGTGATCCCGGGCGCGATCTCGACCTCACCTTCGATCTTCCGGATCTTGCCATGGTAAGGCACCAGCGATTTGCGCGCTATTTCGAAGTACGGCTTCATCCGGTCGGGCGCCTTGGATAGGATCCCGTCATCGTGCCAGAAAGCGAATTCCGGCATGGCAACCACGACCTCCGCTGCCGGGAAGGCGGCCGTGCCGCCACTACCAACAAGGCCGTTGGCATGGTCGGGATGGAGGTGGGTGATGATTACCGTGTCGATTTCTTCCGGCCTGACGCCGGCGGTGGCGAGTGCCTCAGGTAGATGTCCCAGTATGGGCCCCATCGCCGATGCCGTGCCGGTATCGATCAGCACCCGTCTGTCGCCCCTGGTGACAAGGTAAGCATTGACCGAGGTCGGGAGTAGTTTTGGCAGGAATGCCTTTGCCAGCAGCGCTTCAGCGGCAGCCGGATCTGCGGAAGGGAAGAGTTCTAGGCCGAGATTGAGGTAGCCGTCGCTCAGTGCCGTGATCTCGAGGTTGCCGAGCATGAACCTGTGGGCGCTCGCAAGCGAAGCCGGAGACGGGGCGGCGATAGCCGCAGCGTTGCTCCCAAAGAGGCTGATCGGGGAAAGTAGCAGGGCGCCGGCGCTAAGAGTGCCGAGGCCGAACGTTCGACGGTCGATATTCATGGTCTTGTCCTTCGAATTGTAGACGAAGCTAGGCGCAGGCTACGGGATCGCTGCCAGGGGCGGATGCCGACCGTTGGACTACCCCGCGGGAAATGGAAATCTTCGGGCGGGTTAACGCGGTTCATGGCGAACTCCTTGCGACATCAATAAGGCGCCTCATAAACAGCGGGAATAGCGATGGGATGCACTTCACTGCTGCATATTGTGCAGCAGTGAACTTAAGCGGGTAAGGCCGCTGGTTTGCCCGTGCGCTAAGCGGCCTCGAAGAACTCACTCGATGCCGAGCCCTGGCTTGGCCTACTGGACAGGCTTCCGAGGTTCGAGCGCCCGGCGCAATTTCGGCGCCTCTTGCTCGATATAGTCCCACAGACGGTTCGAGATCGGCCCGTGCGGCCGGTCGCGGCGGCGCGCCACCACCAACTCCTCGGTGCGGCCTGGCAGATGACGGCCGGCAATGGATTGCAGGCGTCCGTCGCGCAGTTCCTCCTCGATCAGGAAGCGGGGCATGTGGCCCCATCCGAGGCCCTGCAGGATGATTTCCTTCTTCATGCCCTGATCGGCCACCATGCATTGAGGCGCACCCTCGATCATGAAGTAGTCTTGTTGCGGTGAATGGCGGGCCGTGTCGCGCATGACACATTGGGTGAACGCGTGCATCTGATCCGGCGTGATGGGGTGCTTGATGCGCTCCGGCAGAAAGCCCGACGCCACAACTGGGACGAATGGCACCTTGCACAGATCGATCCATTCCACCCGCGGATCGCTCTTGTCGATCCAGTGCAGGATCAAATCGGCTTCGTCATCGAAGAGGCGCTCCCACGGCCCGCCCACCGCCTCGAAGTGCAGATGCAGGCGTGTGCCCGGGCACTGGGCGAAGAACCGTCCGAGCATGCCCAGTGCCTGCGGGCGCGGGCAAAGGTCGCCGATCACCACATGGATCTCGCTTTCTTCGCCCATTGACAGCTGAGCAGCATGAAGCCGCAAACCTTCCAGCTCGCGCAGCAGCGATTGTGCCCTGCGATGGAACGACAGCCCTGCCTCGGTGGGGCGCACGCGATAGCCGCTGCGATCCAAAAGGACGAGGTCGAGTTGCCGCTCCAGCTTTGCAACGGCGGCGAACACCGCCGGATGCGAGCGATGCAGCATGGCCGCCGCAGGCTGGAAGCCGCCGCAGCGGACCACGGCATCGAAGCATTGCAGGTCGTGCAGGGTGAATTCGGCCATGTCAGCTTCTATTACAGAGATCGTCCTATCTTTGTAATATCATCAAAAGCACGCCACAGCTAGGCTTTGCCACATTCAACGCTTCAAGAAGGAAGGTGTATTCACCATGAATGAGCTGGATTTCGTGACCGTCGGCGATGGCACACGCATCGCCTACCGCATCGACGCCAACGCCGGGAAACCCGTGCTGATGCTGTCGAATTCCATCGCCACCACACTGCGGATGTGGGACATGCAGGTCGACGAGTTGTCGAAGCATTTCCGTGTTCTGCGTTATGATTTTCGCGGCCACGGAGGGTCGAGCGTTCCGGCCGGCGCTTATTCGCTCGACCGGCTTGGCCGCGACGTGATCGAGTTGCTCGATGCCCTGGGCATTGAACGCGTTCACTTCCTCGGTCTGTCGTTGGGCGGCTTCGTCGGGCAGTGGCTCGGCATCCACGCGCCCGAGCGGATCGAGCGCTTGATCCTGAGCAACACCTCGTCCTATCTCGGACCGGCAAAGCAGTTTGACGAGCGGATTGCCGCCGTGCTGCAGGCGCCGGACATGTCGGAAACCGCCGAGATGTTCCTGGGCAACTGGTTTCCTGCGCGTATGCTGGCGGCCAACGAGCCCGTCATCGAAGAATTCCGCGCCATGCTGCTGGCCATCGACCGGCAAGGCTTGGCTGGCCTGTTCGCGGCGGTTCGCGATGTGGATCTTCGCCGAACCGTAGCGCTGATTTCCAGGCCAACGCTGGTGATCGCCGGCCGCCACGACACGGTGACAGCCGCCAGCCACAGCGAGCTGATCGCGGCGACGGCGCCCGGCGCAAAACTGGTTGTCCTGCCCGCGGTCCACTTGTCGAACGTCGAGTACCCTGCCGAATTCATGGAGGCCGTGCTCGGTTTTCTGCGCTGAGCCGGAGCACGGCGGGGATGCTGAGTGAATGCCCGTTTCGAACATCCCCCGCATCGACCGCAACCTATGATGCGCTAGCGCGCAGTGCAGGCTAGACTGGGCAACATCGATAGCGAATGACGGCTGACATGGAACTCAGCATTCGCCCACTGACGCCCGATCTGTGGCCGGCGCTCGAGGACCTGTTCGGTGACAGCGCCGTGTGCAGTCGTTGTTGGTGTATGTACGGGCGGATCGGTGGTTCTTATCGAAAGCGGCCCGGCGAGGAAAACAAGGCAGCGTTCCGGCAAGCCGTCCAGCATGGTCCGCCTCCGGGTTTGCTTGCTTTCGACGGCGATGTGGCTGTCGGCTGGTGCCAGGTGACACCGCGAGATGCCCTGCCCTGGCTCGATCGGCTGTGGCAGCTCAAGCGCGTGGACGACAGGCCGGTCTGGTCCGTGTCCTGCCTCTACGTGCGAAAACAATACCGCCGGCGGGGCGTAACATCCCAGCTGATTGCACAGGCTCTGGAAGTCGCAAGGCGCGCAAATGCTCCGGCACTCGAAGCCTATCCTTTCGACGCCGACGTGTCGCCGAGCGCTTCCGGCAGCGGATATGCCTCCACCTTCGCGCGCGCCGGGTTCAAGGTCGTTGCCCGCAGGACGCCGGCCCGCCCGATCATGCGCTATGAATTCAAGCAGATTGCCGATCATCGCCTGTGATCGCAGCTTGAAGTTCGGCTACGGGTGGCAAGTTGTCATCCAGCCGCTATTGCGCCCGCTTCGCTTCTCGCTTTTGCGAGGATGGTCGTCTCCGGCGCAACGGCAAATTGCTCACAAAATGCGTCGATGTGATGCTGGCCCCGATCCGCGTCTCCAACGGCAACAAGGGCCAAGCCCCAGGCGAGGTCTGTTTGCACATAGTTTTCCAACGAAAAACGTCGAAATTTCATCTTGGATCGTTGTTCGAAACTAGCAGCAACGTCCTTTAGTTCGGTGATTCTGGACCAGTCCTGCTGGGCAGCATTGAGCGCCGCCAAAGTGGCGCGTTCAACCTGATAGGCGCTATCGTTACTATAGAATGAGCACCAGTTGGGAATCCGGCCCGATGAATCAATCGGGTCAATGCAAAGGTCAAAATTCGCTGACTTCGCCGTTCTTTTCCACCGGAGGCTTCCGCCTTTGAAAATTGGTACAAAGTCGATCGAGACGCCCCAACACGCGGAGAAGGTCATGCCTTTCAACGCCTGAAATTTCAGCAGATAGCGTATATGATTTGTCGGACTGCCAACCCAGAACAAATCCCCTACTCGTTGAAAATCGGATGCCAAGCCGCCTTCCAATGCTCCAGCGGCAATGTCGCCCAACGCTTTACCACGCTGAGGCGCACGACCGAGGTCTGGCTGCCGACGAAATCTTTCGATCAAGCTGGAGAACATCTAACCTCTTCAACGGCAATCGTAATGTTGAGCGTCACCGGCGAACATTACTGAACGCAAACAGATCAATCAAAGCCGTAGCGAGGCTCACCGACATTGCAACAGCTGGACTTCCGCAGCGGATCGCAGCTTGGCAAGTCTCACGTCTCCGGCCGAACGAACTGGCTGGCAACCCTAGTTGTAGGCGCGAAAGTCACCGTCGGGCGTGATTACCAACTCTGTGATGTTCGCCCGTTGTTTTCGATGTGATAGGTCAGGTTGACAAGGTAGACCCTAGGAACCCGTCAAAGTGGGTAAATGGAGCTATTAGGGACAATGCGTTCGCAGGAAGAATGGTCAAGCAATGAAGACGCTCGTGCATACAGAGAGCTCCGAACCCTAGTCGATAAATGGAAACGCCTCGGGCAGAAGACCTATCCGGATGGAACGGAGTGGATTGGCCATACCCCACATCGAGCGCCTCAAGCGCATTTGCATCAGCTGTATGCGCCACTTGGCGCCATCGGAATTAAGCAGCTTGAGTTTGAACTTTCGCATCGACTTCCAGATAATTTCCGTTGTTTTCTCATGCTTCACAACGGGATGGGTCTGTTTGCGAATTGTATAAGCGTATATGGGCTGCGACGTAGCTGGTCACGCACAAATTTGGTGGAGGCAGGTCAACAACCATTCTCCATACTGGAACCGAATATAGAGAGACGGCCAAGCAATGCACCAGACGATGTTCTCTTTATTGGTGCGCTAGGGGACAACGGAGATTTAATTTGCATGAATTCGGATGGGAGGGTCTTTCGCTGGGAGAGTGATGATCCTCTGTCCGGTTCGATCAAATCCTACCCAAGCGTGTTCACTTTCCTGCTGGAAGAAGCCAACGAGGTGGCGGCCCTGTTCGACCCGGGTGGGCGCGAACGCGACTGAACTCCGGCAACAGGCCACAGGCGGCCATTCAAACCGACTATCACCAGTCGCTTTTTTCACATCGGATGCCGGAAGACCCGGCGACGCCGCGTCGCGCCGAAGCCTAGGTTAGAGCCGAATTCCGGAGCCAGCCGCAGCCGCCATGCAGACCTATGACTTCATCATCGTCGGTTCCGGCTCGGCCGGCTCGGTCCTGGCCGAAAGGCTGTCGGCTTCCGGCCGCTTCTCGGTGCTGGTGCTCGAGGCCGGCGGCAGCGACCGTCGCTTCTACGTGCAGATGCCGCTCGGCTACGGCAAGACGTTCTTCGACCCGGCGGTCAACTGGAACTACAAAGCCGAGCCTGACCCTGGGCTTGCCGGCAATGCCGACCACTGGCCGCGCGGCAAGCTGCTCGGCGGCTCGAGTTCGATCAACGCCATGGTCTGGATCAGGGGCGCGCGCGAGGATTTCGACGCCTGGGCAGCGGCCGGCAATCCCGGCTGGGGCTTCGACGACCTGCTGCCCGCGTTCAAGGCGCTGGAGGACAATCAGGCCGGCGCCGACCAATGGCGCGGCGTCGGCGGGCCGCTGCATGTCACCGACTGCTCGACCTCCGTCCATCCGCTCACCAAGCGCTATCTCGCCGCCGCCAACCAGGCCGGCCTGCCGCTCAACCCGGATTTCAACGGCGCCTCGCAGGAAGGCGTCGGCGTCTACCAGATCACCACCAGGAACGGCCGCCGCATGTCGGCGGCGCGTGCCTTCCTGCGCCCGGCAATGAAGCGCAAAAACGTCCGCGTCGAGATCAACGCGCTGGCGACAAAAATCCTGTTCGAGGGCAAGCGCGCCGTCGGTGTCGAGTATCTCCAGAATGGCGAGACAAAGACCGCCCGTGCCGGCCGCGAGGTCATCCTGTCGGGCGGTTCGGTCAATTCGCCGCAACTGCTGCAGCTTTCCGGTGTCGGCCCGTCGGCGCTTCTCGGCGCGCTCGGCATTCCTGTCGTTCACGTCAACGAAAATGTCGGGGCAAACCTGCAGGACCATGTCGGCATCAACTACACCTTCAAGGGCCGGTTGCCGACGCTCAACCAGATCCTGCGCCCGTGGTGGGGCAAGCTGCTGGTCGGCATGCAATACGTGTTTTTGCGCTCAGGCCCGCTGTCGCTGTCGATGAACAATGCCGGCGGTTTCTTCCGCACTGACCCTGCGGCGGCACGGCCCAACATGCAGCTCTATTTCCAGGCGTTTTCGACGGTCATTCCAAAGAGCGGCGAACGGCCAATCCTGACACCCGATCCATGGCCGGGCTTTTCCATCGGGCTGTCCAATTGCCGTCCGTCGAGCCGCGGCGAAATCATGCTCCGTTCCGCCAATCCGCGCGACTATCCCAGAATCGTCGCCAACGCCTTTTCGACCGAGGCGGATGTCGCCGAAATGCTGGCGGCGGTGAAATTCGTCCGGAAGATCGCCTCGATGCCGGCGATGGCGGAGATCATCGAGGAAGAGGTTTTGCCGGGTCCGTCGATCACCTCCGATGCGGATCTCATTCAGGATTTCAGGAAGCGCTCGGGCACCGTCTATCACCCGGTCTCGACCTGCCGCATGGGGCCGGACGCGGCGCGCGCCGTCGTCGATCCGCGCCTGAAGGTGCACGACCTCGAATCCCTGCGCGTCATCGACGCCTCGATCTTTCCCGACAACATCACCGGCAACACCAACGCCGCCGCGATCATGACCGGATGGAAGGGCGCCGAACTGGTTCTGGAGGATCAGAAATGAAAATCACCGACGTCAAGACCTGGGTTGTCGGCAATCCGCCGCCCGGCATCGGCGGCAAGTATTTCATCTTCGTCAAGCTCACCACCGATGGCGGCGTCGTCGGCTATGGCGAAGCCTACAACGCCACCTTCTCGGCTCATGTCACGGCGAAGATGGTTGAGGACATGGCCGAGCGCTATCTCGTCGGCCGCGATCCGCACGACTTCGAAAACTTCTTCCGCCGAGCCTATTCATCCGGCTTCACCCAACGCCCCGACGTGTCGGGCATGGGCTGTTTCTCGGCGCTCGAAATCGCCTGCTGGGACATCATCGGCAAGGAGGCCGGCAAGCCAGTCTACAAGCTGCTTGGCGGCCAGGTACACGAAACGCTGCGTTCCTATACCTACCTCTACCCGCACAGCGGCAGCGTCCACTCCGAGGACGCCCGCGGCAAGAACGTCTACAACGATCCCGATCTGGCTGCAGCGTGCGCGCTCGAATATGTCGAGCAGGGTTTCAACGCCGTCAAGCTCGACCCGGCCGGCCCCTACACCGCCTTCGACGGCCACCAGCCGCGCCTCGTCGACATCGACCTCTCCGCCCGCATGGTCAAGGCGATCCGCGAGGCGGTCGGCACCAGAGCCGACATCCTGTTCGGCACGCACGGCCAGTTCACCGCATCGGGTGCGCTGCGCCTCGCCCGCGCCATCGAGCCCTACGATCCGCTGTGGTTCGAGGAGCCGGTGCCGCCCGACATGCCCGAAGTGATGGCTCAAGTCGCAAGGGGCACTTCGATCCCCATCGCGACAGGGGAAAGACTGACCACGAAATTCGAATTTGCCCGGGTCATCGAGAACCGTGCCGCGACCATTCTTCAGCCCGACCTTGGCCGCTCCGGCGGCATTCTCGAAACCAAGAAGATCGCCGCCATGGCCGAGGCCTATCACATCCAGGTCGCGCCGCACTGTTATTCCGGACCGATCGTCGGCGCCGCCAACATTCAGCTTGCAGTGACGCTGCCCAACTTCCTCATTCTGGAATCGCTGAAACAGTGGGACGGTTTTCATGAGAAGTTGCTTAAGAAGAAGATCGAATGGCAGGACGGTAACGTCATCCCGTCGAAGGAGCCCGGCCTCGGCGTCGAGCTCGACGAAGCCGTCTGCGAGGCGCATCCCTGGACCGGCAAGGACCTGCATTTGCAGATGATGCAGACGCCGCTGATGCCGTGACCTGTCGAGCGGGCGACAATATCACGCGATTTCAACGTGTTGGACGCAGGATAGGAATCACCGCCGAAAGAACTTGAATCAATCCCTCAACGGCTTGATTCAATATCTCAGCGTCAATGCGCCGGGCAGGATTTCGAAGGTCGCCGGTATGCGACCCGGCGATTCGCCGTCTATGTCGATCAGCGCGGCGTTCTTTTGCACATCGCCGAGCGGCTCGACAACCACTTTCTTGCCGCGCAGGATGGTGATCGCCGGATGGTTGCGGTGCCGCCCGCCATAGAGCAGGCGGATGTCCCAGATCAGCTTCAGCTTGCCGGCGGCGCGCAGGATGACGATGTCGAACTCGCCGTCGTCAAGCTCGGCGTCGGGCGCAATCATCATGCCGCCGCCGAAGAATTTGCCGTTGGCCACCGCCACCAGTGCCATGCGCGCCTCGACCGGGGCACCGTCGTCGATGGTGATCGCAACCTCCTGGAAGCGGTAACGGAGGAATTCCCAGACCGTGCGCCAGTAGAACAGCGCCCTGGCCGAAACCTTGCCCTTGCGCTTGTCGGCGTTGACCGCGCGGTCGGTAGCGCCGGAAAGCCCGAGACTGGCGATGTTGATGAAATGGCGGCTGGCCAGTGCGCCATGGTCGTCGACATAACTGATGCAGCCGGCATCGACCTTGCGCGGCTTGGCCTCGGCAATCCGCTTCAGCGTCAGATCGACATTGTTCGACAGGCCGAGCCCGCGGGCGAAGTCGATGCCGGTGCCGCAAGGCAGCAGCCCGAGTTCGGCCGTCCGGCCGCTCTCCCGGAAAGCCTTCAGCAGCCCGTCGGCGACCTCGCTGGCAGTGCCGTCGCCGCCTGCCGCGATCACCAGCTCGAAGCCGATGGCGGCAAGGTCGAGCGCCAGCCGTTCGGCGTCCCCCTCGGCCTGCGTTTCACGCAGCTCGAAATCGCCGAAATGTCTTTTCAGCGAAGCCGCAACCTCGGGCCAATGCCGCTTGAGCCTGCCGCCGCCGGCGATCGGATTGAGAACCACCGCGACCTTCAAGCCCGCCCTCCCCAAGGCCATCGAACACGCCTTCCAATTATTTGCCGGCATTGAAGCCCGCGCCGGCCCGCGGGGCAAGGGACGAACGCCCAATAACGCGGTTTCGGCATCGAGACGCCAAATCCCGGCCGCCGGCAGGCGGTGGGCGTCGAAGATCGGCAATCGCTCCAGTGCCGGACTCAGTCCCCGATAATCCCGCTATCCACAGGCTCGCGGCGGTTTCGCCAAACGCTTATCCGGCGTACATTAAACCCATCTCAGGCGGCTACCGATCGCCACGCCGAAAGGCAAAGCGGAACGGCGGATTTCCTGAGGCCCGTACGGCCCTGAACGAGAACAGGCTTGCCTGTTGGAGGGATGGACGCCGAGACCTACGGGGCCGCGGAAAGCGTGCGAACGCCGACGGCGGACCGATGCTGCCATGAAGGACGGCAAAAACCTTCGATGGCGCGCTGGGCAAAGCTCGCACGAGCGGAGACCGGCGTGGTCCGGAACGGACGCTGCCCTCGGGCGGCGACTGGCAGGACCGCCAAATCAAGGCCGGCATGGCGCGACATCTTTCGGGAGTTGCTGCCGCGACCGTGTCCTGATCTGACAGGGAGGCGCTGGGAGAAATCCCGGCGCCGACTGTCTTTGTGGCCTCGCTAGACGATTTTGCCGGCGACGCTTCACCCTGCGCCAAAATCAGCTACTATCCATTTGCCGTCGGGGGCCGTTTAAAAGGGCTGACGGCAGGGGGACATTTCATGACGCTCATCCAGAAGCTTGCTGTTGCCTATGCCTTCCTGTTCTTCGGTGTTGTTGCCATCGGCTATGTGCCGGCCTTCAACGATGCCGGCAGCAATCTGTTCGGCCTGTTCTCGCTGCAATGGTACGACGATTTGCTGCACGCCTTCTCCGGCGTCTGGGCGCTGGCTGCCGCCTTCATCTCGCACCGCCAGGCGGTGTTCTATTTCAAGCTATTCGGCTCGGTCTACTTGTTCGACGGCGTGCTCGGCCTGGTCACCGGTTCCGGCTGCCTCGATGGCGGCATTTTCATCAACGGCTTCCGCTCCCTGAACGACATCGAATTCCCGGCTCGCTTCTTCGCCAACCTGCCGCACATCGTCATCGGCGGCTTCGCCGTCTATGTCGGGTTCTGGCTGTCGAAACGTGTGTACGACCATTTCGCCGCGGCCTGACCGGCCATGTTCCTGTTCCTCTGGCTGAAGCGCATCATCAAGGCGATCCTCTGGCTCGTCGTCATTATCGTGTTGATCCCGATCGCCGGGCTGGCCTACGGCTTTCTCACGACGCCGTCGCTGGACACAACACCATTGCCGGGCGTGACTGAGGGTGCCCCGCCGAAGGCGCTGGCCGACAAGGTCCGTGCCGAGATCCCCGGCTACCAGCGGCCGGAGGAATCGACCTTTCTCACCTATCCGGAATGGGCCATCGTCTACGCCGCCCGCGAATATGCCGGCTTCGTCGACAAGAACCAGCCGAGCGGTTTTCCCTATCTCTCCTATATCGGCCGCTTCTGGCAGGACTATGCGATGGTCATCCGCGCCAGCTCCACCTACAAGTTCAACCTCGACAACCACCAGATGCTGGTGATCATCGGCACCAGCCACACGATCGAGCACGCTATCCAGTGGGCCTATGAGAATACGGTCGGCCGCGTCACCGAAGCGACAGCCGGCAAGCGCACCGCGGTCGACATCTACCAGGCGAAGGTGGCGGCGGACTATGCCGGTTTTCTCGACCAGGTGCCGTGGTACCAGTTTCCCTATGCCGAAAAGCGTGCCGGCCTGTTTGCCGTCCAGCCGGCAGCGGACGATAGCGCCGTCCGCACCAGCGAACGCAAGCTCGCCTTCGGCCTCGCCGACACCATCAAGCAGGGCTACGCCGATCTGATCAAGTCGGCGCTCGCCGCCACCACCGACCCGGCCTGCTCGACATTCACGTCTGGGCCAAGGGTCCGGTCAGCGAGGTGACGCGCAACGAGCCCGACACCTTGCTGGAGCGCGATCTCGGCGCCGACGGCACGGTCTTCGTCACCAGGCGCTACCAGGTGTTCACCGACATGATCCCGCGCCTGATCGGCAAGGGCGTCTCCTTCGTCGAGATCGGCGGCAATGACGAGATCATGGTCACTATGCTTTCCAATGACGAGATCAATGTTCCCGAAGGTGCGCGCGCACTGTTCAGCTACCCGCTTCCGGCGGAACCCTCCACGCGCCGCACCGGCCTGACCGTCGCCGTGCGCAAACTGCACCTCGTGCTGCCGGCGCTGATGACGGCGGGCGCCAGGCTCGAGCACGTCTACGATTACTGAGGCCTTTCGGTCACAGCCCGCCTCGACAAGACGTTGCGTGAGGCTCCGCCACGCTCATTCCACAATCGCGGCCAAATCCCGCCTTGTTCCGCAATGATTGATGATGCCGCAGCAATTTGTCCTGCGCACATGCGCCAGGCAACTCGGAGGGACAAGACCGTGATAAAGACCGCCCTTGTCGCCATGACCATCGTCGGCTGCGATTGCGACGCCAGGCTTTGCGAATATATCGGCGAGACGCCCGCCAAATGGTCGACCATCGCCGAATGCGAAGCGGCGATGAAAAGCCAGATGCTGCACGAGCGCAATTTCGACTATCCGCTGGTCTCGGGCATCTGCCGGACACAGAACTCGTCTTCGTCATCGCAGCTCGCTGCGACCGCTTCCGAGCCTGAATTGACGACGGCCAGCACGGCAGCGACAGACCCGCTGCCACCGGAACTGAGCCATCGGCCCAGTGCTGCGGTCGGAACGCAGGCTACGGCGACGGAAACGGAAGCCGTCCGGCCGGTGGCCTATGAAGCGGCGGTCGATGGCGGCCGCGCCGTGCTCTACCGCACGAAGGCCGGCTACGCCGTGGTCAAGACCGATCTCGACCGCGCCGCATCGGCAACGATCGGCATCGCCAGGCGTTCGGCGAACTGGCTGGCGACGAAGCTGCCTGACGGTCTGTAACCGCCGCTTCAGGCCGTGCCGATCAGTGCCTTGATGGCGCGATAAAAAATCGACGAAAACAGCTCGCCCGGATCGTATTGCCGCTTCTTCGCCAGGAAGGACGGCAGTTCCGGATAGGAGGCAAGAAGTTCCTTGCCCGTATAATGAAGCTGGTAGGGCAGGAAAAAACGCCCGCCATGCTTGATCGTCACGTCGATCAGCGCCCTTGTCAGCGCCCGCATCCTGGCATTGCCGTCGGCGTCTGTCGGCTGATTGATGTAGAGCACCAGCGAATAGGCCGGCTCCGGCGCATAGTTCAGCGCCACATCCTCCTTGTGGACGATGCGTACCGACGCGTTGAGCACCGCCAGACTCTGGTTGCGCAGGATCTCGCGCGCTTCCGCGATGAACGGGCTATAGGCCGCCCGCGGGATGAAATACTCGTGCAGGATGTCGGTCTCATCGAGCAGATCGTTGAACAGATACGGCACTGAATCGTGCATCGGATTGTTGCGCGTGACGAGGCAGGCCTCGCCCTCGGCCATTGCCGTCGTCCGCGCCACCGTGCAGCTCTCGAATTGCGGCTCCAGTGTCTTTTCGGTGAACCATTTCAGCTCCTGGAACAGGCTGCCCCATTTCGCCAGGTTGATGATCACCCGCTTGAGCCCGACCGAACCCGGTTCGCCGATTGCCGGCTGGTCGGCCGGCGGCTGGTCGGCCACCTTGTCATAGCGGTAGACGATCATATCCTCGAGGAAATTGCCCGGCGCAGTCGACAGATGCCCATAAAACAGACCGATCGCCCTGTTTGGCTCCAGCACCTCGGCGAAGAACTTTGGAAAGTCGTCCGATTTGATGATCTCGCGCGAGGTCCGGTAGACGGCGTTGCCGACGATGTCGAGCGTCGCCTCCAGCACCACGCCGAACAGGCCGTAGCCGCCGACGACGTGGCGGAACAGCTCGGTCTTTTCGGCTGGTGAGCAGGTTGTCACCGAACCGTCGGCCAGCATCACCCGCATCGAACGGATCGAGCCGGCGACCGAGCCGGCCTGGTGGTCCATGCCATGCGCGTTGACCGACAGCGAGCCGCCGACCGAAAAGATGTCGGTCGACTGCATCGCCTTCACCGCGAAGCGCGGGTGCAAAAGGTTCTGGATGTCGTGCCAGCGCGCGCCGGGCTGCAAGGTCATCGTCTTCGTCGCCGCATCGACGCTGACCTTGTTGAATTTGCGCATGTCGAGGACCAGTGCGTTGTCGTCGAAAGCGTGGCCGCCCATCGAATGGCGCACCGCCGCGATCGAGACCTTCAGGCCATTGGTGCGGGCAAAGGCCAACGCGCTCGCAATGTGGTCTTCCTCGCTGACTTCGATGACGCCGTAGACTGGCGTCATCGACAGGCCGCTGGCATCGTTGATGTCGCCGCCCTTGGTCAGCCATGGTAGCGCCGGATCGTAGGCTGGCGGGCCCTCCAGCGGCTTCTGAGCCAGGTCGATCCCGTCAATGTCGGCAATGCGCCCGGAATTCTTCTGCCCGGACGGACCGCGCGCCAGCCGCGCCACGGTCGTGCCGCCCCACAGCATCGCGCCGCCCACCACCGCCGCCCCCAGCAGCAGCCGCCGCGACAGGCGAAACCCCTTGCGTTCTTCGACCATGCTACCCCTCGCCGCCTCAGAGATAGCGCGAGCTTCCGGCAAAAACCATAGCCGGAGTGCGTAGCAGAACTAGAGCGGCAGTTGCGGCATCAGGAGCATTTTCTTATGGTTGCAGCGAAGGTATTTTTCGCGCTATGATTGAAAATACGAACGGATCCATGATGATGCTGACCATTGTAAGGGCGCCATTCCATGAAGCACCTGTCCCGCGCGATTCTGTCCCTGATGCTAGCGCTTGCTCCGATATCCGCTGAGGCTCAGGATTCCAGTCAGGGCGACGACAGCGTCGTCGCAGTCGCGCCTGACGATCCAGATATGGCGGCGGCGACTGCACAGGCACGTGCCAGCTTGGATGAATTCCTGGCATTATCCCAGACACCGCCACCTGGAACGGACACATTCAAACTGAAGGTGATGATCAAGGACGGAAACGTCACCGAACACTTCTGGGTCATCCCGTTCCAGCGGACCGAAAACGGATTCGTGGGGATATTGGCGAATGAGCCACATAGTGTCCACAACGTCGTGGCTGGCCAGTATATCGAATTCAACCGAGACGATATTTCCGACTGGGGATACACCAGAAACGGTCACCAGGTTGGCAGTTTCACCGTTTGTGTGATGTTCAAGTCGATGTCGAAGGAAGAAGTCGACTACATGCGTAGCCAATACGGCTTCGATTGCTGACCGCCCAGCCGGACTAATCCGCCTCCTCGTCCCTCGCCCCGATCTTGCGCACCAGTGCCGCGGTCGCGAGGATCGTGGCCAGGTCGGCGATCATCGGCGCAACATGCTTGGCATAGTCGAGCGGCACAGAGATGTCCGGCAGTTCGAAGAAGTTCTTCGTCTGCGGAAGCAGCAGAAAGCCGTCGCTGCCGTTGAGCGCGACGCGTGCCGGTTCCTTCGGCCATGTTTCGCCGAGCCATTCGAGCGCCTGCGCCAGCCGGCCGGTCACCAGCGGCCGCGCCGCTTCGATGTTGTCGGTGTGGAACTCATAGGCGGCGTCGAGTTCGGGTACGCCGCATGACAATTGTTCCGTCTTGCCGCCGAACATGCCTCGGAAGAAACCGACCACCATATTGGCACGGCGCGCCGCCACCAACTTTCCCGGGAACGGCGCAATGGTGTCGAACGCGATAATGACGCCCTTGAAGGCCTGCGATGTGGTCTTGCCGTTCCTCTCCAGCAGCGTCACCTCATAGAGCTCGACGCAAAGTCTTCGTACCGACCGGAAACGACGTCCTCGAAATATGAACGGTTGAACGCGCCAATCGTCTCGCGTGGCAGCCGATCGAAGGAGTTCGGCGTTACGCCATGCTGATAGCGCACGTCCTGGATGAAGCCGAAGACGATCGGCAGCAAGGTGTTGCGGAACGACTGCTGCAATTTGCGCGCTGGCCTGATCGCCTGGAGATAGAGCAGGATCGTCGCCAGGAATCCGCCGATATAGAGGAACACATGCGGGGTCGAGAACCACTGCTCGTTCGGGTCGGCAACCCCGTTGAAGAGCCAGGCCACAAACACCACGAAGACAACCACCGATCCGATGAACAGCGGCACCCGCCAGCGCGTCCGGCGATAGGCCGAAGCCCTTTGCGCCTCGTAGGCCTCGATGTCCTTCCTGAGGCCGGCGATCACCGCTTCGCTCGGCATGAAATCCGCAGTTTCCATCACCCACCCGCCGCCACAAGCCCGCCCGCGTTGGGCATGATAGCCGGTTTGATGGACCGCGTCAGCGCAGCCGTCAGCGCCCGGCACCGAAGATCGCATCGAGGCGGGCCAGAACCCTTTGCCTGGATTTTCCCGCCAGCGCTTCGACCGGCATCAGCCGCTCGTGATCGCCGGCGCGCAGCCGCATGAAGGCATGCAGCCGGTAGGCGGCGATGGTCCCGCGCGTGCCGGGATCGTCGCTGATGTCGACGACGAGAATGGCGCCGATGCGGCCCGGCCATGGCTGGCGCGCGAAGGCGGTGCCGAAGAAATCGCCGAGCCCATAGGCAACGAGCGTCTTGCCGATCCGCTCGATCGGCTGCACGACGTGGGCATGATGTCCGGCCACCAGGCCGACGCCATGTTCGGCCAGAAGCCGCGCCAGTGCCCGCGTCTTCGCACGCGGAAAATGCCGGAATTCCCAATCCCAATGCGGCACCGCGCAGAGGAGGTCGACACCCGAAGCGGCATCGTGCGGCCATTGCGTCGGATCGCCTCGCATCGAGACTCGGCCCGCGAACTGAGCCGCGCCGGTATTGCGCCACAAGGTAAAGGCGGCAAGGCCAATGGTCAGCGAACCAACCGCAAACCGCTCGACCGGAGCCGCAGTGCCGATCGTGCGGATGCCTAATTGCTCCAGCGCGGCGACGGTCTCGTCGAAGCCGGCAATACCCTGGTCGAGCACATGGTTGTTGGCCAGCGACAGTACCAGTTTTTCACGCGGGATGCCGACGGCGGCCAGGGCCTCGGCAAGGAACCGCTCGCTCATCGCGTGATGCGTGCCAAACCTTGTACCCAAAACAGCGCTCGGCCGCTCCACCACCGGGCTTTCGCAATTGCCGACCACTAGATCGGCCGAGGCAAGCAGTGCCGCAATCGCCGGATCGCAGTCCGGCGCGCGGCGATTGGCCACCGCCGAGATATCGCCGACGAAAGCCAGCCGCACCGTCCGCGCCGGCAGCGGTTCGAGCAGGGCTGCGGCCGCCGGTGCAAAGCCGCGCGCGTCGCCATCGAGCGAAGGCCAGAGGAAGCGTGGCAGCCAGGACAGTTTGTAGGAAAGCGGATAGTTCGACACGCGACGCCCAATCGTTTGCCTTGTGTAGACCGTCCGCCGGATTGATTGAAGCGTCGACTGTCATCGGTGAACCACAGGGCCACAGGCGCAGCGAATCAAATGCGTGTATGATCCACTGCGGAGCGACAAAAGGGGCGATCACGATGAAGCGTTTTTCCAGGCTGGTGGCGTGCGCCATCATTCTTCTCCTCCCGCTGGCTTCACCCAGCGCCGCGGCTCCCAAAGCGGCGGCCCTGTTTGAGGCAAAAACCGTAGCTGAACGCGACAGCGCTCTTGCCGCGCTGGAAGCCGCCGCGCCCGGCGATCCGGCCGCGACCTACGCCGCCGGCGCCGGCGAATTCTTCACCGCGCTGGAGATCCTGGCCGGCGGCCTGCACCACCACGGTTTCGAAAGCCCGCAATCCTTCATGCTGCCGCTGATGCGGCTGCCGGTGCCGGACAATGCCAATCCCGAGCCGCTGACCTACGAGCAATTCCGCGCCATTCTCGTCGCCTTCCGCGACCGGCTGGAGAAATCCGCAGCTACGCTGGGTTCGGTACCCGCCGACGCGGACATCGGCATGGTCATCGACCTAACCCGCCTCGGCATCGACCTCAACGAGGACGGCCAGATCGCGCCGGACGAAAGCGCCGCGGCGATCATGGCCTCTCTGTCAGGCACGGGCGGCGCGCCGGCCGATGCCGCCCTCGCCTTCCGCTTCGACCGCGCCGACGGCTATTGGCTGCAGGGCTATGCCGAGTTCCTGATGGCGCAGGCCGACTTCTGGCTGGCGCATGATTTCAGGAACACGTTCGACGGCTCCTTCCACATGCTGTTCCCGCGCGCAAAACTGCCGCTGCAGGATACGCTCGTGCCGCTGGACGGTGGCATGGGCGGCGGCATTCTGACGTCCGAATGGCGCCTCGCCGACTTCATCTCCCTGGTGCATCTCATCAACTGGCAAGTGGTCGAACCTGAACGCCGGCAAGCGGCACGCCGCCATCTCGTGGAAATGATCCGGCTGTCGCGCGAGGACTGGAAAGCCATCCGCGCCGAAACCGACAATGACCGCGAATGGCTGCCCGGGCCGCAACAGAAAGGCGCCAGCCCGCTCACCGGCCTCGAGGTCGGCGAGCAGCAGGTGCAGGCCTGGCTCGCCGCCCTGGCCATGGCCGAGGATCTCCTGGAAGGCCGCAGCTTGCTGCCGCATTTCCGCATCGCCGACAAGGGCATCAACATGAAGCGCTTCTTCGACGAGCCGAAGCCCTTCGACCTGGTGCTGTCGATCACCGGCCCGGCCATCGCGCCCTATCTCGAACGCGGCAAGGTTCTCACCAGCGAGGAGTTCAACCAGATCCAGCGCCAGTTCGGCGGCGCCGGGTTTCTGACGTTCGCCGTTTGGTTCAACTGAGGGCGTGCTTAGACGTCACTCCTGACAGCCTGCTGTCAGCAGCCAAATTGCGCCTCGCGCCACCCGCCACTCCGCTCTTTCCATTTTGGCCGATACCTCCCATATTCGGGCCATGGCCAGACTCTCCGACAAGAAAACGCCGCCGCCGGCGAATGACGAGCGCGCTTCGCCGCCCAAGCGGCGCAGTCCGCTGACCGATTTTCTCGATGCCTCGGAGCCTCTGTACAAGGGTGGCTTTGCCGAGGCGCCGCAGGCCGAGTTCAGCGGCGCGCCGCTGACCGGCTCGATTACCGACTGGGCCGAGCAGATCGAGCAGGAAGCCGAGAAGGAAGGGCGCATTTCCGGCAAAGTCGGCGGCAAATTAGCGAAGCCGGCGAAAAAGATCCCCGAACGCTCCTCTTCCCCCGGCCGTACGGCACGCGGCACCTCGATGGGCGGCGCGGCTTCGGCGCGGGAGCGCACTGCGGCCGGTCTCAATCCGGTTGCCGGCCTCGACATTTCTCTCGAAGATGCCGAGACGATGACCTCCAGCGGCGTTACCGCCACTGTGGCAGCGCTGTCGGCGCTGATCGAATCCGGCAATCCGCTGCACAAGGACGGCGTGCTGTGGACGCCGCACCGCCCGGCCCGGCCGGAGAAATCCGAAGGCGGCATCGCCATCAGGATGGTCTCGGATTTCGAGCCGGCCGGCGACCAGCCGACCGCGATCAAGGATCTCGTCGAGGGCGTCAACAGCAACGACCGCACCCAGGTGCTGCTCGGCGTCACCGGCTCGGGCAAGACCTTCACCATGGCCAAGGTAATCGAAGAGACGCAACGCCCCGCTCTGATCCTGGCGCCCAACAAGACGCTTGCCGCGCAACTCTATTCCGAGTTCAAGAAATTCTTCCCTGAAAACGCCGTCGAGTATTTCGTCAGCTACTACGACTATTACCAGCCTGAGGCCTATGTGCCCCGGACCGACACCTACATCGAGAAGGAATCCTCGATCAACGAGCAGATCGACCGCATGCGCCATTCGGCGACGCGCTCGCTGCTCGAGCGCGACGACGTCATCATCGTCGCCTCGGTGTCCTGCATCTACGGTATCGGCTCGGTCGAGACCTATACGGCGATGACCTTCCAGATGCAGATCGGCGACCGTCTCGACCAGCGCGCGTTGCTCGCCGACCTCGTCGCCCAGCAATACAAGCGCCAGGACATCAACTTCGTCCGCGGCTCGTTCCGGGTGCGCGGCGACACGATCGAGATCTTCCCGGCCCACCTCGAGGACCGCGCCTGGCGCATCTCGCTGTTCGGCGACGAGATCGAGGCGATCACCGAATTCGATCCGCTGACCGGCCAGAAAACCGGCGAGCTGAAGAGCGTCAAGATCTACGCCAATTCGCACTATGTGACGCCGCGCCCGACCTTGAATCAAGCCATCAAGTCGATCAAGGAAGAGCTGAAGTATCGCCTGCAAGAGCTTGAAAAGGCTGGCCGCCTGCTTGAGGCGCAGCGGCTTGAGCAGCGTACCCGCTTCGACCTGGAGATGCTGGAGGCGACCGGCTCCTGCGCCGGCATCGAGAACTATTCGCGCTATCTCACCGGCCGCCAGCCGGGCGATCCGCCACCGACCTTGTTCGAATACATTCCCGACAATGCGCTGGTCTTTGTCGACGAAAGCCATGTCACCATACCGCAGATCGGCGGCATGTATCGCGGCGACTTTCGCCGCAAGGCGACGCTGGCCGAGTATGGTTTCCGCCTGCCGTCCTGCATGGACAACCGGCCGCTGCGCTTCGAGGAATGGGACGCCATGCGCCCGCTTTCCGTCGCGGTTTCGGCGACGCCCGGCGGCTGGGAGATGGAGCAGTCCGGCGGCGTCTTCGCCGAGCAGGTCATCCGCCCGACCGGCCTCATCGACCCGCCGGTCGAGGTGCGTCCGGCCAAGACGCAGGTCGACGATGTCGTCGGCGAAATCCGCGACACGACAAAAGCCGGCTACCGCACGCTGGTCACCGTCCTGACCAAGCGCATGGCCGAGGACTTGACCGAGTATCTGCACGAGCAGGGCATTCGCGTCCGCTACATGCATTCCGACATCGACACGCTGGAGCGCATCGAGATCCTGCGCGACCTGCGCCTCGGCGCCTTCGACGTGCTGGTCGGCATCAACCTTCTGCGCGAAGGTCTCGACATTCCAGAATGTGGTTTCGTCGCCATTCTCGACGCCGACAAGGAGGGCTTCCTGCGCTCCGAAACCTCGCTGATCCAGACCATCGGCCGTGCCGCGCGTAATGTCGACGGCAAGGTCATCCTCTATGCCGACCAGATCACCGGCTCGATGGAGCGGGCGATGGCCGAGACCAACCGCCGTCGCGAAAAGCAGATGGAGTGGAACGCGGCCAACGGCATCACCCCGGAATCGGTCAAGTCGCGCATTTCGGACATCCTGGATTCAGTCTACGAGAAGGACCATGTCCGCGCCGACATTTCGCAGTTCACCGACAGCGCCGGCGCGATGATGGGCAACAATCTGAAGGCGCATCTCGACGCCCTGGACAAGCAGATGCGCGACGCCGCCGCCAATCTCGATTTCGAGAAGGCGGCCCGCATCCGCGACGAGATCAAGCGGCTGCGCGAGATGGAACTGTCCATCTCCGACGATCCGCTGGCCAAATATGCCGACATGGAAAGCCCGGTCTCGGGCCGCGAAAAAGGCAAGCACAACAAGGGCGTGGCCAAACATCGTACATCAGAGGAACAGGAGCGCTTCCGCAAGCTCGACGAGGCACGTGCCGCCGAAGAGGCAGCCAAGGCTGCACGGCCCAACCTCTTCCGCAAGCCGGAGCTCGACGAAATGGGCGCCGACGGCGCCGTGCCGGTCAAGAAGCCGCTGTTCGCGAAACCTTCGTTGGACGATATGGGACCTGGGACCGACATGCCGACGCCGTCAGGCGCGGTGTCCCGTTCGCTGTTCAAGAAACAGTCGGCGCAGGAGGCGCACGGCTCGGATTTCGGTATACCGGGTGAACCGACCAAGCCGCTGTTCAGGAAGAACTCACTGGACGAGATGACGGTGCGGCGGACCGAGAAGCCGGTTGAGGGAAAAGTGCCGGCGAAACCACAGCCAATCTCCCCCCGTGTGGGGGAGATGCCCGGCAGGGCAGAGGGGGGCGCGAAGGAACACGACGTTTCCGCCAAACCCATTGTCCGCCAGCGTGCCGGTATCGGCTCCTACGAGGATCCCGCCGACGCCCGCCGCGAAAAGCGCCGCACCGGCAAGACGGGTCGGCCGGGACGGTAGCGATCCTTCGCGCCCCCCTCTGTCCTGCCGGACATCTCCCCCACAAGGGGGGAGATTGGCAGCTTCGGCGCTCCGCTCACTCCAGTGCCAACCGCTTGCCATCCGCCCCGCCGCTGGTGTAACCCAATCCCTATACTCGAACATTCTGAAAGGAGGGCTGCGTGTATTTCGACCACCACCGTCAGCGCGGCCCTGTCTCTGCCCTGCGAGCTTGCTTGCAGGGCTGACCAGAGACGGTCCGGGTTTTTCTTCCCGCTTCGATTTTTTTGGTCCGCCCTTCGTGGTGCTGCAACGCCGAGCCTGATGGCCAGCCTGCGCACCGTCAAAGTGCATCAGCCGGAATCACTCCGGACAGACCAGAGAAATCGACATGGCCCTGATCAGCCTCAAGTCCCTCGGCGTCACCATGAGTGCGCCGCTCTTCTCCCATCTCAACCTCACCATCGGCGCCGGCGACCGGCTCGGCATCGTCGCCGCCAATGGTCGCGGCAAATCCACTTTGTTGAGGTGCCTGACGGGCGAGTTCGAAGCCACCACAGGCGACATCACCCGCACGCGCGGCCTGCGCGTCGGCTATGTCGAGCAAATCATCCCCGCCGCGCTGGCCGGGCGCAGCTTTCATGAGGTGGTGGCCGACGCCTTGCCGGCCGAGCAGGCCGAAAGCGAGCAATGGCGCGTCGATGTGGTTCTCGACTCGCTCGACGTGCCGCAGCCGATGCGCGAGCGGCCGATGCGGGCCTTAAGCGGCGGCTGGCAAAGGCTGGCGCTGATCGCCCGCGTCTGGGTCACCGATCCCGATGTCCTGCTTCTCGACGAACCGACCAACCATCTCGACCTCGCCAAGATCAGCCAGCTCGAGACCTGGCTGAACGCGCTGCCGCGCGAGGTGCCGGTGGTGATCGCCAGCCACGACCGGGCGTTCCTCGACGCGACGACCAACCGCACGCTGTTCCTGCGTCCCGAACAATCGCCGGTGTTTTCGCGGTCCTATTCGCGGGCGAGGCTTGCGCTGGACGAGGTCGACGCCTCGACCGAACGCAAATTCCAGCGCGACATGAAAGTGGCGCAGCAGCTGCGCCGACAGGCGGCCAAGCTCAACAATATCGGCATCAATTCCGGCAGCGACCTTTTGACGGTCAAGACCAAGCAGCTCAACCAGCGGGCAGAGCGCCTGGAAGAAGCGGCAGCGCCGGCACACCGCGAAAGATCGGCGGGCGCGATCAAGCTCGCCAATCGCGGCAGCCATGCCAAGGTGCTGATCACGCTCGACGATTTGGTGGTCGGAACGCCTGACGGCACGGTTCTGTTCAGCACCGGCAAGCGCCATATCTGCCAGGGCGACCGCATCGTCCTGCTCGGCCGTAACGGCGTCGGCAAATCACGGCTGATCGGCCTGATCCGGAATGCCATCGTCGCGCCGGAAACGGCAGCGCAAGGCGTGAAGGTGACGCCGTCGACCGTGCTTGGCTATAGCGACCAGGCGTTGTCGGGCATCGGCGGCGACGACACGCCGCTGGCGATGCTCTCGCGCAGATTCGATGTCGGCGAGCAGCGCGCCCGCTCGCTGCTGGCGGGCGCCGGCGTTAGCATCGACATGCAGGAGCGCAGGATCGGCGTGCTGTCGGGCGGACAGAAGGCGCGGCTGATGATGCTGGCGCTCAGGCTCGCCAATCCCAATTTCTATTTGCTCGACGAGCCGACCAACCACCTCGATATTGATGGCCAGGAAGCGCTGGAAGCGGAATTGCTGGAACGTCAGGCGAGCTGCCTGCTCGCCTCGCACGACCGCTCCTTCATCCGCGCGGTTGGCAACCGCTTCTGGCTGATCAAGAACGGCGGCTGACCGAAGTCGACGACCCGGAGGGGTTCTTCCAGGAGGTTGCCGAAGCGGGCAGCTGAAAAATTGCGGAAAAAATTCCGGCGCTCTGTCGGATGATGATCGCATGCCACGTCCTTGGGACGCCGACACGGTGATGCCGGCGCCAATCGAGGAGAAAGCATCATGTCTATTCTGTCATCCATAGGCCACGCCGTAACGCGTTACTCGGCGGCTCGCGCCCGTTATCGCAGCGAACGCGCCATCCTTTCATTGCCGATCGAGCTGCGCAAAGATATTGGCTGGCCGGAAATCGTCGTCGACGCGCAAAACAGCCCGCGGATTCGCATCGAAGGTTGAAAGGTGGCAGTTGGCCGTCGCGGCAGACGCCATTTCGAATCCAAAAAACCATCGGCCGTGTAGGATCGTCGCCGTTCCGTTCGTCCTGTGGTTCGCAAAGGCAAACCAGACGCAAAGAGGAGCATGACATGAATGACCAGCCGCAGACCCAGCCCGCCGCCAAAGTGCTTGGCGGATTGACGCCCTACCTTCAGCTGGACGGCGCTTTCAAAGCCGCAGAATTTTACCAAAAGGCCTTCGGTGCCGAGCAGGTCTTTGCCTATCCGTCGGACGAACAGGGCCGTACCATGCATATCCATCTCCACATCAACGGTTCGACCCTGATGCTTTCCGACTTCTATCCCGAGCATGGAATGGCCGCTGTGAAGCCGCAGGGCTACACCATGCAGCTCCATCTCGGCAGCGACGACATCGACGCCTGGTGGAAGCGGGCCATCGAGGCAGGCTGCGAGGAAGTCGTGCCGTTGCAGGTGATGTTCTGGGGCGACCGCTGGGGCAATATGCGTGATCCGTTCGGCGTCGAATGGGCCATGAACGCACCGGTGAAAGCAGCTTAGCATCCCACGCAGGCTGTGTCTGAAATCACCTCTCCCCGCTGTAGAGGGAGAGGAAAACAATCGCATGGAGGAAGACAGATGTCCTATGTCGACGGTTTCGTGCTGGCGGTGCCGAAAGCAAAGCTCGATGCCTACAAGAAGATGGCGCAAATGGGCGGCGCGGTCTGGAAGGAGCATGGCGCGTTGGCCTATGTCGAATGCATTGGCGACGACGTACCCTATGGCGAGGTCACCTCGTTCCCGCGCGCCGTGCAGGCCAAGGAAGACGAGGTCGTCGTCTTCTCCTGGGTCGTCTATGAATCCAGGCAGCATCGTGATGCGGTGATGGCCAAGGTGATGGCCGATCCTCGTCTCAAGCAGGACTGGGAGACCATGCCGTTCGACGGCAAGCGCATGATCTTTGGCGGTTTTCAGCCCTTCATCGAGCTGTAGGCGCCCCTCGATCAAGTTTATCGAGCAGCGGCTTCAGCCGGTCGCCATAGCGCTTCCACAGGTCGACCGAGCCCTGATACATCGGCTGGCGCACTTGCGCAGCCGACGCCGTTCGCACCGGCCGGTCGGTCTGGTGGAACGACAGCACGGCGTCGTCCCACCGCAGGCCGAGATGGGCGATCAGCGCCCGCGACTGGGCTTCCTGGTCGGCGACGAAATCCTCGTAGCGAACGTCGTGCACGGCATCAGGCAGCACGGCGTGCCAGTGCGCCATGATATCGGTGTAGAGATTGTGGAAATCGGCGAGCTCGTCGAGATCGTAGCCGTAGCGATGGCTGTCGCCGCGGAAGTGCACCTTGTAGATCGACAGGCAGGTCGCCGCCGCATCGCGCGCGCAATGGATTATCTTGGCCTGCGGCAGCATCATGTGGATGAAACCGATCAACAGGAAATTGCCGGGCATCTTGTCGGTGACGTGCCGAAAACCCGGATAGCGGGCATGCAGCATGTCGAGATAGGCCTGGCCGGCCTCGGCATAGGCTTTGTCGGGCATGTCGGCGATGCCCCAGGGAAAGCCGCCCTTCATGCCGAGTGGAAACTGCTTGCCGACCGCCGTCTTCAATATGCTGAGCTCGCCGGCGCCATAGACCTGCGGATGGCTGGCGATGATCTGCTCGACCAGCGTGGTGCCGGAACGCGGCATGCCGACAACGAAGATCGGCGTGTCGTCGGCGATCCCGCTCGGCCTGTGCCTTTCAAAAAAGGCCTTGTCGAACACCGCCTTCATCGCCTCGAACTCGCCGCGCGTCTTGCCGGCGTCGTAGTCGATGCCCTGGCGGCGGATCGCGTTGCCTTCGGCGAAATAGTCGAAGGCGCGGCCATACTCCCTGAGGTCGTCATTGGCCTTGCCGAGGCCAAAGGAAAGCTGCATGCGCGCCAGACTGCCTTGCGGCGCCTTGGTGTGCTCCGCCTCCATGCGGGCAAGCTCGGCGTCGCGCTCCTTCTGGCGCTTGACCTGGGTAAGCATCAGCCAGGCCCTGGCCATGCCGGGGTCCACCGCCAGCGCCTGCCTGAAAAGATCCGCAGCCTCGTCGAGATTGCCCTTTTCCATCAGCCCGACACCCAGGCCGTGCAAAAGATCGGCATCCTTCGGCCGGATCGTCAGCGCCTCGCGAAAAACAGTCAGTGCCTCATCCAGCCGGCCCGCTTCCTGCAGCGTTTCGGCAAGTCCGACGCGGGCGCGGACATGGAACGGGTTGCGGCCGATCGTGCCGCGATAAATATCCTCGGCGCCTTCGAATTGGCCGAGCTGCTTCAGTGACGAGCCGAGATTGTCACGCGCCGCCAACTGGTCCGGCCGGATCGCCACCACCTTGCGGAAGAGATCGGCGGCGGCCGCGACCCGGCCGAGGTCGCGCAACACGGTGCCCAGATTGTTGAGGAAATCCGGATTGTTCGGCTGCAGACGCACCGATTGTTCGATCAGCGCCAGCCCCTCGGCGCTGCGCCCGGTCTGGTGCAGCAGAAGCCCGAGGAAATGCGCAGCAGCCGGGTGGTTGGCCTTTTGCGACAGCACCTGCCGGTAAAGCGCCTCGGCTTCCTGCCGGCGCCCCGCCTGGTGCAGCTGCAGCGCCTGCTGCACGTGCTGGTCGAGCCCCAGCGGCGGCTGTCCGCCTGAGCCGTAACGTGCGCCTGCCGGTTGTCTCGGATCTCTGTTGATGGGAAACCTGCCGTGTTGTCTGCCTGCCGCGATCTAGGCCATCGCTGCGGCACGTGCAAGAGCAGACGGCGGTCGCTACGAAGCAAACCTCCGAACCCCGGGGAACTTACCGAAAGTCGGCCGGCGTCAGCACATACAAGTTCCTGCGGCCGTGCGAGTAGGCTTGGCGCGCAATCTCGTGGATCGACGAACGCTTGGCGTCGAAGGCGCTGAGGAATTCGGCCTCGGCTCCGCTTGCAGCCGGGTTTGCCGCCGAAAGTGCCGCAACCTCGACAAAGAACGGGACTTCGAGCATGCCGTCATGGCCGACGAAACGAATGCGCTTGGCCGCCGCGTCATAGGAGCGGCTGGGATTGGGAAAATTGAGCGTCATGGCCTGCGCGTCAAATCAGGCGATTGCTTTCGGCAAGCTGGCGCGCCCGCCGCGCCGTGCCGTCGGTATCGGCAATCCTTCGCCTTGCCGCCTCGTCGCTTCTTATCGTGAGGCGCGGCGACAAGACCTTTATCGGCTTGGTGACGGGACTAACTGCAACTGTCGGGACATCCGGTGTTCTTTCGGAGTTCATGACTCTCTTCCTTTCATACCTAAATAAATACAAATGCCGGAGGAATTTGTCCGGAAGTTCTTCAAACAATTTTTGAGGTGCACCGGGATCGTATCATCGTTCTGCAAATAACTATAGAAAAGTAATTTTACGTTGGTAGGGGTAAAAGGCCGGAATCTTCTTGAATAAGTCGCATTTTCGGACTAATGGTACGAAACCGTTTTTGGGTCATGCTTGGCCCTCGCGGCGTCAGGGGTTCTCGGCCCGCCAAACTTTTCCAAATCGCCGACACCTGGTACCGCAATGCAGGCTCCGCTTCCGGGGCCAGGCCGGAACGAAACTTCAAGGCACAAGAACTTCAAGGCACAAGCGAGAACTTCGAGGCACAAGAATGTCTGCCCGCACCACCCATTCCATCGCGCATTTCGCGGCACCTTTCGTGCTTGGCGGGCTGGATAGCGTGCAGCCGGCCGGCGATTATGACATCGACCACGACGAGGAACTGATCGACGGCATGTCGTGGCCGGCATGGCGCCGCGTCGCCACTTTCATCCATCTGCCGGCAAGGACGGTGAAAAGCGCGACCAGCCAGCTTGTCGCCATTGACCATGCCGAGCTCGAGGCAGCGCTTCAGCACGACCAGGAGAACGCCACATGATCCGCTTCCAGCAGAGTGCGCGGCGCACGGACACGCCGGCGCATATCTTCACCGTCGGCCAGACCGTCCGCATGAAGAGCCGCACCGGCCTTGCCCAAAAGACCGCGGAGCTGTTCCAGATCAAGAGCCGGCTGCCGGTCAAGGACGGCTCGCCGCAATACCGTATCCGCAGCGATCAGGAGACCTATGAGCGGGTCACCACGGAAGACAATCTCGAACCGGTCGACAACCCGGCCAGTTGAGCCGAAAGCAATCCGCAACACGTATAAGGGATCAGAAAATGGCCAAGGGTCAGCAGCGCAGCAATCGCGAGACACGCAAGCCCAAGAAGGAGAAGGTGGCGGCAAAACCGGCCTCGCCCTTCGGCTCGGCGGTCAAGCAGGCGGAGACCGCTGTGAAACCCAAGTCCAAAGGCTAGGGTTCGATCGCACGACAATCTGCCTGGAGGTGTGCTTGAACTTCGTCATCGAGTTCTACCGCTCGCGCGATGCTGACGAAGCGACACTCGATCGAGTGTCGCTGGAGGCACCGAACCTGCGCGCCGCCCTGCAAGGCGCTGCCACGCTGCTTCACACGCTGATGATGCCGCAGATCCCCGATCGCCTGCGCATCTCCAACGAGGACGGCGCCGAGCTCTACGTCGGCCCCGCCGATGGTGCCTATCCGGACGAACAGTGAGGCCGGTGCGCTAGCACGGCCCGTCATCGACGACGCGATAATCCGCCGCGCGGGCCTCGCATTCGTTGGGGAATGTGCGCAGTTCGCCATGGCGACGGGCACAGACCGGGCGGTATTCGCGGGTACAGAATGTCTGCTCCCCGCCGTCACCACCGCCACGGCACTCGCCTTCACGGATGATGCGGTATCCGGCCCGTTCGGCAAGGCAGGCATTGGCGAAGGTCTGGCGGTCGCCGCCGCGCCGGGCACAGACCGGGTCATATTGCTTGGTGCAGAATTGCGGCCCCGGCTGTGGCGGGCGCGGCCCCGGTCCCTCATCATCCACCACGACGGTGCAGGCTGCGAGAATTGCCGACAGGAACAGGATGGAGAAAACCTGCCGCGGAAAGATTGCCGCAAGAAACCGCATGAATGTTCCTCCCTCGAAACTCCTGCCTGCACAAACGGTGCCTGCGTCCGGCCGATCCTCGTCATTCCGCTGCCAAATGCAACCCCTGTTTGCAACTGGCGAACCAATGGCTTACGCCGGCGCAAAGCCAAAACAGCACCTGCCCCGCTTGCTGGACCATGCCTGGGTGGCGCCTGGCCGATGACCGCGCGGAGAACCGGGACTATCGGTGCGATGCGTCGGGATGCGCCTGTTGGGGCCACCCGCGGCTGTATCTTGCAAGCATCACGTTTCCGTGCGATAAATTTTGTGTTCGGGCATTTGCGACCCGGAGAGCGGAACGTTTTGGACGACCTTTCCCCGATACTGTGAATCTCTGACAGCCCCGTTTTCGGCGGGGGGTTTTACCATGCGCCAATGCATGACTGCCGAAGCAACCACCGGGACTTGCCCACGGCGCCAGGCGGCGGGCGGAACCACCAAGACTGACACGGGTGAAGGAGTTTCCCCAATGGCCCAGACCGGCACCGTTAAATTCTTCAACGCTACCAAAGGCTTCGGCTTCATCACGCCCGATGGCGGCGCCAAGGATGTGTTCGTCCACATCTCGGCGATCGAGGCTTCCGGGCTGCGCACGCTCGTCGACGGTCAGAAGGTCACCTTCGATGTCGAGCCCGACCGTATGGGCAAAGGTCCGAAAGCGGTCAATCTCCGCGCTGCCTGAAACCACAGCGTGCCGCGCGTCCTTTCGGGTGTGAGGATGCTGCAAGGCTTTTGGAGTGAACTTGGATTCTGTAAAGGCGCGGCGGTTTTCGTCGCGCCTTTTGCGTTCCGGGATGCTTGCAGGCGCCCGCAAAACTTTCTCTTGCCGATGGCACTAAAATAAAGGACAAATTTCCGTCCGGGCATTTGCCGGCCCGAGACTGGACTTGTGGGATCAAAGGAGCTTCCCATGCCGCAGACCGGCACCGTCAAATTCTTCAATCACGCCAAGGGCTTCGGCTTCATCACGCCGGACGACGGGGCAAAGGATGTCTTCGTCCATATTTCGGCCGTGCAGGCGTCGGGTCTTCCCGGTCTCGAGGATGGGCAGAAAGTGACATTCGACACCGAGCCGGACAAGCGCGGCAAGGGTCCGAAAGCCGTCAACCTGTCGATCGGCTGAACCAGCCCTGGACAGAATGGACGTGGGCCGGTCTGGCCTGCGGTGTTTGCCGCACGCTTGAATCGCCCAGTTAGATGAACCGCCTGGTCAAATTTCGTTCAGCCCCCGTTCAGCCACGGTCGCATATTAATCTTCGTTAAAGCCGGACCGCATCCCCCGAAAACGACCCGGGCCGGCACGAAGGAGACCGACATGAACCGAATTTTCAAGACTGCCATCCTGTCCGCCGCGGTCGTTGCGACCACGCTTGCGACCTTGCCCGCGGCCAGTGCCGACGAATGGCGCCATCACCGCCGCCACCACGGCCACGGCGATGCCGTTGCGGCCGGCGTGCTCGGCCTTGCGGCCGGTGCCCTGATCGGCGGTGCGCTCGCCAGCCCGCAGCCCCGCTATTACGATCCGGCCTATGATGATGAATACTACCGGCCTGCCCCGGTGCGCCGTTATTACGTGCAGCCGCGAGTAGCCTATGCCGAAAGCTATGCGGAGCCGTGGACCCGCGGCTGGTACGAATACTGCTCGGACCGCTACCGGAGCTTCAACTCGCGTACCGGCACGTTCACCGGCTATGACGGCGAACAGCATTTCTGCACCGCCAATTAACGGAGGCAGTTTCCTGTCGGAAAGAAGCGCGGTCGCACAGGCCGCGCTTTTTTGTTTCGGTAAGCGGTTTCAGATCAGGAACGGATTGCTCCGCCGCTCCTCGCCGAAGCGGCCGCCGGGACCATGGCCGCAGATGAAGCCGATGTCGTCGCCCAACGGCAAAAGCTTCTCCTTGATCGAGGCGATCAGTGCGGCGTGGTCGCCGCCCGGCAGGTCGGTGCGGCCGACCGAACCGCGAAACAGCACGTCGCCGACATGGGCGAACTTCGCCGCCCGGTTGTAGTAGACGACGTGGCCGGGTGCGTGGCCCGGACAATGGAGCACCTCGAACACATGTGAGCCGAACGAAACGGTCTCGCCTTCGGCGAGGAACCGGTCAGGCACACAGTTGCGCACCGGATCGGTGATGCCGTAGCGCTTCGCCTGGGTCTCGAGATTGGCGAGCAGCGGCCGGTCGGCGGCATGCGGGCCGATGATCTCGATACCGAGCGCCTCCTTCAGTTCCATGGCGCCGCCGGCATGGTCGATATGGCCATGCGTAATCCAGATCGCGCCGGCAGTGATCGCATTGTCCTCGAGCGCCGCCAGCACCTTGTCGATGTCACCGCCCGGATCGACGACAACGCCTTGTCTGTCGTCCATGTCGAAGAGGATGGTGCAATTCTGCTGGAACGGCGTGACCGGCACGATGCCGGCGTTGAGCTGACCCATATTCGTCCTTTCACGCTGTCGGAGCGCTGCGCGTCCCCTCGAACGCGTCAGGAAAGCCCTAACCTTGAACCAGGTCCTGATGTAGAGACACACGCGAACGGCGTCCACCGCTCCACAAACGGCAAACGGAATGGGCGGCCGAAGCCGCCCATTGGAAAAGCCTGAAACGTCGGAGCTTATTTCTTCATCGCGTTCATGACCGCACCGATGATGCCGGTCAGGATGGCGCCGCCGCCGGCACCGCCAACTATATTTGAAATGTTCAACGCGCTGCCGGCCCCTGCCGCTGTAGCGGCTGCTGCCGGATCGACCGCGCCACCCAGCAGACTGTTGAGGATGGCCGCACCGCCGACGCCGCCGACAGCGCCGCCCAGGATTTTGGTAAGCTGCCCCATCGCCGCAGTCTTGATAGCCGCACCGACCGCCTGACCACCGATGATACCCGTAATCACCTGAATAATGATCGGAAGAAGCGTGTTCATATCCATATTTCCAGTCCCTCCATAGCCGCCAGCCTCCCAGGCCGACGCCATCATGAGACGCCGAATTGAATGAAAGTCAAATGCGCAGACGCTTAAATAAAAGGGGCGGCCCGAAAACCGCCCCTACTTGATAAAAAACCTGTGACTTTCGTTATTCTGCAGCAATCGCGTGGTTGGGTTGAACCGCCGCAGAATAGTCGTTCATCAATGTCTTGGCGATATCGCCGACCTCGAATCGGTAGGGACCGATCTCCGAAACCGGCGTCACCTCGGCTGCCGTCCCGGTGAGGAAGCACTGCTGGAAGCCTTCAAGCTCTTCCGGCATGATGGCGCGCTCGATCACCTCCAAACCACGGTCCTTGGCAAGGCCGATGACGGTGCGGCGGGTGATGCCGTCGAGGAAGCAATCGGGCTTGGGCGTATGGATCTTGCCGTCCTTGACGAAGAAGATGTTGGCGCCTGTCGCTTCCGCCACCTGGCCACGCCAGTCGAGCATCATGGCGTCGGCATAGCCCTTGGCCTCGGCGGCATGCTTGGACATGGTGCAGATCATGTAGAGGCCGGCCGCCTTCGATTTCGACGGTGCGGTGCGCGGGTCGGGGCGGCGCCATTCGGCCATGTCGAGGCGGATGCCCTTGAGCTTCTGCGCCGGGTCGAAATAGCTCGGCCACTGCCAGATGGCGATGGCGCAGTTGATCCGGCTGTTCTGTGCGGAGACGCCCATCTGTTCACTGCCGCGCCATGCGATCGGCCGGACATAGGCGTCCTGGAAACCTTGCTTCTTCAACAGCGTACGGCAGGCGTCGTCGATCTCGGCGACCGAGTAGGGTATCTTGAAGCCAAGCAGGCGCGCCGATTCATGCAGGCGTTCGGTGTGGTCGGTCAGCTTGAAAATTTCGCCGCCATAGGCGCGCTCGCCCTCGAATACCGCGCTGGCGTAGTGCAGCCCGTGGGTCAAGACGTGGATCTTGGCGTCGGCCCATTTGACGAATTCGCCGTTCATCCAGATAAAGCCGTCCAGTTGGTCGAAGGGAACGGATGCCATGGTAACCTCCCGCGGGCGGCAGCCCGCACATCATTGTGTCGTTGCGTGTTTCGTTTCGGCCGCTGCAGGCCGCCATTGTCCTAAAGCGTAGGCGGATATTTAAGGTCTGGCAAACTCAGGAAGTTCCGGAAAAAACGGCTTCGCTTGCCTTTTCGTTCGCAATCCGCCGAAAAGCTTGCCAAAAATTACCATCACGCGGAAAATACGTCAATAGTGCTGACATAATTTCCTGCTTCACACGGAGAAAAGATGACGAGCCACGCAGCCGCAGAGCCGATCAGGACGGCGATCACCGACGAGGACGGCATCGATTTCGCCATCATCGAGCTGTTCTTCTTCGCCTATCGCGACTTTACCTCCGATCCGGACCAGATCCTGGCCGATTACGGTTTTGGCCGTGCCCATCACCGGGTGCTGCATTTCGTCAATCGCAGGCCCGGTCTGACGGTCGCCGAACTCCTCGACGTGCTCAAGATCACCAAGCAGAGCCTGGCGCGCGTGCTCAAACAACTGATCGACACCGACCATATCGTGCAATTGCAGGGCCCTCGCGACCGCCGCCAGCGCGAACTCTACCCGACGGCCAAAGGCCGTGCCCTGGCGCTGGCGCTGGCGCGGCCACAGTCGCGCCGCATCCATGCTGCATTGGAAGATTCCGGAGCCACCGAACGCGCCGTTATCGAACGGTTCCTGGAAGCGATGGTCAATCCGGAACTAAGGGCGCAGATCGACATTGTGCCCGCAAAGATGTCAGGGAAAAGCCATGGAGACCATTGAGAGGGTTGATCATCCGACAGCACCGGAAGACGATGCGCCGCATCTGCTTGTGGTCGATGACGACACCCGTATCCGCAATCTTCTGAAACAGTATCTGACCGAAAACGGCTTTCGCGTTACCGTCGCCGGAAATTCCGGAGAGGCGCGGCGCAAGCTCGCCGGTCTCGACTTCGATCTGATCGTGCTCGACGTCATGATGCCGGGTGAAAGCGGCGTCGACCTCACCAAGGCGCTGCGGGCGGAGAAAAACGTACCGATCCTGATGCTCACCGCACTGTCGGAAACCGACAGCCGGATCACCGGGCTCGAGGCCGGCGCCGACGACTATCTGCCAAAACCGTTCGACCCGCGCGAGCTGATCCTGCGTATAAACAATATCCTGCGCCGCGGCGGCCCCGCGACAACGCCCAAGGTCGAACAACTGGTCTTTGGCCCCTATACGTTCCAGATCGCCAGGCGTGAGCTCAAGCGCGGCGGCGAGGCGCTCAAGCTGACCGACCGCGAGCAGGAGATCCTGGCGATCTTCGCAGCGCGTGCCGGCGAGACGATACCGCGGCATGAGCTTGTCGGCGACGAGTCCGAGGTCGGCGAGCGCACGATCGACGTCCAGATCAACCGGCTGCGCCGCAAGATCGAACGCGATCCGTCCAATCCGGTCTGGCTGCAGACCGTGCGCGGTATTGGGTATCGGCTCAGCGTGGAATAGAATGCCGCCGACAGCGGTCCTTTGCCGAGCCGCCGGTGAGCGAAAAGACGAATGGCGACCACGCAACTCGAACGGCCGGGAGATGGCGGCTTGAGCGCTCGCGCGACGCGGGCGCTCAAGGCCGTGCCGCGCGCCTGGAATCGTTTCTGGCGCCTGGTATCGCTTTACATGCCGAAGCGGCTCTATGCCCGCTCGCTGATCATCGTCATCGCGCCGATGATCATGCTGCAGTCGGTCGTCGCCTTTGTCTTCATGGAGCGCCACTGGCAGACCGTGACGCAGCGCCTGTCGCAGGCCACGGTGCGCGACATCGCCGCCATCATCGACCTGATAGAGACCTATCCGCACGACGCCGACTACGCCAACGTCATCCGCATCGCCCAGGATCGCATGCAGCTGAAGGTCGACCTCCTGCCGCCGGACCCGCTGCCGCCTCCCGGGCCAAAGCCGTTCTTCTCGATCCTCGACGAGATCCTTTCGTCCGAGATCACCCGCCAGATCAACCGTCCGTTCTGGATCGATACGGTCGGCAATTCCAATATCGTCGAGGTCCGCGTCCAGCTTGAGAACAAGGTGCTGCGCGTCTTCGTGCGCCGCAGCCAAGCCTATGCATCGAACACCCATATTTTCCTGATCTGGATGGTCGGCACCTCGCTGGTGCTGCTGATGATCGCCATTCCCTTCCTGCGCAACCAGATCCGGCCGATTCTGACGCTGGCCGAGGCGGCCGAGAGCTTCGGCAAGGGCCGGCCGATGCCGCGCGATTTTCGCCCGCGCGGAGCCGAAGAAGTCCGCCGCGCCGGCTTTGCCTTCATCCAGATGCGCGAACGCATCGAACGCCAGCTCGAGCAGCGTACCGCCATGCTGAGCGGCGTCAGCCACGATCTGAGGACCATCCTCACCCGCTTCAAGCTGCAATTGGCGCTTGCCGGGACCAAGGCGGCCGATACCCAGGCACTCGACCAGGACATCGATGACATGCAGTCGATGCTGGAAGGCTACCTTGCCTTTGCACGCGGAGAAGCGTCGGAAGACGCCGGTCAGTTCGATCTCGAAGCCTTCTTCGACAAGCTTCGCGAGGAAGCCGCGCTGCGCAAGCGCAAGATGTCGACCGTGCTTGTCGGCGATCCGCATGTGCATGTGCGCCCCAATGCCTTTGCCCGGCTGCTGTCCAACGTCGTCGGCAATGCATTCCGCTATGCCAAGACGGTGGAGATCAATGCCAATCACGGACGCGGTTCGCTGCTCGTCACCATCGACGATGACGGTCCGGGCATTCCACCCGAAAAGCGGGAGGATGTATTCAAGCCTTTCGTGCGTTTGGACGAGGCCCGCAACCTCGATGCCAGCGGCACCGGCCTTGGCCTCTCCATCGCACGTGATATTGCCCGCAGCCACGGCGGCGACATCGTCCTCGAACGCAGCCCGCTCGGCGGCCTGCGGGCGGTGATCAAGGTTCCGGCTTGACGGCAACGAGACCCGGCCTTCATCGGCCCGTCATGAAACCATGGTGAAGAGCGCCAATGAAGCGCGCGATCTTGATTGATTCGGCCCTGCGGCCTCATTTCGACCCCGCGCCTGCCCGGGTGCGCCGGTGCGAGGCCAGAGCTGCGGCGTGGTCGCCGTTCAGGTATCGCGGCAAGGCAATCAAGCTCTCCGCCAAGGGACCGCCATGCGCATCCTGATGGTCACCGACGCCTGGCGCCCGCAAGTCAACGGCGTCGTCCACACGCTGGAGCGTCTCTCGGAGACCCTGAAATCCTTCGATGTCGAGACGGACTTCCTGACGCCGAACATCTTTCGCACCCTGCCTCTGCCGACCTATCCCGATATCAGGCTGGCGCTGACGACGCCGCACCGCGTGGCGCAGCTGATCGAGGCACGCAAGGTGGACCACATCCATATCGTCACCGAAGGACCGCTCGGTATTATGGCCCGGCGCTACTGCCGCAACGCCGGCCGCCCGTTCACGACCAGCTATCACACACGTTTTCCGGAATATCTGAGCGCGCGCCTGCCGGTGCCTGAAGCATGGGCCTATCGCTGGCTGCGCGATTTCCACAATTCAGGACAGGGCACGCTGGTTGCCACTCAGTCGCTTGCCGACGATCTTGCGGCGCGCGGCTTCACCAAGCTCCGGCCGTGGACGCGCGGCGTCGACACCGATCATTTTCGGCCGGACAAAAGAAAGGACCTGGGATTTCCCGGACCGATCTTCCTCTGCGTCGGCCGCGTCGCGGTCGAAAAAAACCTGCCGGCCTTCCTCGACCTCGACCTGCCCGGCAGCAAGGTGATCGTAGGCGAAGGGCCGGAATTGGCGAAGCTGAAGGCCAGATATCCCGATGCCCATTTCCTCGGCCATCGCCCGAACGACGAACTGGCCGAGATCTACGCTTCGGCCGATGCCTTCGTCTTCCCCAGCCGCACCGACACATTCGGCAACGTCATCATAGAGGCGCTGGCCAGCGGCACGCCGGTCGCAGCCTATCCAGTCACCGGACCGATCGATATTGTGGGTGACGGCATCGGCGGCGCGGTGTCGGACGACCTGCGGCAAGCGGCGCTCGCTGCCCTTCACGTCGACCGCGCCGAGGCGCGGCAACGCGCGATGCGCTACAGCTGGAAGGCATGCGCGGAAATGTTCATGGAAACGGTCGAAGAAGCGCTGGGTACCAAGCGTAAACTGGCCGCCTGAGCAACAGCGCGGTTAAAACAATCTGCCGCCGTCCGGCACCCTGCGCTCGATCGCGCCAAGGACGACGGCGCCCTCTTCATCGGGAAAGCCGAGCGTCAGCACTTCCGACATGAATAGCCCGATCTGGCGCGGCGGGAAATTGACCACAGCGAACACCTGCCGGCCGATCAGGGTTTCGGGCGTATAGTATTTTGTGATCTGGGCCGAGGATTTCTTCACCCCGATCACGGGACCAAAGTCGATTTTCAACTTGATCGCCGGCTTGCGCGCCTCGGGAAAAGGCTCGGCCTCGACGATCGTGCCGGCGCGGATGTCGATGCGGTCGAAATCGGCAAAGCTGATCTCGGGTTTTCGGGCCTTGCTCGAACTCATCGACGGTCAGGCGTTTCCGTAGGTTTCGAACAACACGCCGGCCAGCGCATCCTTGGCCGAAGTCCCTGACCAGACGACGAACTGGAACGCCTGGAAATAGCATTCGCAGGCTTCCAGCGCCGACGACAGCAGCACCTCGACCTGCTGGCTCGACGGCTCGACCCCACCGGCCAGCAGCAGCGACTGGCGGAACATGATGGCGCCTTCCTGCTCCCAGAAGTCGAAATGGCCAAACAGCATCTGCTCGTTGATCAGCGAAAGCAGCCGCATCACCTCGAGCGCGCGCGCCTCAGGCACCTTGATGTCGAAGGCGCAGGCCAGGTGCAGCGCCTCGTAGTCCTCCATCCAGGAGAATGAAACGTGGTAGTCGGTCCAGCTTCCGGCAACCGAAATCGAGATCTCGTCGTCGCCGGCCCGTTCGAAGGACCAGTGGTTGTTGTGCGCCACCTGCTCGATAACATCCACCGGATGGATTTCGCGGGAGAATTCGAGTTCGAGAAGTTCCATGAAATGCTTCCTGTCGTTCTGGGAGCGCCACCACACGCTCCGCGGGAGAGGCACACTCGAACAATTCTGCCTAGAACTCGGACGGCCAGGACTTCGTCAACGCAAAGACCCCGGACCGGACCCCACCGCCCGGCGCATGACCCTGCTCCGAATCATGCAACAAATTCAGTCTATTGATCGGGAGTCGCGTGACCAGCCAAATTTTTCGCACTGCGTCATTCGCATGTGGAAAGGCGCTGTCACAAAGATTCACGCAGTACCGGTAAGCGATTCACGACAAAGCGCTTTTTGCGATCCAGCTTTGTGGAAAAGTTTAATGATTTATTTCTTATTATTTTTTTGCACGCGGCTTCGCCGCAGCCGCAGGCGCTACTTGACCGGTCAATTCGGCAAGCCTGGCCTCGAGCGCCTCGATGCGAGCGGCGAGGCGGGTGTTTTCTTCCCTGGCCTTCGCCGCCATGTCGCGAGCGGCCTCGAATTCCTCGCGCTGCACCACGTCCATGGAGTTGAGTATGCGCTCGGCCTGGCCCCTGAAGGCGGTCTCGACCTCGCGCCGCACGCCTTGCGCGGCACCGGCTGCGTCGGTCATCAGCTTGGCGAATTCATCGAGAATGCGGTTCGGTCCGGTCGCCATGGCAAATCCTCGCTTGGTTGAATTGACGTAGTGGCGCACGATTCGGAATGCAAGCATATGCTTGCCTTGACCCTGCCAAAACCCTGCCGCATGGTCCGCGCCCGAACCTGATTGGAACCCGGAGACCCTGTTGAGCGAATATTTGCTGCCGCTGGCCGCCCTGCCTTTTCCCAACATCGACCCGGTCATCGTCAGGATCGGACCACTGGCGGTGCATTGGTACGGCGTCGGCTACATCGTCGGCATTCTGTTCGCCTGGTGGTATGCCAAGCGCCTCGTCACCAACCCGAGACTCTGGCCTGACGGCACCCTGCCGATGAAGCCCGTCGACCTCGACGACTTCATCGTCTGGGCAGCCATCGGTGTGGTGCTCGGCGGACGCACCGGCTACGTGCTGTTCTACGACCTGCCGCGCTACATTGCCAATCCGCTCGATATCGTCGCCGTCTGGCAGGGCGGTATGTCGTTTCATGGCGGCCTGCTCGGCGTCATTCTCGCAATGACGCTGTTTTCCCGGTCTCGCGGCATCCGCACATGGTCACTGTTCGACGTGGTTGCCGCCGGCGTGCCGGTGGGGCTTGGCCTCGTTCGCCTGGCAAACTTCATCAATTCCGAACTATGGGGCCGGCCGACCGACGTTCCATGGGCATTCGAATTCCCCAATGGAGGCCCATTTCCACGCCATCCGAGCCAGATCTACGAGGCGCTCCTCGAAGGGCTGGTGTTGTTCCTTGTCCTGCGCTTCCTCACCCATTCGCGGCTCAAGCTGAAGACGCCGCGCTTCGTCGGCGGCGCCTTCATCGCCGGCTATGGCGCCTCGCGCATCTTCATCGAATTCTTTCGCGAGCCCGACCAGCAGCTTGGCTATCTCCTTGGCACGAGCTGGCTGACCATGGGGATGGTGCTGTCACTGCCGATGGTGCTGGCCGGCATCTGGGCGATGGCTACAGCCAAGCCGGTGGCAAACCCGCAGCCGGCATGACGCGGCTGAAGACCCGCATCGCCGAGCTGATCGGTGCGGTGGGACCGATCCCCATCAGCAAATACATGGCGCTCTGCCTGTTCGATCCGCAGGACGGCTATTATACGACACGCGAGCCGTTCGGCGCCGCCGGCGACTTCGTCACCGCGCCGGAGATCAGCCAGATGTTTGGCGAACTGGTCGCCATCTGGCTCTACCAGGCGTGGCTGGCGATCGACCGGCCGACGCCGGTCGCCATCGCCGAAATAGGCCCCGGCCGCGGCACGCTGATGAGAGATATGCTGCGCACGCTTTCGCGGCTTGATCCGACGCTTGCCGCCAGTGCATCGTTCGCTTTGATCGAGACCAGTCCGCGGTTGACCGAGGTCCAGAAACGGACGCTTGCCGGGACGTCGGCCACCATCGCCTGGCATGAGGCCGTTGACACACTACCGCAGGGGCCGCTTCTGATTGTTGGCAACGAGCTGTTTGACGCGGTGCCTATCCGCCAGTTCGTCCGCGCTGGAGCCGGCTGGCGCGAACGGATGATCGGTCTCGACGATACGAACCGGCTGCGCTTTTTCGTCGGCGCCGGCTCGCTCGACCCGATGCTGCTGCCGGAGGGTGCCGAGAATGCGCCGCAAGGTGCCATCGTCGAGGTGGCGCCAGCCCGCGCTGCCCTGATGGCGGCCATCGCCGGGCGACTTGCCGGATTTGGCGGCGCCGGCCTGTTTCTCGACTACGGTCACCTCCAGCCCGGGATCGGCGACACCTTGCAGGCATTGCGCAAGCACGGTCATGAGGACGTGCTGGCCAATCCGGGGCAGGCCGATCTCACCGCCCATGTCGATTTCGCTGCCCTTGCGGCAACCGTTCGGGCACACGGCCTCGATGCCCACCTCTCAACGCAAGGTGAATTCCTGCTCAAGATGGGGCTTCTCGAACGGGCTGGCCGGCTCGGCGCCAATGCGGATGAGGCAGCTCGCGAAAAGATAGCGGCCGACGTCGAGCGCCTCGCCGGCCCGCTGGCCATGGGCGAACTCTTCAAGGTGCTTGCCGTCCTCCCCGCCGGCATTGCCGTTCCGCCGTTTCCAAGCACGGATTGACTTTTCGCTGCCGCCTCTCCCACTCTCCCATCTTCGACTAGCGCCCGACATCAACTGCGCCAGCCTTAACTGACCAGCCTTCAACTCGCCCCGTCTGAACTCGCTTGACGAAATCGCCCATACGGACAACAAAGCCGCCATGCTGAATCAGACCAAACCGGATCCCGTTCGGTCGCCCTTGCTGGAAACGGCGCAAGGCATCCGCCACGGCTACTTCACACGCGTCGGCGGCATTTCCAGCGGCATCTACCGGGGGCTCAACATCGGCACCGGCTCGAGCGATGACCAGACGCTGGTGCGCGAGAATCGCCGCCGGGTCGCCGAATGGATGGGCGTGCCTGCAAACCATCTGCTGACCGCTCACCAGGTTCATTCGCCGGACGTCGTCATTGCCAGGGACGTTTTCGCCGGCGAGCGGCCCAAGGCCGACGCCATTGTCACCGACCGGCCGGGCATTGCCGTCGGTGCCTCGACCGCCGACTGCGGACCGGTCCTCTTCGCCGACTCCGAGGCGCGCATTATCGGCGCCGCCCATGCCGGCTGGAAAGGCGCTTTCACCGGCGTGCTGGAAAACACCGTCGCGGCAATGGAAAGCCTTGGCGCCCGGCGCGACCGCATCGTCGCAGTGCTCGGTCCTTCCATCGGCCCACGAAATTACGAAGTCGGACCGGAATTCGTCGCCCGCTTCGTCGACGCCGATGCCGGCAATGCCCGCTATTTCGCGCCCTCCGCAAATGCCGGACACGCGATGTTCGATCTCAACCGCTACACTGTCGACCGGCTGACCAAGGCTGGCGTCAACGCCGAGGGACTTGGCCGCTGCACCTATGCCGAGGAAGAGCTTTTCTACTCTTATCGGCGCAGCACGCATCGCAACGAGCCCGACTACGGGCGGCAGGTTTCGGCAATCGTTTTGGAGGCTGACTGATGGCGCTGCATTTCGAACGCTCGGAATTCGACGCGCGGCGCGATCGACTGATGATCGAGATCGCCGAAAAGAAGCTCGACGCCGTCCTGCTGTTTGCCCAGGAAAGCATGTATTGGCTGACCGGCTACGACACCTTCGGCTTCTGCTTTTTCCAGTGCCTGGTGGTCAAGGCCGACGGCTCGATGGTGCTGCTGACGCGTTCGGCCGACTTGCGCCAGGCGCGCCACACCTCGATCATCGACAACATCGTTTTGTGGACGGACCGCAACGGCGCCAATCCGGCGGTAGACCTGCGCAATCTGCTCAACGAACTCGACCTGCTCGGCGCCCGGATCGGCGTCGAGTACGACACCCACGGCCTGACGGCCTATAATGGCCGGCGCCTCGACGAGCAGTTGCAGACCTTCGGGCAGATCGCGGATGCCTCCGGCATTGTCAGCCGGCTACGGCTGTTCAAGAGCCCGGCAGAAATCGCCAAGGCGGAAAAAGCCGCAAATCTGGCCGACGACGCGCTGGACGCAGCACTGCCGCTGATCAAGCAGGGCGGCGATGAGGCGCTGATCCTGGCCGCCATGCAAGGTGCGATCTTTGCCGGCGGCGGCGATTATCCGGCCAACGAGTTCATCATCGGCTCCGGCGTCGACGCCCTGCTTTGCCGCTACAAGGCCGGTCGCCGCAAGCTCACCAAGAACGACCAGCTGACGCTCGAATGGGCCGGTGTCTTCCACCACTACCATGCGGCAATGATGCGCACGGTGCTGACCGGCAAGGCATCGAAACGCCACCAGGAATTGTTCGATGCCGCCCGCGCCGCGCTACTTGCAGTCGAGAAGGCGATGACGCCCGGTAACACGTTCGGCGACGTGTTCGACGCCCATGCCCGCACGCTCGAGGCCCACAATTTGACCAAGCACCGGCTCAATGCCTGCGGCTATTCGCTCGGCGCCCGCTTCACCCCGTCTTGGATGGATATGCCGATGTTCTATCAGGGCAATCCCGAACCGATCGCGCCGAACATGACGCTGTTCGCCCATATGATCATCATGGACTCCGAAACCGAAACCGCGATGACGCTTGGCCGCACCTATCTGACGACCGAATCCCAGCCGAAGCCGCTGTCCCGCCATGATCTCGACTTGATCGTGCAGTGAATCCATAATGGAAAGAGTGTGAGGGGCGTTCGTCGCCAAGGAGTTTTCAGGCTAATGAGACGATCGCATGTGACGACCGTGTCATTGCTCGTGGCGCTGGCACTGGCGGCCTGCACCAATGCGAAGGACGTTCTCGAACCCTCGGCCATTGCCCCGCAATCGACGCAATCGCTCTCCGGAGCCGGAGGTGCCGCAACGCCCCCCTCAACCCCGGCTCAGCCTGCCGGCACCGCGCAAACTGCAGGTACAGCGCAGCCTTCCACTGCAGCAGCCGTGCCGCCCGCCAAAAGCGCGGCTGCCATTGCGCGGACCCGGCTGCAGGTGGCGCCGATCGTCGGCGCCTCGGTAGAAGCCGCGACACCGCTGACCGCCGAGCTTCAGACACGCGCCAGGCAGCGCGGCATCACTTTGGCCGGCAGCACCGACCAAACCCCAACGCATGTGCTCAAGGGCTATTTCTCGACCATGACGGAAGGCAAGGACACCACCGTCATCTACGTCTGGGACATCTATGACCCGGCCGGCAACCGGCTGCATCGCATCAATGGCCAGCAGAAGGCGCCCTCCGTCGGCGGTGGTGAAGGCTGGGCGGCGGTCGCGCCGGCGACCATGCAGGCAATTGCCGACCAGACAATCGACCAGTTCGCCACCTGGCTTGGCGGCGGCGCCGGCTGACCTGGAGTATGATTCCAAAAGTGGAATCCGGTTTTCGGAAAGATCATGCTCAAACAGAAAGATAGCGCCAACCCGATTCCGCCGGGCATGGAACCGGCTCTATCGCCGCATGCTCAAGCCGTAAGCGTTTATTGAGATTAGCCGGCGGATTCCCATTCACGACGCTTGCAATACCGGCGCGGGCCGCTAAAAGCCCGACTAAGAGGCTGGAGTGCTATCGGAGTCTCTCAATCCTTCGCCAGGAACGGTGCATGAAGCTCTTCGCGGGCAATTCCAACAGGGTGCTGGCCGAATCAGTCGCCCGCTACCTCAACATTCCGCTGGGCAAGGCCAGCGTCAGGCGCTTCGCCGACCAGGAAATCTTCGTCGAGATCCAGGAGAACGTGCGCGGCGAGGACGTCTTCATCCTGCAATCCACCTCGTTCCCGACCAACGATCATCTGATGGAACTACTCATCATGATCGACGCCTTCATGCGCTCCTCGGCTAAGCGCATCACTGCGGTTATTCCTTATTTCGGCTATGCCAGGCAGGACCGCCGCGCCTCCGGCCGCACACCGATCTCGGCCAAGCTGGTCGCCAACATGATCACCAGGGCGGGCGTCGACCGGGTGCTGACCCTGGATCTCCATGCCGGCCAGATTCAAGGCTTCTTCGACATCCCGACCGACAATCTGTTTTCCGTGCCGGTCATGGCCCGCGACGTAAAGGCAAAATACAAGCAGCTTGCCAATGTCATGGTGGTGTCGCCGGATGTCGGCGGCGTGGTCCGCGCCCGCGCGCTCGCCAAGCGCATCGACGCCCAGCTTGCCATCGTCGACAAGCGCCGCGAGCGCCCCGGCGAATCGGAAGTCATGAACGTCATCGGTGACGTGCGCGGCAAGGATTGCCTGTTGATCGACGACATCATCGATTCGGGCGGCACGCTGTGCAATGCGGCCGATGCGCTGCTTGCCGACGGCGCCACCAGTGTCACCGCCTATACTACCCATGGCGTTTTGTCCGGCGGTGCCATCGCCCGCATCGGCGCCTCGAAACTGCAGGAACTGGTCATTACCGATTCCATCCAGCCGACCCAGGCAGTGCTCGACGCCACCAATATCCGCGTCATCTCCATCGCCGAACTGATGGGCGAGGCGATCTCGCGCACGGCGACCGAGGAATCGGTGTCGAGCCTGTTCGATTAATGCGTGTCGCGCAAAACTGTGCAGCGGTTTTGCGATAACGAAATGCATAAAAACAAGAACCCAAAGCGCGGCGCATGAGGCCGGCCGAACGCGACGCCCTTTAGGGCTGCGACTCAGGCCGAGCCGGACCGCTTATTCGTCGCACACCTTCGCCAGCATCACGCGCGCCCCGCATATAACCGCGTGGCGAGGCTCCCAGCATGCGCTTGAACATGGTGATGAACGCCGGCACGCTGTCATAGCCGAGATCGAGCGCCACCCTCGTGATCGGCTCGCCGTCGGCCAGCCGCGGCAGCGCCGCGAACAGGCAGGCCTGTTGGCGCCAGGTCGATAGCGACAATCCGGTCTGGCGGTGGAACGCGCGGGTGAAAGAGCGGCGGCTCATGCCGACGATAGCGGCCCACTCGTCGATCGTCGCATGCGGTGACGGTGCTGAGACGAAGCGCCGGCACAGCGCCGCCAGCCTTGCATCGGACGGGAACGGCAGTCCGAGCGGCCGTTCCGGCAGGTTCGGGATTTCGTGCAGCAGGAGCTTCATGATCAGCCCACCCCGCCCCTCCAGCTCGGCGCCTTGCGGCAGCTTTTCCGATTCCACGATCAGGCTGTGCATCAGGTCGGTGATGCCGACGACGCGCAACCCGTCCGGCAGGCCCGGAATGGCCTCCGGCATCACATAGACGGACCGCATGCTGACGTCGCCCAGCATCTCGACGGAATGTTCGGTGCCGGCGGGGATCCACATCGCGTGGTCGGGGGGCACCATCCAGCGCCCATGCCGCGTCGTCACCAGCACGACACCGACCAGCGCGTGCAGCAACTGGCTGCGGCTATGATGGTGCCGTGGCACGTGATAGCCGTCCGGATATTCGGTCGGCAGCGCCACGGCCGGCCCGACGGCCTGCTCCAGCCATTGCCAGCGACGCTCGTGCAACAGGCCGAGATCGGTATCGCCCGCTCTGAACATTTCCCTGCCATGCGGCATCAGCTATGGCCCACTTGCGAAACTATTGGACCAAACCACGAAAGAAGTCGCGTGACAAGCAACGTATAAGGCAGCCGGCCCATAAGACCGCCTGCGGGAGCGCCCGCCAAAAAGACCACGGAGCCTGCCTTGACCGATACCACAGCAACCGCCGACGCCAAGCCGGCAGCGGCCAGCCACATTTCAGCTCAGGCGACGGCCTTCACCGTCATCCTGGCGGTGAGCTTCTGCCATTGCATCAACGACATCATGCAGTCGCTGCTGTCGGCGATCTATCCGCTGCTGAAGGACAATTACGGTCTCGATTTCTGGCAGATCGGCCTTTTGACTTTCACCTTCCAGGTGACGGCATCCTTGCTGCAGCCGGTGATCGGCATGATCACCGACAAGCGGCCGATGCCTTACTCGCTGCCCTACGGCATGGCCTCCTCGTTGATCGGCCTGGTCGTGCTGGCCTATGCCGGACACTATTTCCTGCTCCTCATCGGCGCCTCGCTGATCGGCATCGGCTCAGCGATCTTCCATCCGGAATCCTCGCGCATCGCCCGCTTCGCCTCCGGCGGCCGGTTCGGGCTGGCACAGTCGCTGTTCCAGGTCGGCGGCAATTTCGGCCAGGCGATGGGGCCGCTGCTGGCAGCCTTCATCGTCGTGCCCTTCGGCCAGACCAGCATCGCGTGGTTTGCCGGCGGCTCGTTGATCGGCATCATCGTGCTGTGGCAGGTCGGTGGTTGGTACAGCCGCCTGCGTGCCGCGCAGAGCACCCGCAAGGCGGCAGGCTTCGTCTCGCCCTTCCCCCGCCGCAAGGTGATGGGCGCGCTGCTGGTGCTTACCTTGCTGGTGCTGACGAAGAACGCCTACATCGCCAGCCTGTCCAGCTACTACACCTTCTATGCCATCCATAAATTCGGCGTCTCAGTGCAGATGTCGCAGGTCATGCTGTTTCTGTTCCTCGGCGCCTCGGCCCTTGGCATCCTGCTCGGCGGCCCGTTCGGCGACCGCTACGGGCAGAAGGCGATGATCTGGTTCTCGATCGTCGGCGTGCTGCCCTTCACCCTGGCCTTGCCCTACGCCAATTTCGAGTGGACAATGGTTCTCACCGTGCTGATCGGCCTGATCCTGTCCTCGGCCTTCTCGAACATCGTCGTCTTCGCGCAGGAACTGGTGCCCGGCCGGGTCGGCATGATCGCCGGCATCTTCTTCGGCTTCGCCTTCGGCATGGGCGGCATCGCGGCCGCCGTGCTTGGCGTCGTCGCCGACATGAAAGGCATCGATTTCGTCTTCCAGGTCTGCTCGTATTTGCCGCTACTCGGCCTGCTGACGGTGTTTTTGCCGAACATGAAGGAAGCGAGGAAGGTGGAGGCGGTGGCCAGCTAAAATCCCTAATTATATACGTGACATAGCCGAATCTCGCTGCTATTGATCCTAGCGACAGGCCGGCACGTCACGGAACTTAGGAAAAATCCTATGTTTGCTGACATTTTAAGTGTGGATTGTCTTGTCGCAGAGCCCATGCCATCGTTTGCGGAACGGCTGCTGGGGGTATGCGTGCGAGTCCATTCTGACATTCCAAAAACCGTTGTCTTCGTTGGGACTGAGGTTGGTGGCAGGTTCAACCCACTTGGCACCGCCTTTTTAGGCAGCGTGGAACACAAAGGAAATTACTTCAATTTCGTCATAACCGCGAAGCACGTTATCGATCTGGCAGGGTCACAAGCCGTCATCCGCCTCAATCGAAAGGAACGGGAGCCAATCGTCCTGCCGCTCAACCATATGAAATTGGTCGATCCAATTCATGACTTGGCGGTGATCTCCATAGCGCTGCCCGACGCGATGGATCAATTTTGCCTACCGCTAGGGCGCGCCGTGCATTTGGATGAGTTGGAGCGAAAGTGGCGTCCCGATCTAGGTGATGAGGTGGCCACGGTAGGCCTCTATTCATCCCATCACGGTGTTACCAGGAACGTCCCCGTCGTTCGCATAGGCAATATCGCACGAATGCCGGATGACGAACTTGTTCGGAGTAACAGTGGCGGATATATTAGCGCCTATCTGGTTGAGACCAAGTCAATCTTGGGATTAAGTGGATCTCCGGTATTCGTGAATGTGCCACGTGTCAGATTTGACCAAAACGGCTCGATGCAAACGCTCAGGGGAGCCCGCATTACAGAATTTCCAATCGGGGTGATGATCGGATACCATTTGGTTCGTTCGGCAGAAGACCAGATAGCGGTCCCACATAATGAAGATGCCGACCCCGGACCGGATACCGACGAGCGGAACACCGGATTCGCTGTGGTTGTGCCAATAGAGCGCGTGTTTGATCTTCTTGAAAAACGGGAACTTGTTGCAGCAATGGACGAAACAGTTAACCACCTATCTAAGACGGGAGGGTTCCGACCGGCCTCTGTAGGTGGCCCCCAAACAGATGATGAGATTGCTCGCAAACGCGACGCCGGCCTTCTCCGTGCGCTAAACACGCCGCCGAAACCAAAGGCCAAGCCTGACACGGTGTAAACGATAGAGTTTGCGCGCCTTCTGCTTTCGCGTTACGGCGCGAGCCAGTCACGCATACATCAAGCGCTTGCCACTGGTGCCACGGATCAAATCGTCAGCCCGTTCACGATCAGTCACGCCAAGGGCCGCTCGGCGATTGTAACGGAAATCGAACTCGGCAAGGTAGCGGTGCAAGTGAGCCTCGCCGCAATGCTGATAGACGCCGACCATGCCGCGCTTGAAGACTGAAAACACGTTCTCAATCGTGTTGGTATGGACAACGCGGTCGGCTTCATAGCGAACGTATTCGCCGCCAATATGCTTCACGGTGGCATGGTCCGCGAACTCAAGGCCAGTGATCGGATAGAAGTTGGACTCGTCGGTCATGAGCGTCGATTTGCGATCGGCATTGCGGACCAGCACATCGCGGACAGACGCCTTTGTAGCGCGCTCGACATGGAAGGAACGGACTTTGCCGCCGCGCTCGACAAGCGCCACGATGGAACGCTTTGACGAGTTAAACGGCTTGCCGCGAATGGTGCGCTTCTTGATCGTGTCCTTCGGTCCGAAATAGGTTTCATCGGCTTCTACGATCTTGCCTTCGCCTCCAAGCGGGCCGGAAGACGCAACGTCTTCCTTCATGGCCTCACGGATACGGTGCGCCATGAACCAAGCGGTCTTGTAGGTGACGCCAAGCATACGGTGCAGCTGGTGCGCGCTCATGCCCTTCTTTGATGATGCGTACAGATGGAAGCCAAGCACCCACTTGGACAGCGGGATTTTTGAGCGTTCCATGACGGTGCCAACGGTCACGGTGAAATGCTCACGGCAAGCGTTGCACTGAAACAGGCCGGGACGCGTGGATTTGCCCGCCAGCTTGTGGATTGTCTCGCCGTCCGTGTTGCCGCAATGCGGGCAGTAGACGCCATCGGCCCAGCGAATGCTTTCAAGGTGCTCGCGGGCTGCGTCGTTATCGTGGAAGATCGGGGCGGTGAGGTTCATTGGAGCTAACTCCTTGGTATCATTTATCGTCCAAGGTGTTAGCTATGTCAAGTATATAATTAGGCTAAAATCAGTTCATCTTTCGGAATTGATACGAGGGGCGCGCCATTTGTCGCGCCCCTCGATGATTCTTTCACCACACGCCGGGTGAAAAGCCTGTTAGAGAGGGTCCACCCCTGAAGGCAAAATTTTGGTCAGCAACGCCTTCAAGTTGAACATACCGGGCTCAGCCCTGATGCTGCGCAGCGCTCCGCGCCAGAAAAGGCAATTAGCTTATGCCCAGACTAAAAGGCAAGGTCGCTTTGATTACCGGCGGCACCAGCGGCATCGGCCTGGTGACGGCGCGACGTTTCATCGAGGAAGGTGCGCGCGTCGCCATCACCGGAACCAATGCGAGCCGTCTCGAGGAGGCGCGCACCATCCTTGGCAGTGATGTGCTTGTGATTGCCGCCGACGCCGGAGATGCTGCTGCCCAGAACGACATAGCGCGGCGGATCGAGGAAACCTTCGGCAAGCTCGATGCTCTCTTCCTCAATGCTGGTATCGCCGACCTGCGCCCGCTTGGCGACTGGACCGAGGCCGCGTTTGACAGGAGCATCGATGTCGACCTCAAGGGGCCGTACTTCCTGGTCAAGGCGCTCGTTCCGCTGTTTTCGAACCCCTCGTCGATCATCCTCAGCGGCTCGGTCAACGCACATATGGGAATGGCTGGAACGCACGTCTATGCGCTGGCCAAGGCCGGCATGATTTCGCTCGCTCCGACGCTCTCGGGCGAACTGATAGAACGCGGTATTCGCGCCAATGTGATCAGCCCGGGTCCGATCGACACGCCGCTCAACGACAAACTTGGGCTGGACCCCGAAGCGGCGAAGGTGCGCGCGAAAGCTGTGGTCGGCCTGGTGCCTGCCCGTCGTTTCGGAACCGCCGAGGAAATTGCCAACGCAGTGGTCTTTCTTGCTTCGGACGAATGCCCGTTCATGGTCGGTGCGGAAATGCTGATCGATGGCGGCTTGAGCATCGCCTGACATCGGCACCACCTGACACAAGAACACCCGCCATCTGGCGGGTGTTCTTGTTACGTTCTGAAAGGCCTTGCGCCCTGAAGAAGGCCAGCAGGTCGGCGTCGATGACATCGGCATGGGTGTCGCCATGCCATGGGCGGAACCCTTGCAGACCTTGCCTGCCATGACTTGCACCTCGCGCCGCCTTCCGCTATAGAGCCGCCACCCGCGTAGACACCCTTGGAGGCAACGCGGCGGAAGGCCGCCTTCCCGCATGATCCCGAAAAGTGGATTCCGGTTTTCGGACCAGATCATGCGTTAGCTATGGCGGCTTTCGACGTTTACGGCCCCGGCACTTTGCCGGCCGCGAACGCTCCAGAACAACGCGAAAGGAAATGCCATGAGCCACGATACTTACGAGCTCAAGGCCGAAGCGCGCGAACAGGTCGGTAAGGGGTCCGCCCGTGCAGTTCGCCGCAACGGTAAAGTGCCTGCAGTGATTTACGGCGACAAGCAGCCTCCCCTGGCGATTGCGCTGACCTACAAGGACATCTACTACAAGATCCATGGCGGCGGGTTTCTGACCACGGTCGCCACGATCGATGTCGACGGCAACAAGATCCAGGTTCTGCCCAAGGATTTCCAGCTCGACCCGGTCAAGGATTTCCCTGTCCATGTCGATTTCCTGCGCATCGGCAAGGATACCGAAGTCAACGTCGATGTGCCCGTGCACTTCATCAATGAAGACAAGTCGCCCGGCATCAAGCGCGGCGGCGTGCTCAACATCGTGCGCCACGAGGTCGAGTTCCACTGCCCAGCCAATGCGATCCCGGATTTCATCACCATCGATCTCACCGGCACGGATATCGGCGATTCGATCCACATTTCGGCCGTCACCTTGCCGGCCGGCGTCAAGCCGGTGATCTCCGACCGCGACTTCACCATCGCGACCATTGCCGGCTCCTCGGCGATGAAGCCGGAGGCCGCGGAAGAGACGACTGAAGCGGCTGCGCCCGAAGCGGCTCCTGCCGCCGAAGAGAAGTAACTCCTTCCCGCCCGGAGGCGACGATGCTTGTCTTTGCAGGCCTCGGCAATCCGGGCGCGAAATACGCCAACAACCGGCACAATGTCGGCTTCATGGCGGCGGACGCGATCGCCCGCCGCCATTCCTTTTCACCCTGGTCGAAGAAATTCCAGGGTCTGATCGCCGAAGGCACGCTTGCCGGCGAAAAGGTGATCCTGATCAAGCCGCAGACCTTCATGAACCTGTCCGGCCAGTCGGTCGGCGAAGCCTTGCGCTTCTACAAGCTCGGCCCTTCGGCGCTGACTGTCTTCTATGACGAGATCGACCTTGCCGCCGGCAAGGTGCGGGTCAAGGTCGGTGGCGGTTCCGGCGGCCACAACGGTATCCGCTCGCTCGACCAGCACGTCGGCAAGGATTTTCGCCGTGTGCGCATCGGCGTCGGCCACCCCGGCGTCAAGGAAATGGTGCACGGCCATGTGCTCGGCGATTTCGCCAAGGGCGACCGCGAATGGCTGGACGTGCTGCTCGACGAAATCGCCGATGGTGCCGGATTGCTTGCCAAGGGCGACGACAACTCGTTCATGAACCGCGTGACGCTGGCCCTGCGCGACAAGCTCACGCCGACGGGCGACGACGATCGCCCACCGCCCAAGGCGCCAAAGGCGCAAAGCCACGTCCGCCAGGCGCGGCCGCAGCAGCCGGCGGCCAAGCTGCCCGAAACCGGCCCGATGGCGGCTATGCTGAAGAAGCTTTTTGGCGCCAAGGACTGAGCCATGGATATGGATGACGTTCAGGAATTGGTCCGTCTCATCAGACAGAAGTATGTTGATTATTTCGTCGCTGCTGCCGGCGAACTTGCTCGCAACAGCCAAGGGTCGCATGCAACCGAGATCAAGTTTTCGAATGTCGATTCCTTCTATCGAAATCTCATCGCGGTTGATTTCGTCGGCAATGACGGACAGCCAAATCCGCAATTCATCAACAGCGATGCCTATGTGAAATTCTCTCCGGATATTCACGCCGGGATTGGTGGAATGGATGTCCTCGTCTCACCGTTCAAATGGGACGAGGTTTATTTCAAATTCCCCGTAAATGAGCTCGACGGCGATCTCTTCGACGAATGGTTTCGCGGCTGGTTCGATATCGATGGCGACCGTGAAACATCGGAGACCGTCGGAAACATCATTCACAGTGCGCAATTGCTCGACGGCCAACTGACCATCGATTTCGGAACCGCCGAGGTCGACGCGTTCTGGCATCTCCTGCAAATACTGAGCAGGTCCGGCGTTCGTTCGTTGGCGATAGGCACCGATGACATCGCGCAGCGTCTGAATTGAATTGCGCCTTGACGATCATCGGCGCTTTCGCCCATAGCCCTGATCAAATTTCGATTTCCCGATAGGACCAGACAAATGGGTTTCAAATGCGGCATCGTTGGCTTGCCCAATGTCGGCAAGTCGACGCTCTTCAATGCGCTGACCAGGACGGCGGCGGCGCAGGCCGCCAATTATCCGTTCTGCACCATCGAACCGAATACCGGCGAGGTGGCGGTGCCCGACCCGCGCCTGCAGAAGATCGCCGCGATCGGCAAGTCGAAGGAGATCATCCCAACCCGCATCTCGTTCGTCGACATTGCCGGCCTGGTGCGTGGCGCCTCGAAAGGCGAAGGGCTTGGCAACCAATTCCTCGCCAACATCCGTGAGGTCGACGCCATCGTCCATGTGCTGCGCTGCTTCGAGGATGACGACATCACCCATGTCGAGGGCCGCATCGATCCTGTCGCCGATGCCGAGACCGTCGAGACCGAATTGATGCTTGCCGACCTCGACAGCCTCGAGCGCCGCATCGTGCAGATCCGCAAGCGTGCCGCCGGCAAAGACAAGGAAGCAGCGACCGTACTTCCGATGATGGAAGCGGCGCTTGAACTGCTGCAGGCCGGCAAGCCCGCCCGTATCCTGCTCAACGGCATCTCGGCCGAGGACCTGCGCATCCTGCAGGGGCTGAACCTGTTGACGTCTCACCCCGTGCTCTATGTCTGCAACGTCGCGGAAGCCGATGCCGCTACCGGCAACGCGCATACCAGGGCGGTCGAGAAGATGGCCGCCGCGCAAGGCGCCCGCACCGTCGTGATTTCAGCGGCGATCGAAGCCGAGGTCGCCCAGCTTTCGGACGAAGAGGAGATGGAATTCCTCTCCTCGCTTGGGCTCGACGAGCCGGGCCTGAACAAGGTGATTCGCGCCGGCTACGAGCTGCTGCAACTCATTACCTATTTTACCGTCGGGCCGAAGGAGACACGCGCCTGGACCGTTCACAAGGGTGCCAAGGCGCCGCAGGCGGCAGGCGTCATCCACACCGATTTCGAGCGCGGCTTCATCCGCGCCCAGACCATCGCCTATGACGACTTCGTCAGGCTGGGCGGCGAAATGGCGGCCAAGGAGGCCGGCAAGGCGCGCGACGAAGGCAAGGAGTATGTCGTCCAGGACGGTGACATCATGCTGTTCAAGTTCAACACCTGACCCGGCGAGGGAGCCCAGTGGCGACCATTGCCGTCGCTCGATGTCGCAGTGCCTCTTGCGCTGCTTGACGGGCCGTCGTGCGGGGTCTAAGGGGCCTCTGCACCGGCCTCGCGCCTCACCTGCCCGTGTCCGTGCGACCCGACTGACGCGCCCCCTCCAAACGAACGCTCTTTGGCAACAGCAAGGGAGACCCGGCGATGATCAAGGCCTTCGTCGTCGACAATGATCGCCTGCGCCTGGTCGACGATCTCCTGCAAAACAGCGACACTGTCGTCTGGATCGATCTCTTCAACCCGACAAAGGAAGAAGAGACGACAATCGAGACCTGGCTCGGCATCGCGGTTCCGACCCGCGAAGAGATGGAAGAGATCGAGATCTCGAGCCGTCTCTACGTCGAGGACGGCGCCTACTTCATGACCGCCATTCTGCCTGCCCAGACCGAGGTGGACGATCCGTTGATGTCGCCGGTTACCTTCGTGCTCGCCGGCAGCAGGCTGATCACCGTGCGGTACCACGAACCGAAGGCGTTCAAGACCTTTCCGCTGCGCGCCGAGAAGGTGGCGACCGGCTGCACCAGCGGCGACACCATCCTGATCGGACTGCTGGAGGCGATCGTCGACCGCCTCGCCGACATTCTGGAGCGCGCCGGCCGCGACGTCGAGGTGATCTCGCGCGACATCTTCGAGGCACGCTCGACCAAGGTTTCCAAGCGCAACCGCGACTTCCAGGAGCTGTTGAAAGGCATTGGCCGCAAGGAGGACCTCGCCTCCTCGATCCGCGACAGCCTGATCTCGCTGCAGCGCCTTGCCGGGTTTCTCGCCCATGCCTCCACGCAAACCAAGATGAGCAAGGATACACGCGCCCGCATCAAGACCTTGTCGCGCGACGTGCTGTCGCTCGCCGACCACGCCACGTTCCTGTCGCAGAAGATTAGCTTCCTGCTCGACGCGACGCTCGGCATGATCTCGATCGAGCAGAACGCTATCATCAAGATCTTCTCCGTCGCCGCTGTCATCTTCCTGCCGCCGACGCTTGTCGCTTCGATCTACGGCATGAATTTCGACATCATCCCCGAGCTCAAATGGCACTTTGGCTATCCCTTCGCCATCGGCATGATGGTGCTTTCGGCAATCCTGCCCTTCTGGTATTTCCGCCGCCGCGGCTGGCTGTAGCGTCATCAATAGCTCCGCTGCGGCTTGGGCGCAGCGGGCTGGCGCAGTAGAAATTGCTTGACCAAATGCCGCCCTGCCTGCATCCGGGACCCGGACCCGCGATCGTACAATCATGAACCGGATTTCCATCATGACCGCAAAGACCTGGGCTTATGAGGATTTTGTCGAGGGCGCTTCGCTCGATCTCGGCACCAAGCTGGTAAGTGCCGCCGAAATCATCGAATTCGCCGGCGAATTCGATGCCCAGCCGATGCATCTCGACGAGGCCGCGGGCAAGGCCAGCATCCTCGGCGGGCTGGCGGCTTCGGGCTGGCACACCTGCGCCATGTTCATGCGCATGCTGTGCGATGCCTTCCTGCTCGACTCGACCTCGCAGGGCGCGCCAGGCGTCGACCAGGTCAAATGGAAACGGCCAGTCCTTGCCGGCGACCTGTTGAGCGGCAGCACCACCGTCCTTGCCAAGCGTTTATCCAGATCGAAACCCCGGCTTGGCCTGGTGACCATGCGCAGCGAGTTGTTCAACCAGCGCGGCGAAGGCGTTTTCGAGCTCGAAAACACCGTCATGTTCCTCACCCGCGAGGGCAGTGCGTGAGCCTCGACGAATTCTTCTGCATCGGTATCACCGTCACGCTCGGTTCGCATCGATTCGAACCGGAGGCGATCAAGGCGTTCGCCCGCAAATACGACCCGCAGATATTCCATATCGACGAAGAGGCGGCGAGGAACAGCATATTCGGCGGGCTCTGTGCCTCGGGCTGGCACACCGCCGCCACCTGGATGAAACTGAACCTCGAGGCTGGCATGGAGGCAGAGGTCGCCCGCTGGCCCGGCCCTGGGCCGGTGCCGGAATTCGGCCCCTCGCCCGGCTTCAAGAACCTCAAATGGCCCAAACCTGTCTATGCCGGGGAAACCGTGACTTTCACCCGCACCGCGCTGGCCCATCGCCCCATTGCCTCGCGACCGGGCTGGCGGCTGCTGACGCTCCGCTCAGAGGCCTTCGATTCGATGGGCGACAAGGTCATCGAATTCGAAAGTGCCGTGCTGGTGAAGGTGGGGTGAGCGGAGTTCTTCCTTCTCCCACAGAAAGGGAGAAGGAAGAAACGCTCAATGCCCCTCAAACCCGATCAGCGTCCTCACCGGTACGCCGAGCGCCTCTAACCTCTCTCGGCCGCCAAGGTCCGGCAGGTCGATGACGAAGCAGGCGGCGACGATGTCGGCACCGATCTGCCGCAATAGCTTGACGGCCGCCTCGGCCGTGCCGCCGGTGGCGATCAAATCGTCGACGAGGATTACCCTCTCGCCCGGAGAAACACCGTCCTTGTGCATCTCCATCTCGTCCAGCCCGTATTCCAGGCTGTAGGCGACGCGCACCGTCTCGTAAGGCAGCTTGCCCTTCTTGCGGATCGGCACGAAGCCGGCCGAGAGCTGGTGGGCGATGGCGCCGCCGAGGATGAAGCCGCGCGCCTCGATGCCGGCGATCTTGTCGATCTTGAGGCCGGCATAGGGATGCACCAGTTCGTCGATGGCGCGGCGGAAGGCCCGCGCATTGCCGAGCAGCGTGGTGATGTCGCGAAACAGGATGCCCGGCTTGGGATAATCCGGAATGGTGCGGATCGCGGCAAGCAGCGTCTCTTCGAGCGAGGATTTCATCAAGCGGCTCTCCGGGCCATTCAGATTCGGCTGAAGACGTGAAGGGAATTGGCCAATCGTAACCCGGTGCAGCTAAGTCCGGCTACCGCCATGTGACGCCTGACGGAAAATTGTCCGGCAAAGGGCCTTGTTCAGCGCCGGCTGCGATGAATCGACATGCCTGCAATGAAAAGGGCGCCTTTCGACGCCCTCGCATTCTCGTATATCGCAGGGTTCAGTGCATCACGCCGGCCCACACCTTGCGCTTGGTCAGGTAGACCAGCGCACCGAACAGCAGCAGGAAGACCAGTACGCGAAAGCCGGTCTTCTTGCGATCCTCGAGGTGTGGCTCGGCCGCCCACATCAAGAAGGCCGACACGTCGCGAGAATACTGGTCGACCGTCTGCGGCGCGCCGTCATCATAGGTAACCTGGCCGTCGGAGAGCGGCTTCGGCATCTTCAGCGACACGCCGGACAGGAAGTACGGATTGTAGTGCGTGCCTTCCGGTATGACCATGCCCGCCGGCGGTTGCTGGTCGTAGCCGGTCAGCAGCGAGTGGATGTAGTCGGGGCCGCCCTGGGCATACTGGGTAAAGATGTCGAACACGAAGCGCGGGAAGCCACGCTCGACGCCGCGCGCCTTGGCCAACAATGACATGTCGGGCGGCGCTGCGCCGCCATTTGCCGCCGCTGCCGCTTCGACATTGGGGAATGGTGCCGGGAAATGGTCGGACGGCTTGCCGGGACGGTCGAACATGTCGCCGGCATCGTTCGGGCCGTCATGGATCGTATATTCGGCCGCCAGCGTCTTGATCTGCGCGTCCGAATAGCCAAGGCCTTCCAGCGTACGGAACGCTACCAAATTCATCGAATGGCAGGCCGAGCAGACTTCCTTGTAGACCTTCAGCCCGCGCTGCAGCTGGGCCTTGTCGTAGGTGCCGAATGGCCCGGCGAAGCTCCAGTCCATTTCCTTCGGTTCGTGTATCGGGAAATGCGTCGGCGCCGCCTCATTGTGCGCCTCTTCCTGGGCGCTGGCTCCCGTGCCTGCGGCCCCCATGCCCGCGGCCACAAGGCCAAGCAGCGCCAGCGAGGTGAGAATCTTCTTCATGCCAAATCCCCTTGAGATTCTCTGACGCGCTGTCACCGTCTCGAGCATGACCTTGTCCGAGTACCGGTTTCCACTTTTCGGAATCATGCTCAGCCCTTGGTTTCCGGCGCGGCCGTGGCGCCGGCAGGATGTCCGCCGCCGCCCTTGCTCTTCTCGAGCACCGCCTCGGTGATCGAATTCGGCAGCCGCCGCGGCTTTTCGATCAGCCCGAGTACCGGCAGCGCTACCAGGAAGAAGGCGAAGTAGAACAGCGTCGCCATCTGCGCCATGAACACATAGCTGCCCTCGGCCGGCTGCGAGCCCAGCCAACCCAGCAGGATGGCGTCGGCCACGAACAGCCAGAAGAACAGCTTGTACCAGGGCCGGTAGACTGCCGAGCGCACCTTCGAGGTGTCGAGCCACGGCACCAGGAACAGCATTGCAATCGCGCCGAACATGCAGAGCACGCCGCCGAGCTTGGAGTTGATTGGCCCGATATTGAAGGTGATGGCGCGCAGGATCGCGTAGAACGGCAGGAAGTACCATTCCGGCACAATGTGGGCCGGCGTCTTCAGCGGGTTGGCCACGGTGTAATTGTCCGGATGGCCGAGATAGTTCGGCAGGTAGAACACGAAATAGGCGAAGACGAACAGGAACACGATCATGCCGAACCCATCCTTGATGGTCGCGTAAGGCGTGAAGGCGAGCGTGTCGGTTTTCGATTTGACCTCGATGCCGGTCGGATTGTTCTGGCCGACGACGTGGAGCGCCCAGATGTGCAGCACGACGACGCCGGCGATCATGAACGGCAAAAGGTAATGCAGCGCAAAGAAGCGGTTCAGCGTCGGATTGTCGACCGCGAAGCCGCCGAGGAGAAGCTGCTGGATCCAGTCGCCAACCAGCGGTATGGCGGTGAAGAAGCCGGTGATGACGGTAGCGCCCCAGAAGCTCATCTGGCCCCAAGGCAGCACGTAGCCCATGAACCCGGTCGCCATCATCAGCAGGTAGATGATGCAGCCGAGGATCCACAGCAGCTCGCGCGGCGCCTTGTAGGAGCCGTAGTAGAGGCCACGGAAGATATGGATGTAGACGGCAATGAAGAAGAACGACGCGCCGTTCGAATGCAGGTAGCGCAGCATCCAGCCGGAATTGACGTCGCGCATGATCTTCTCGACCGAATCGAAGGCGAGAGTGCTGTCGGCTGCGTAGTGCATGGCCAGCACGATACCGGTCAGGATCTGCGCCGCCAGCATAAGCGCAAGGATGCCGCCGAAGGTCCAGGCATAGTTTAGATTGCGCGGCACCGGATAGGCGATGAAGCTGTCATAGACCAGCCGCGGCAGCGGCATGCGCGAATCGAACCAGCGTCCGATGCCGGTCTTGGGCGTATAGGTCGAGTGTCCCTCGCTCATGGAAATATCCCCTGCCTCAGCCGATACGGATCTTGGTGTCGGAAACGAATTGGAACACCGGTACCGCCATGTTCTCCGGCGCCGGCCCTTTGCGGATGCGGCCGGCGGTATCGTAGACGGAACCATGGCATGGGCAGAACCAGCCGCCGAAATCGCCTTCCTGGCCAAGCGGGATGCAGCCGAGATGGGTGCAGACCTGGACCATCACCATCCAGGCTTCCTTGCCCGGCGTGGTTCGGTTGGCGTCGGTTGCCGGCGCGTCGGCCGGCAGGTTGGCATTGCGGGCGATTGGATCCTTGAGCTCGGCGAGATTGACCGCCTCGGCTTCCTTCATCTCTTTTTCGGTGCGGTTGCGCACGACAACCGGCTTGCCGCGCCACTTCACGACGAGCGACATTCCCGGCGTCAGCGAGGAGACGTCGACCTCGACCGAGGCGAGCGCCAGTGTCGAGGCATCCGGACGCATCTGGTCGATGAACGGCCAGGCGACGGCACCCGCGCCGACCACCGCGGCCATGCCGGTGGCAACGTAGAGAAAATCACGACGGTTGGGATCCTGGGTGTCGGTTGCGCTCACGGGTGCCTGATCCTTTCGCCTCTTCCGTGCCGGCGGCCGAGCCTTGTTCCCGCTCAATCGCGCCGGCCCGACAGCGCATGGCGAACAGGCTAGCGAATTCCTCCGGCATTTGGGACTTGGGTTTATGCGTGAAGCCTGTTTTTGTCCAGACGGGTGAAGGCACAAGGGCAGATTGTCGCGGGGACGTAATTCGCACGGCGGAATGATTGGAAAACAGCAGCAAAACCAAATGGCTGCGTTCGCCTCGACAGCTGGCGCTGGCCCGGTTTATCCTCGGCCTATGGCGCATGTCATAGACCGCGACAAATGGGCCGATGCGCCCGACCGCTGGCCCGATCACTGGCAGGGCGAGCTGCAAGGCGGAGCTTACGGCTCGAACAGCTGCCTGATCTTCAACTAACTGCCCGAGATCGGCGGCGGCCCCAGGCTGCACAGCCATCCCTATTGCGAGATTTTTATCATCCGGACTGGGACCGGTCTGTTCACCGTCGGCGACCGGCAGATCGAGGCCACAGCCGGCCAGATCCTGGTCGTGCCACCGAACACCCCGCACAAATTCACCAATCTCGGGCCAGGCCCGCTGGAAACCACCGACATACACGAGAACGGCAGCTTCATCACCGAGTGGCTGGAATAACGCCTCCCGAACCAATTCCGGTTCGGATCATGCGCTGGCGCCGAGCCTGGCCAGCACGGCCTTGGGAATGTTGTATTCCCGGATCACCGCGTCGTGCTTGCGCAGGCCGCAGAGTTCGCGCTGGATGAAATAGCCGTGCACCGCTTCGGCTGCGTCCTTGAGCAGCCGGGCACGGTCGACGCTGTCGGAATTCTCGCGCAGCTTCGTCAATGTCTCCTCGACGCGTCGGCCGGCGCGGCCGAGCGCGGCCGCCTTTTCGCCGAGGATTTCATGGCCAAGCAGGTCCAACGCGCTCTCCTGCGCGCCGGATCGTCCGAAATTCGATGGCATTCTCACCGCCATGGTCTACTCCGGTTTTCAGAAGCTACTCCGCCGGCCGGGTCTCGGCCAGCGCGCTCTCCTCGTTGAACAGGAAGCCGCCGGACTGCCGCTTCCACAGCCTGGCATAGAGCCCGTCGAGCCCGACCAGCTCGTCATGCGTGCCTTGCTCGACGATGCGGCCGTCGTCGAGCACCACCAGCCGGTCGAGTGCCGCAATGGTCGACAGCCGATGCGCGATGGCGATGACCGTCTTGCCTTCCATCAGCCTTGCCAGATTTTCCTGGATCGCCGCCTCGATGTCGGAATCGAGCGCCGAGGTCGCCTCATCGAGCACCAGGATCGGTGCATCCTTGAGGAAGAGGCGGGCGATCGCCACGCGCTGGCGCTGGCCGCCGGAGAGCTTGACGCCGCGCTCGCCGACATAGGCCTCATAGCCAATACGATCGCGATTGTCGCGCAGACCGAGGATGAACTCGTGCGCCTCGGCCTTCTTCGCTGCCGCGACCACCTCGGCGTCGGTCGCTTCCGGCATGCCGAGCTTGATGTTGTCGCGCAGCGAGCGGTGGAACAGTGCCGTATCCTGGCTAACGACGCCGATATTGGCGCGCAGCGAATTCTGCGTGACCCTGGAGACGTCCTGCCGGTCAATGGTGATCTTGCCGCTCTCGAGATCGTAGAGGCGCAGAATCAGATTGACCAAGGTCGTCTTGCCGGCGCCGGACGGGCCGACCAGGCCGACCTTTTCGCCCGGCCGCACGACGAGATCGATGCCGTTGAGCACGCCGGACCCCTTGCCGTAATGGAACTCGACATTGCTCACGTCGATGCGCCCGCCGCCGACGACAAGCTCTTTCGCGTCCGGCGGATCGGTCAGGGCGAGCGGCTGCGAGATCAGCGCCTTGGAATTCTCAAGCACGCCGAGGTTTCGCAAGATGCCGTTGAGCTGCATCATCAGCCGGCCGAGCAGCATGTTCAGCCGCAGCACCAAAGATAGCGTGAAGGCCACGGCGCCGACTGTGATCGAACCCTCGACCCAGAGATAAACGGCAAAGCAGGCGATCGCCGTGATCATGATGCCCGACAGCATCGTCAGCGCCATGCGCACGCCTGTCAGCCGGCGGGTGAACGGGCGCAGCGCGTCGAGATAGATGTCGAAGCCGTTCCTGATGTAGCGGTCGTCGCCATCGGCCGAGAACAGTTTCAACGTCTGCACGTTCGAATAGGAATCGACAAGGCGGCCGGTGATCATCGAGCCGGCTTCGGCTGTGGCTTCGGCATGCTTGCGGATCGCCGGCACATAGCGCCTGGCCAGCAAGCCGAAAGCGGTAATCCAGATCACCACCAGCATCGCTAGCCGGAGATCGAGCCCGGCGACCAGCGCCAGCGTCGTCACCGTATACACGACCATGAACCAGACGACCTCGATGAAGCTTTCCATCAGATCGCCGGTCGCCTGTCCCGCCTGCCAGACCTTGGTCGCGATACGTCCGGCAAAGTCGTTCTGGAAGAAGGCGTAGGATTGGCGCGAGACATGGCGATGCGCCTGCCAGCGCACGAGATTATAGAAACCTGGCGTGATCGTCTGCTCGTCGACCAGCGCCGACAGGCTGACGACGATGGTGCGGATGACCAGCACCACCGCGATCATGAAGACAAGTTCCGGGCCGGCGGCAGTCCACAGCGCGTGCCAGCTGCGTTCGCCGGGAAGCTGGTCCAGGATGTCGACCAGCCGCCCGACGAAATAGAACAGTCCGGCTTCGACCAGCGGCGCGATGCCGCCGATCACCAGCATGGCGAAGAAGGCGATCTTCGCCTGCCCGACATAATGCCAGAGGAAACCCCTGACGCCGGCAGGTGGCCGAAGGTCCGCGGGCTCCCGGAATGGATAGACCCAGTTCTCGAACCAGCGGTAGATGGCAGTCATCATTCGGCGGCTTCACCCTTGGCGATTGCATCGTTGGCGGCTGCATCGTTGGCTGAGGGGCCGTCGTCGAGCAGGAATCCGCCCGACTGGCGTTGCCAGAGCTGGGCGTAGAGCCCGCCTTTGGCAACGAGTTCCTCATGCGAACCTTCCTCGATGACTCGGCCCTTGTCCATGACGACGAGCCGGTCCATGGCCGCGATCGTCGACAACCGGTGCGCGATGGCGATGACGGTCTTGCCTTGCATCAGTTTGTAGAGATTCTCCTGGATGGCCGCCTCGGCCTCGGAATCGAGGGCGGAGGTCGCCTCGTCGAGAATGAGGACCGGCGCGTCCTTCAGCATGACACGGGCTATGGCGATGCGTTGCCGCTGGCCGCCGGACAATTTGACGCCGCGATCGCCGACATGCGCGTCGAAACCCCTGCGGCCGTTCGAATCCGACAAGCCGGCGATGAAATCCAGCGCCTCGGCGCGCCGCGCCGCCTCGATCAGCATCTCGTTGCTGGCGTCCGGCCGGCCATAGAGGATATTCTCGCGTACCGAGCGATGCAGCAGCGAGGTGTCCTGAGTGACCATGCCGATCTGCGCGCGCAGCGAGTCCTGCGTCACCGCCGCAATGTCCTGGCTGTCGATCAGGACCTTGCCGCTTTCGAGGTCGTAGAAGCGCAACAGAAGATTGACCAGCGTCGACTTGCCGGCACCCGAACGACCGACGATGCCAACCTTCTCGCCCGGCTTGACCGTCAGCGACAGGCTTTCGATCACGCCCTTCTGCTTGCCGTAGTGGAAGCGGATGTCCTCAAAACGGATCTCGCCCTTGGTCACGGCAATATCCTTGGCGTCTGGCCGGTCTTCGACGAGGCGCGGCAGCGAGATCGAGGCGATGCCATCCTGCACCGTGCCGATATTCTCGAACAGCGTGGACATCTCCCACATGATCCATTGCGACATGCCCCAGAGCCGCAGCACGAGGCCGATGACCAGGGCGACGGCGCCGATCGTCACGGCTTGACCGAGCCACAGCCACAGCGAGATTGCGGTGACCGAAAACAACAGCAGCGAATTCAGGACGTAGAGCAGGCCGTAGAGTTGTGTCACCAGCCGCATCGACCGGTAGACCGTATCGAGAAAGCCGGCCATACCGTCCTTGGCGAAGGATGCCTCGCGCCGCGCATGCGAGAACAGCTTGACAGTCTGGATGTTGGAGTAGCTGTCGACGACACGGCCGGTCATGGTTGAGCGCGCATTGGCCTGCTCCTCGCCGACCTTGCCCAGCCGCGGGATGAAATGGCGCAACAGCAGGACATAGCCGGTAAGCCAGACGGCAAGCGGCGCAGCGAGCCGCCAGTCTGCCGAGCCGACAATGAACAGCATGCCGAGAAAATAGACGACGATATAATTGAGCACATCGATGAGCTTGATGACGCACTCGCGCACGGCGAGCGCCGTCTGCATCAGCTTTGTCGCGATGCGTCCGGCGAACTCGTCCTGATAGAAGCTCATCGACTGCTTGAGCAGGTATCGATGCACCTGCCAGCGGATACGCATCGGATAATTACCCATCAGCGTCTGCTGGTTGAGCAGCGAATGGAACCAGACCGTTGCCGGCAGCGCGAAGACCACGATGAAGGCCATGCCGGCCAGCTTCAAGCCTTCGGTCTGCAGGAACGTCTCGCGATTCTGCGCAGACAGCCAGTCGACGATCCGGCCCATGAAGCCGAACATCCACACCTCGGCAAGGGCGATGGCCGTCACCAGTACCGCATCGAGAGCGATGTAGGGCCATGCGCCGCGCGTATAATGCACGCAGAAGGCGATCAGTGTCCGCGGCGGCTCGACCGGCTCCTTGGCAGGGAACGGATCGAGCCTTTTTTCAAACCAGCTAAACATAGTGATGCTCACAGTACTGTTTCCGCTCACGCGGCACGAGAACGGACGAGGTGCCCAGACCGCATGGCGCCAAGGACCGGCGATACGGAATCGTCCGCCTCGCCGGTCCTGCTTCGCGCTATATAGGTTGTCGCGGGCCTTTCGCCGACAGTCTCGTTTGACGATGCTGACGACGTTTTGACGATCCGGATTTTCGCGCCGGTTTTTGCACCAGGCCGGATCAGCCTGATGATCCGGCGCACCAGCGACGGCCGGCTATAGTCCGGAACGGCGCGCGAGAAATCGACGTCCGGCAGCATGCCGCGATGCGGACGCCGGCGGGTCTCGGCGTGAACCGCCGACGAGTAGGTCTCGCCGATCAAAAGCGCCCAGGTCGCAGTCTTGCGCTCGTGCAGGCTTCTTGAGCCAGGTATTCTACAGGGATCGAACATCGGTCCGTCCTCCAGTTGAAGATGCAGGTAGAAGGGTGAACCAACCCAGGCCGCGGGCATGCGCGGCGCGGCAAGGGTGGCATCGCTCGAAGCGTGTTCAGGTGGGGCGTTCCGCCCCTTCCGCAGCTTGAAAAACATCGCAGGATTCCTTCAAAGGCCGAAAAAGGTTTCGGCGGGAACCGGTGCGATTGAAGTCTAGAAGGTCAGGAGAATCGTCGTACCGAAACCGCCGTCGGGCTGGTAAGCCCACGAGAGGGGTGGTGGATGTGCATGGCCATCATGAATTACCCCTCCATCGGTTCGGGTTGACAATGCTGGCCGTATAACCGACTTCGCAGAAAATGACCACCCGCCAGTCCAGGAATTTCCAAAACCGCGAGAGCTCTGTGGCTGATCTGCCACTTATTAGAAAGGCGCGGAAATGAACGACCGTCTCCGCATCGCGCTCTACCAGCCGGATATCGCCGGCAATACCGGGACTATCCTGCGCTTCGCCGCTTGCCTCGGTCTCGGCGTCGACATTGTCGAACCGGCGGGCTTCCCGCTCAGTGACCGGGCGCTGAAACGGGCCGGCATGGACTACCTCGAAATGGCGGCGCTCACCCGGCATGTCGACTGGCACGCCTTCGAGGACTGGCGCAAGCTTGCCAAGCGGCGGCTGGTGCTGCTGTCGACCAAAGCAGCTGTCGCCTACACGGATTTCGTCTTTGCCGGCGACGACATTCTCCTGTTCGGCCGCGAATCCGCAGGCGTGCCGGATGCCGTCCACGAGGCGGCGGATGCGCGCCTGACCATTCCGATGCAGCCCGGCGCGCGCAGCATCAACGTCGCGCTTTCCGTTGCGATGGTGGCGGGCGAGGCGATCCGGCAGCTTCGCTAGGATGTGTACGCGATCGCCGGCCGCAGCGACCAAGGCGTCGTCCTCACGCAACACTGCGTCCTCTCCGGTCATTCTCATCCAGACGCACATCGCCTTCTCCTGCCGTTTGCATCTTCGAGGCTTCTTCGCTACAAGCTCAACTTAACTTGAGGTCAAGCGGAAATTAGAATGGCTGCGGCAACGGAATTGACAGTCGGCCAGGTGGCGATGCGCAGCGGCGTGGCGGTGTCGGCGCTGCATTTCTACGAAGCGCGCGGGCTGATCCGCAGCCACCGCACATCAGGCAACCAGCGGCGTTACGGCCGCGACGTGCTGCGGCGGGTGGCGATCATCAAGGTAGCGCAGGAGGTTGGCATTTCGCTGGCCGAGATCGGCACAGCCCTTCGATCATTGCCCGAAGGCCGAACGCCGACGCGCGAGGATTGGAACCTGCTTTCGACGGCTTGGCGCGACGAGCTCGACCAGAAGATCAGTCAGCTCAAGAAGCTGCGCGACGGGCTGACCGACTGCATCGGCTGCGGCTGCATGTCGATCGACAAATGTCCGCTGCGGAATAAGGACGACAGGCTGAGCATCCGGGGGCCGGGAGCGAGACGCTTGCTGATCGAGCGTTAATCCGCCGCCGGCAGCCGCCTGATTGTGAATTCGATGACGTCGCCCGGCCGCTCGAACCAGCTCTCGATCTCGGTCCAATAGGCCTGCTTGGGAAAGCGCTCGAACCATTCCTTCGCCTTGAGACGAGCGTCGGAGCGCGGCAGCACGAAGGTCTCGCGCAGGAAGCCGTCGCGCGGCATGCGCGCGTTCTCGGCGCGTGAACGGTCGAGCCTCTTCTTCAGGCCATCCAGCGGCGGTCTTGCCGGGGTGCGCACGAAAGAACTCCATACACACTTGACCCTTGCACCCAAGAGATTAGGGATCGCGGCCGGAAAAGACGAGTCATTTGTCGGGCGCGCCCGCAACCGGAGACAGGATTTGCAACGACCCGAGATACCGGCGGGGCTGCCAGCCGACATCGAACAGAAGAAGACGAAGGCACGGCTGTGGTTCGAGACATTGCGCGAGCGCATCTGCGCTAGCTTCGAACAGATCGAGCTGGACCTGCAGGGGCCGCAGGCCAGTTGGTCGCCCGGTCGCTTCGAAAAGACGCCGTGGCAACGCGATGCCGGCAAGGGCGGCGGCGGCATCATGTCGATGATGCACGGCCGCGTCTTCGAGAAGGTCGGCGTCCACACCTCGACCGTCCACGGCGAGTTCTCGCCCGAATTCAGGAAGCAGATGCCGGGCGCCGAAGAGGACCCGTCCTTCTGGGCGAGCGGCATTTCGCTGATCGCCCATCCGTGGAACCCCAACGTGCCGGCCGTGCATATGAACACGCGCATGGTCGTCACCTCGCGCCTGTGGTTCGGCGGCGGCGCCGACCTGACACCGGTGCTCGACCGCCGCCGCAGCCAGGACGACCCCGATACGATCGCCTTCCACAGGGCGATGCAATTTGCCTGCGAGAAGAACGCGGCGATCGCCGACTACGCGAAATTCAAGGCCTGGTGCGACGAGTACTTCTATCTGCCGCACCGCGACGAGCCACGTGGTACCGGCGGTATCTTCTTCGACTGGCTGCATTCGGGCGAGGACAAAGGCGGCTGGGACGCCGATTTCAACTTCGTCCAGGACGTCGGCCGATCCTTTCTCGTCGTCTACGGGCATCTGGTGCGGTCCAACTTCAACGACAACTGGACCGATGGCGACCGTGACGAGCAGCTCATCCGCCGCGGCCGTTATGTCGAATTCAACTTGCTTCACGATCGCGGCACCATCTTCGGGCTGAAGACCGGCGGCAATGTCGCGTCGATCCTGTCCAGCCTGCCGCCTGAGGTGAAATGGCCGTAAAATCTCGGTGAGCATGATGTGAGCCGCAATCGGGTCTAAATCCCCAGAATTTGACGGCAAATGTGGCGCAACGCGCGCCAGAAAATATCTTTTTCGTCTAATATTCTATTGAAAAGATTGGGCTATTTGTCGCGTCGGGCCGGGAAACGCCGGCGGTCCTTTACTCCCGAGAGCCGCGACCCGACGTGACCGGACGGCCCATGATTGAATAGGGCACCTTCCCAAGCGCGTGCCCGCATTTTCCAGGAGAGCATGCCATGCGCAAGCTTATTATGACCGCAGCCGCCGCTGCCGTTCTCGCCTCTGGTACTGCCGCATTCGCCGCGGTCAAGCACACCACCGGCACGATCAAAAGCTTTGATGGAACGGCGATGAGCCTGGTTCTGGATAACGGAGCCACCTTTACGTTGCCCCAGACCTTCAAGGATCCTGGCCTGAAGGTCGGCGAAAAGGTCCGCGTCACGTGGGATATGAGCGGCAAGGACAAAATTGCCGAGGCCGTCAAGATCGTGAAGTGATGCCTGCCCGCTGAAGCAAGACGAGGTCTTGCGTCCTGGGTAGCGTAAGAGGGCGGAGCAGCGCTGCTCCGCCTTTTCGCAATCAGATCACTAGAGGGCCGCGTGTCGGCTTGGACGCGCGGCGCTCTAAGGCAACCAAAACCGTTCGATCGTGTTATGCTTAGCTGGCCAGCGTGTAGCCGGATACCGGACCCGGTTTCCGGATCGCGCAATCAAAGGTCTGGAGCTTCCGTGTCATTGCGCGGCGCGGCGCTCCAAGGAGGAGATGAGGAGAAGCCAAATGAAGGAATTCCATTGCGGGTCGCTCGTACCCGGCTGCGAGTGGCACACACGCGCCGAGGAGGAGGCTGAGGTCATGCGCCGTGCCGTCGAGCATCTGCGCGAGACGCATGGCGAGACGGTGATCCGCGAGACGATGATCGAGGCGATCCGCTCGCGCATCGAAAAGGTCCGCGACGCAGCGTGACGGTCAGGATTCGAGTGCCTCCGCGGCGCGCTTGAGCAGCGCGCCGCGATCAAGCGCAAAACCGGACTCGACCCATTCCTTTTCGAGATTCTTCAACGTTGCACCAAGCTTCGGCCCCGGTGATGCGCCAAGCGTCGTTAGATCGGCGCCCTTGACCGGAAAAACAGGGTTTTGCCATTTTGCAGCGAAGGCAAGCAGCCGCGAGAAGCCGCCGGCTTCGAGCAGTGCGTCATTGTCTTCGACCGCGCGGGCTCGAGCGGAAGCGAGCAACAGCCGCAACCGATCGATAAAGCCTTGGCGGTCGCCAAAATAAAGCCTTTTCGCCAACTCTCCTTCGGTCGTTTTCCGATCGACGGCAGCCGTGATCGCCCAATTCCGCAGCCGGCTTGCCTCGCTCGCGGAAAGCCTCAATCTCTCGGCAAGCGTTTTCATGCGCGCGGCATCCGGCGGCACGATGGCTTCCAGCCTGAGCAGCGGGTCCGGCGCCCAGGCCAGATCCTTCTCGGTCTTGGTCAGCCCGTGGATGGCATCGATGCCCCATTTCTCGCTTTCCGGCAAAACGGCGGTCAGAACGCCGGCCTGGCGCATCCACAGCAGCGCCCGCGACGGATCTGGCGCTGACAGCAATTTCTTCAATTCCCACCAGACGCGCTCGACCGAGAGCTGGTCGAGCCCCTGCTTCAGTCGGGCACAAGCCTTCAACCCTTCGGCATCCGGCCTGCCGTCGCCATACCAGGCGAAGAAACGGAAGAAACGCAGGATGCGCAGATAATCCTCGCGGATACGCGCTTCCGGATCGCCGATGAAGCGCAGCCGCCGCGCTTCGATATCGGCGATACCGCCGACCAGATCGACGACCGTTCCATCGGCTTCGGCATAGAGTGCATTGATGGTGAAATCGCGCCGCTCAGCGTCGGCTTTCCAGTCGCGGCCGAACGACACTTTGGCGCGCCGGCCGTCGGTTTCGATATCGGCACGCAGCGTGGTGACCTCATAGGCCTTGCCGTGGGCGACCGCGGTGACGGTGCCATGCTCGATGCCGGTCGGCACCGTCTTGAAGCCCGCCGCCTCGGCGCGCCGGATGGTTTCCTCGGGCACCGTCGTGGTTGCGATGTCGATGTCGGCGACCGGCTGGCCGATGAGCGCATTGCGCACGGCACCACCGGCGACGCGTGCCTCCTCGCCGCCGTCGGTGAGCGCGGTGAGCAGGCGCTGCAGGTGGCTTTCGCCGAGCCAGCCGGCCTTGCCAGCAATCGACACCGGATCGCTCACGAATAGAGCCTCTCATAAAGCGTTCGGATGATGCCCGCGGTGACGCCCCAGATGCGCTGGTCGCCATAGGGCATCTCGTAATAGAACCATTCGAAGTCGTTCCACATGCGACTGTCTCTGGTGTGGTTGGCGGGGTCCATCAGAAAGCCCAGCGGCACCTCGAAGACGGCATCGACCTCGTCCAAATTCAGCGTCAGGCTGAAACCGGGCCGCACAATCCCGAGCACCGGAGCGATGCGATAGCCGCTGCCGGAAACGTAGTCCGGCAGACGGCCGATGATCTCGATGTAATCCCTATCGAGACCGATCTCCTCGGATGTCTCGCGCAACGCCGCCGCTTCTGGGCTCGCATCGGTTGGATCGATGGTACCACCGGGGAAAGCCACCTGCCCCGAATGGTTGCGCAGCTTTTCCGCCCGCCTGGTCAAAAGGACCGTGGCTTCATGGCCATGATCGACCACCGGGATCAGCACGGCGGCATCGCGCAGCGCCTTGGCCAGCTTCAGCCTGGGATGGCCCGGATTGAAGCGGTGGTCGCCAAAATCGTCGCCGGCATGCGCCAGCGGCTGCGCCGCGGCGCGCTGGCGGAACCCGGCAGCGGAAAACGGCAACGGCGTCACCTGATCCATCATAGGCGGTCCATCATGCGCTCAGCCGTTTCAGTTTCTCAGCCGGCATGATTGGATAGACCTCGCCTTTGGAACGGACGGCAAACATCATCTTGCCACCGATGTCGATCTCTTCGCCGTGCTCGACCAGCTCGTACATCACCGGCCGTGCCACCAGCGCCTCCAGCCGCCCGCGCACCAGCACATAGGGCTTCAGGCCACCTGTCTCGTCCTCATCGACGAAGCGCAACGGGTGCCCCGCCCCAGCCTCGACCAAGTCCCCGACATTGGTGCGAAAGGTTATGATTTGTCCGTCGCCTGCGCCCGACACGTCCATCTCGACGGCAATAAAGGGCGCGTCGGCGACGCGGATGCCGACCTTTTCCACCGGCGTCACCAGGTAGGTCCTGCCGTCCTCGTCCTTACGCAGCACCGAGGAGAAAAGCTGCACCAGCGGCATCCGGCCGATCGGCGTTCCCAGATAGAACCAGGTGCCGTCCTGCTTGATTTCCATGTCGAGATCGCCGCAAAACGCCGGATTCCAGCGTTCCACCGGCGCCGGCCCCTTGCCGGCGCGCGTCGCGCGCGAGACCAGCGCTTCCAGCCCGCGTGCCTCGGTCGCGGCCGTCAGGCTCTCTTCACGATGGTCGGCGGCTTCCGTCATGGTCACGAAATAGTCACTGTTGTTCCGCTTGTCAGCCTAAGTCTGTGATTTAAGTTCATTGCAGGCGCCATGCGAGGCCGAATCGCGGCATTCTCTGCGGCACCAAGGTGCCAAGCGGTGTTTCCAACAGAAGGATCGATGCTGCATGAGCGTTATGATCAAGGAAAGCCCAATCAGCGAAAAGGACATGGTGGCGCAGGCCGAGAAAGCGCTGGCCGACATTTCGAGGGTCCGTGACGGCGTCGGGCGGGTCATTTTCGGCCAGGAAAGCGTCATCGAGCGCACGCTCGTCGCATTGCTGGCCGGCGGCCATGCACTGCTGGTCGGCGTGCCCGGCCTAGCCAAGACCAAGCTGGTCGAAACGCTGGGCATCGTGCTCGGCCTCGATTCGCGTCGCATCCAGTTCACGCCCGACCTAATGCCGTCCGACATTCTCGGCTCAGAGGTGATGGAGCAGGATGAATTCGGCAAGCGTTCGTTCCGCTTCATTTCCGGGCCGATCTTCGCGCAATTGCTGATGGCCGACGAGATCAACCGCGCCTCGCCGCGTACCCAGTCGGCGCTGCTGCAGTCGATGCAGGAATACCACGTCACCATTGCCGGCGTGCGCCATGACTTGCCGTCACCGTTCCATGTTCTCGCGACGCAGAACCCGCTGGAGCAGGAAGGCACCTATCCGCTGCCCGAGGCACAGCTCGACCGTTTCCTGATGCAGGTCGACATCCTCTACCCCGAGATCGAGGCGGAGCGCCGCATCCTGCTGGAGACCACAGGTATCGAGGATGCCAAGGCCGAAAACGTGCTGCAGCCGGCGCGACTGAAGGACATCCAGACGCTCATCCGCCGCATGCCGGTGCCGGAAAGCGTCGTCGAGGCGATCCTGAAGCTGGTGCGTTCGGCGCGTCCCGGTCAGGGCAATGCCGATACCGACAAGCACGTCGCCTGGGGCCCAGGCCCGCGCGCCAGTCAGGCGCTGACGCTGTGCGCCCGCGCCCGCGCCCTCTATGACGGCCGGCTGGCGCCGTCGGTCGACGACGTCCGGGCGCTGGCCGAGCCGGTGCTGCAGCACCGCATGGCGCTGACGTTCGCCGCCCGCGCCGAGGGCACCACGGTTCGCGATGTTGTGGCGAAGCTCGCGAAAGGGATTTGATGGCGCGCATCGGTGAAGCGCAGGCACCGGCAGCGACGCGCGATGCGCTCGCCAGAGGCCGGTTGCGGGCTTCGTTGGTGCCGGACCTGCTGGTCGAGGCGCGCCGCATCGTCAACACGGTAATTGCCGGCTGGCATGGCCGCCGCAAGCGCGGCATCGGCGAGAATTTCTGGCAGTTCCGGCCCTATGTCGAAGGCGATTCCTCGCGCATCGACTGGCGCCGTTCCGCCCGCGACGACCACACCTATGTCCGCGACCGTGAATGGGAGGCCGCCCATACGGTGTGGCTGTGGGCCGATCCCTCGCCTTCCATGCTCTACAAATCGACCGGAGCCAGCGTTTCCAAGGAATCGCGCGCCCTTGTGCTGGCGCTGGCCATGGCCGAGCTTTTGTCGCGCAGCGGCGAGCGCATTGCCTGGCCGGGCCTGACCGACCCGTTCACCGCCCGCAATGGCGCCGAGCGCATCGCGGCGCAACTGATGCATGCCGCCGACCTGCCGGCAAAGCCCGACCTGTCCGGCATTCGCCGCTTCTGCGACATCGTCCTCGTCAGCGATTTCCTCGACCCGGTCGAGGACACTATAGCCTGGCTGGACGTGCTCGCCCGCCACGGCGTGCGCGCGCATCTGATCGAGGTCTCCGATCCGGCCGAGGAAAGCTTCCCCTATGCCGGGCGCACCGAATTCACCGATCCTGAGACCGGCGACAAGCTGACCGCCGGCCGCGCCGAAATGCTGGGCGAGGAATATCGCCTGCTTTATGCCGCCCGCCGCCAGGAGCTGGCCGCCTGGTGCAAACGGCTTGGCTGGAGCTTTACCGTCAATCATACAGATCGCCTTGCCTCCGAGGCGCTGGTGCGCATCCACATGGCGATGACCGCCGAGGGCAGCTTTGCCGGGAGAGCCCGCGCATGAGTTGGCTGCCGCTCTCCTTCGGGGCGCCGATGGTGCTGTGGGGCCTGCTGGCGCTGCCGGTGATCTGGTGGCTTCTGCGGCTGACCCCGCCCAGGCCGCAAACCGAGGTGTTTCCGCCGCTCAGGATTCTCGCCCGCGTGCTGAGGCGCGAAGAAACGCCGCAGCAGAGCCCTTGGTGGCTGACGCTGCTCAGGCTGCTGATGGCCGCGCTTATCGTGGCAGCACTTGCCGAACCGGTCTTCAACCCGCGCGAAAAGCTGCCGGCCGAGGGCGCCGCCTTGGCGCTGGTGATCGACAATGACTGGGCAAGTGCCGCCGACTGGGGCAAGCGGGTCGCCACCGCCGAGCGGCTGATCGCCGATGCCAATTCGAACGGCGTGCCGGTGCTCATCGCTTTCACCGCCGAGAAGCCGAATGCCGAGATCGGTCCCTTCGATGCCGCTGCCGCGCTCGACCGGCTGCGCGCGGCAAAGCCGCGGCCGATCCCGACCGACCGCCCCGCCGTCTACGGCCGCGTCGCTTCAGCCTTGGAGTCGCTGCCTGGCGCCAGCGTCGCGGTGCTCGCCGATGGTCTGGCGGCGCAAGGCGACGAAGCCGCCTTCAACACGTTGTTGTCAAAGAACGCGGCACGTGTCGTGTGGGCCGTCTCCGACCGGCTGTCGCTGACCGGCCTGACCGGCGCCGACAACCAGGTCGACGGCTTCGCCCTGACCGCCATCCGCGCACCGGGCGATCCGGCACCTGCACAGGTGACGGCCGGCGCCTTCGACGACAAGGGCCGCCGCATTGCCGACGCGACGCTGACCTTTGCCCCGGGCGGAACCACCGCCACCGGCACGATGGCGGTGCCGTTCGAACTCCGCAACGACTTCGCCTACATCGCGCTCGATGGCGAGCGCCAGGCCGGTGCCGTCCGCGTTCTCGACGAGAGTTCAAAACGCCGCCGCGTCGGCCTACTTTCGCAGTCCGAGGCCGATCAGGCGCAACCGCTGCTGTCGCCGCTCTACTACATTCGCCGCGCCCTGCAGCCCTTTGCCGATCTCGTCGAGCCGTCGAGCGTCGATCTCGCCGACGCCATCCCGCAACTGCTCGACCAGAAGCCGGCAATGATCGTCATGGCCGATGTCGGCACCATTCCGGAACAGGCGCGGCAAAGGCTGGTCGACTGGGTCGACAAGGGCGGCACGCTGGTGCGTTTTGCCGGTTCGCGGCTGGCCGCTGCCGGCAATGACGACGACCTGCTGCCGGTCCGGCTGCGCACCGGCGAGCGATCGCTTGGCGGCGCGCTGTCATGGACCGCGCCGCAGCCGGTCACCGAATTCCCGAAAACCGGTCCCTTCGCCGACCTCGCGCCGCCCACCGAGGTCACCGTCACCAGGCAGGTGCTGGCCGAACCGACGCCCGACATCGTCGAGCGCACCTGGGCCACGCTTGCCGACGGCACGCCGTTGGTGACCGGGATGAAGAAGGACAAGGGTACCCTGGTGCTGTTCCACGTCACCCCCGAGGCGACATGGTCCAACCTGCCGATCTCCGGCAGCTTCGTCGAGATGCTGCGGCGCATCGTGCAATTGTCGCGCAACCAGGGCGCGGCTGTCGCCAATGCCGAGGCCGCCGCGACGTCGCTGGCACCTTATCGCATGATCGCCGCCGACGGCACGTTGGGGCCGCCGACGCCGGATGCCAGGCCGCTGGTGCCCGACGCCGGCCCGCTGCCGGTGACGCTGGAAAACCCGCCCGGCCTCTACGGCTCGGAGACGGGAGTGTTCGCTCACAATCTGCTCGGTGGCGACAGCGCATTCACGCCGCTGGCCCGGCCTGAGATCACGGTGCCGGTCACCACCATCCAGTATGCTTTCGACGAGCAGCGCAACCTCAAAGGTCCGCTTGTCACGGCCGCCCTGGTGCTGATGGTGCTCGACACGCTTGCCGTATTCTGGATGGGCGGCCTGTTGTCGCGCCGGCCGCGCCGGGCCGGCGCGGCGGCGACGGCAGCCGTCCTGCTGATTGCGCTCGGCGCCTTGATTGGCCACGCGGACGTTGCGCGCGCCGACGACGCCAAACCGGGAGATACGGAGGCGATCGGGGACATTTCAAAGACCCGGATCGCCTACGTGCTGACCGGCGAGCCGGGTGTCGATTCGATCAGCCGCGCCGGGCTCGAAGGCCTGACCCGCTTCCTCATAGAAAAAACCGCGCTCGAACCCGGAGCACCGGCCGGCGTCGATATCTCGAAGGACGAACTTTCCTTCTATCCGCTGATCTACTGGCCGATCGATCCCTCGGCCCCGATGCCGAGCGAGGCCGCCATCGCCCGCATCGACGCCTACATGCAGCAGGGCGGAACGGTCTTGTTCGACACCCGCGACCAGTTCGCCAATGGCATTGGTGCGGATTCGACCAGCCCGGCGACGGAGCGGCTGCGCGACATCCTCGGCAACCTCAACGTGCCACCGCTGGAACCAGTGCCGTCGGACCACGTGCTGACCAAATCCTTCTACATCCTTCCGGAGTTTCCCGGCCGTTTTGCCGGCAGCCCGCTGTGGGTCGAGGCATCGCTTGAAGCCAGCAACACCGAGAACCGCCCGGTGCGCACCGGCGACGGCGTTTCCCCGATCATGATCACCGCCAATGATTTCGCCGGCGCTTGGGCCGTCGACGAGAATGGCGACCCGCTATTGCCGACCGTGCCGTCGGATCCGATGCAGCGCATCTATGCGCTGCGCGCCGGCGTCAACATCATGATGTACATGCTGACCGGCAACTACAAATCCGACCAGGTGCACGTCCCGGTGCTGCTCGAACGGCTGGGGCAATAGACCATGAACTGGTCGCTCGCCTTCGAACCGCTCACCACCTGGCCGCTGCTCGCAGTAGTTCTGGTCCCGCTGCTGCTGCTGGCGCTGGTCGGCCTTTGGTTTCGCCAGCGCGGCGCGGTCTTCCGCCTGGCAGCCCTGATTGCCCTGGCTGCGGCGCTGCTCAATCCTGTGTTCCTCGACGAAGAACGCGAGCCGCTGAAAAGCATCGTCGCCGTCGTCGTCGATCGCAGCCAGAGCCAGGATATCGGCGACCGTACCAAGCAGACCGATGCGGCATTGGCCGGGCTTCAGCAGCGTCTCGGCCGCTTCAAGCAGTTCGACGTCCGCGTCGTCGAAACCGGCAAGTCCGAAGCCGCCGACGAGCGCACCGAGACGCGGTTGTTTTCCTCGCTCGAAAATGCTTTCCGCGACGTGCCGCCGTCGCGCATTGGCGGCGCCATCATGATCACCGATGGCGAGGTGCATGACGCGCCGCCCGGCGCACCCGACTTCACTGCCCCGCTGCACGCGCTGATTACCGGCAACGAGCATGAGAAGGACCGCCGCATCCGCTTCGAGAATGCGCCGCGATTCGGGCTGGTCGGCAAGCCGCTCGACATGACCTATCGCGTCATCGCCACCAACAACGAAACCGGCCCGGTCGACGTCCGCGTATCGGTCAACGGCGAGCAGGTATCGGTCGAGCACGCCAACATCGGCCAGGCGATGCCGCTGCAGGTGACGATTCCCAGCGCCGGGCGCAACATCGTCGAACTCGCCATCAACCACGAGCCGGGCGAACTCACCGACACCAACAACCGCGCCATCGCGCTGATCGACGGCATCCGCGAAAATCTGCGCGTGCTGCTTGTTTCCGGCGAACCGCATGCCGGCGAGCGCACCTGGCGCAATTTGCTGAAATCCGACGCTTCGGTCGACCTCGTGCACTTCACCATCCTGCGCCCGCCGGAAAAGCAGGACGGTACGCCGATCAACGAATTGTCGCTGATCGCCTTTCCGACGCGCGAGTTGTTCGTCGAGAAGATCAAGGATTTCGACCTGATCATCTTCGACCGCTATCAGCACCGCGACGTGCTGCCGATCCTCTATTACGACTACATCTCCGAATATGTCGAAAAGGGCGGCGCGCTGCTGATCGCGGCAGGCCCCGAATATGCCGGCGAAAGCTCGATCGCCCGCACGCCGCTGATGTCGGCGCTGCCGGCAATGCCGACCGGCGAGGTCATCGACAAGGCCTTCTATCCGCGCCTCACCGATACCGGCCAGCGTCATCCGGTAACCCGCGGGCTCGACGGCTCCGCGACCGAGCCGCCGCACTGGAGCCGCTGGTTCCGCACTATCGGCGTCGAGAATCCCGAGGGCGAGGTGGTGATGAAGGGCGCCGACAACCGGCCGCTGCTGCTGCTCGACCGCAAGGGCGAAGGCCGCGTCGGCATGCTTCTGTCCGACCAGGGCTGGCTGTGGGCGCGCGGCTTCGAGGGCGGTGGCCCGCACGTCCAACTCTACCGGCGCATCGCCCACTGGCTGATGAAGGAGCCCGAACTCGAGGAAGAGCGGCTGACCGCCGACGGCCGCGGCATGGTGCTGGAGATCCGCCGCCAGACGATGAGCGACGACCCCGGCCCGGCGCAAGTCATCACGCCATCCGGCAAGGCACTGATCGTCAGGCTCGAGAAATCCGAGCCAGGCGTCTTCCTCGGCAGCGTCGAAACCAGCGAAATCGGTCTCTATCAGGTCGGCAATGGGGACCTGACGGCATTGGCCCATGTCGGGCCGGTCAACGCGCCGGAATTCACCGACGTCGTCTCCACCGAGAACCGGCTCAAACCACCGGCTGAGGCAACCGGCGGCAGCGTTCGCAGGCTGGCGCCGGCCTCGGCGCTCGGCAATCTCACCAGCACGGTCACGCTGCCCTCAATCGTTCCGGTCCGTTCCTCGGGCGCGGCCTCAGGCAATGACTGGATCGGCCTGCGCACCACCGATGACAGCGTGCTCAAGGCCGTCTCGCGCGTGCCGCTCTTCGGTGGCTTTTTGGGGCTCGGCCTGCTGCTTCTGGCGATGGGCTCGATGTGGTACCGCGAAGGGCGGTAGCTGCACCGCTTCCCACCCGTGGCAGATGGGAGAACCAGACCTACTCCTCCGGCTCCGTCGTGAACATCAGCGGGTAGCCCTTGGCCTTGCCGGCATCGGTTGCCCGCGCCGCCTTGGTCTCGGCGACATCCCTGGTGAAGACGGCGACAACGCAGACGCCGCGCCGGTGCGCGGTGATCATTATCCTATGCGCCTGGTCTTCGCTCAGCTTGAATTCGCCCTTCAGCACTGTCACCACGAACTCACGCGGCGTGAAATCGTCATTGACCAGGATGACCTTGTAGAGCTTCGGCCGTTCTACCTTCGGCTGGGCCTTGGTGCGAGGTTTTGTCGTGATTTCTGGCATGGGACCGGTAGCTGCGCGACAACTCGCTTTCATTTTGACATGTGCGAAAGCGGCCGTCCATTTTTCAACCGCGCAGGGATTACGATCGGCGCGGTCATTCGCAATCTATGTGGGAGCTATCGCCTGGCGTTCAACGGTCCTGGCGGCCGAAGATGCGACGGTCGTGGACTTGCCGCCTTGGTGCGGCGGGCGGCGCATCGGGACGAGGCCCGGCAGCCTGCGGCCGGCGTTCCCTCCATGCGGTGGCCAGCCAGGCGACGACCAACACCGAGCCGATGAGCACAATCAGCAATCGGGTCCGCCAGATGGCGATGTAGCTCCAATCCACGGAAAATCCTGGGCGCGAACAAAACGGGCTCGACGCGCTCGTTCATGCGGATGCCTCGGCGGGACGGGATTGCGACCGGGTTATGCGACGCGGGATATCGGATGCGTATGCGACACCAGAAGGCCGCTCCAACCAGATTGCGGCTGGAGCGGCCTTGTAGTCTAGGGCAATTCCAGGAAAAGTGTGAAACGGTTTTCGTCCGGAATTGCGCAAAAACAAAGACATGCAGCGGTTCGGCGTTCCGTGAAACGATGAACCGCTCTAGGTAAGCGTGGTTCAAGCCTTGGGGGCGGTCTTCTTGACGGTGTGCTTAACCGGGCACTTGTGCGTCTTGGTAACCCTGCAGACCTTCTTGGCGGTCGTCTTGGAGACAACCTTCTTCATCGGCGCCTTCGCCGGGGCAGCCGCTGTCGTCGTGGCGGCGGGAGCAACGGTCGTGGCAGCGGCGTTGCCGAGGACCGGCATCGAGAAAGCAAGCGCGACGGCGAGACCGAGAGCGGAGAGGAGGGACTTTTTCATGGTTTCATTTCCTTGTTTGTGCAGGTCGGTTTGAGCATCACTGAACCGGGTCGATCGGTGTGACACCAAGCAGCTTCAAAGCATTTGCGAGCATCCGGATTCCCTGTGCCTGTTTCTTGTTGGCGCAGAACCGGTTTCCCTTTCTTTGAAGTGCTTTCGCCGCGGTGACCTGCGTTGCCGCGGCATGGGTTTCGAGGGCTTCGTCAAACTGGCGGTTCAGATCGATGCAACGCTCGCTGCGGGTGGTCGCCACCTTTGCATCGGCCGCCTTTGCATTGGCCACCTTTGCATCGGCCAGTTTTGCATCGGCTTGTTCAACCGCGGCCGTGACGAGCGAAATGGAAAGCAACGCACCCATCAGACTGATCGAGAACCTTTGCATTGGTCTATCCGTAATCCCGTAACGCGTGTCGCAGCCGATGACCTGACCGCCACGGCACCACTTATGCCCTTGATTTTTTTCGGCAGTTTTTCCGGATTGTAGAATTTTGTTTCTGGATTGTTTCTGGGCAGCCCGGATCGGGCTGCCGATCTTCACTGGCCAACTTATGGCCTGAATTCTATCGTCTGGCTGACGGCCGAAGCACCGCTTGGGCGATCCACAAATGACAGGTTCCCTGTGAAATCCGACCCCCACATACTGATCGTCGACGACGACAAGGGCATTCGCGACCTGCTTCAGGAATTTTTCCAGAAGCGAGGGCTGCATACATCAGTCGCCGCCGACGGCACCGAGATGGAGACCATCCTGCGCCGCGCCCAGGTCGACCTGATCGTCCTGGACGTCATGCTGCCCGGCAAGAGCGGGCTGGAACTCTGCCGCGAGTTGCGCGCCAATTATTCGACACCGATCATCATGCTGACCGCGGTTACCGAAACTACCGACCGGGTCGTTGGCCTGGAGATGGGCGCCGACGACTACGTGCCGAAACCCTTCGATCCGCGCGAGCTGTTGGCACGCATCCGTGCCGTGCTGAGGCGCAACGGCGCCGCCGAGCCGCGACGGCCCACGTCGCGCCAGGTCTACCGTTTCGCCGGCTGGACCATGGACTGTTCGCGCCGCCGGCTGATGGCGCCGGGCGACGTCAGGATCGAGCTGACGATGGCCGAATTCAATCTCCTGCAGACCTTCGTCAAGAGCGCGCAGCGCGTACTGAGCCGCGAGCAGCTCATCGAGCTGTCCGGCGGCGACAGCGGCTACAGCTTCGACCGCAGCGTCGACATTCTGGTCAGCCGGCTGCGGCGCAAGATGGAGGACGACCCGAAAACGCCGAAGCTGATCCTGACCGTGCGCAGCGGCGGCTATCAGTTTCTGCCTGAGACGACCTCCGAATGAGACGCATCCTGCCGCAAACGCTGCCGGTCTGGGTGCTGCTCATCGTCATCGCCGGCCTGTTGATCAGCCAGATCGCGACCCTCTACATCGTTTCGCGCGACCGTGCCGCCGCCAATGACGTCGTCGATCTCTACCGGCTCAACGACCGCGCCTTCTCGCTGGTACAGCTGATGCATGACGCTACGCCGGAACAGCGCAAGGCGACGGCCTCCGGCCTGTTCAACGCCACTTATGCGCTCACCGTTTCCAACACGCCCGCTGTTACTTCCTCGATAGCCGGCGACGACGAACTGGCCGAATTGGAAGACATATTGGTCGGCCGGCTATCGAAGTTCGGCATCACCGACGCGCGGGTCCGCCGCGACCCGGCAACGCACGAAGCCGACGCTCCCGGTGGGACGGTCGCCGGTCCCGATATCGGCCAGGTCGAGCGCGACCTGCTGGTACTGGCGGCCGATTTCGCCCAGAGCGACAAGCTGACCGCCTCGCTTCGCTTTGCCGACGGCCAATGGCTGAACTTCACCGAGCCGAACACACCGGCCGGGCCGATACTGAGCTTCGACAGCCTGCCGCTCTATGCCTTGATCGCCGGGCTGGTGGTGGCTTCCTCGATCTGGTCGCTGCGCCGGCTGACGGCGCCCTACCGGATGATGGAGACCGCGGTGAAGCGGATCGGCGAGGACCTGAAGAGCCCGCCGATCGCCGAGAGCGGCAGCCGCGAGGTGCGTACCGCGGCAAAGGCGGTCAATGCCATGCAGGCGAGGCTGCGCGCCTATGTCGAGGACCGCGAGCATCTTGCGGCCGCACTGGCGCACGACCTGCGCACGCCGCTGACCAGGATGCGGCTGCGCCTCGAATTGCTTAGGAATTCGACCGTCCGCACCGCACTGGCGCACGACCTCGCCGACATCGAAGGCATTGCCAGCTCGGTCATCGACTTCGCCACTTTCGAGGTGACCGAGGAAAAGAGCGAGAGGATCGATTTCTGGTCGCTGGTGGAATCGATCGCCGACGGCTTCGACGAGGTCTCCTTCGACAATGAGGACGCGCGCTCGCGCGGCCTGATCTGCGTGGCGCGGCCGGTCGCGCTCCGGCGCTGCGTCACCAACCTCGTCCAGAACGCGGTGACCTATGGCAAGAGGGCGCATCTCAGCCTGCGTCAATCAGGCAAGACAATTACGCTGGCGATCCGCGACGACGGTCCGGGCATACCGCAGGCCGAGCTCGACGCCGTGTTCGGCTCGTTCGTGCGCCTGGAACAATCGCGCAACCGCCAGACCGGCGGCCTCGGCCTCGGCTTGACCATCGCCCGCAACATCGCCCGCGCCGCCGGCGGTGAAGTCAGCCTGTCCAACCATCCCGATGGCGGCCTGCTGACGGAGTTGCGCCTGCCGCTGGCGGTTTAGCATGCGGTATCGGGCTAAGCCGGCGTTTGATCTTGGTTCTCTCCCCAAGGAAAAAAGCTATCTTCGCAGCACCGCGCTCAGCACATCCCTGACGCCGATAGCGCCGACGAAGCGCGACTGGTCGTCGAACAGCGCCACCGGTGCGGTCTGCGAGCGATGCATGGCCAGCATCACGGTCTTCAGCGAGGTGCCGGGATTGGCCCAGAACACCTGCGCAGTCTCCTCCGGCTGGGCTTCGACATCGGCGCAGGACACCCATACCGCCGGCTTGCCGTCGCGCTCGGCCGCCGCCACCAGCCCATGCTCGTCGATCTTGAAGCGCGTCGTCTTGCGCCGGTCGAGCCACACCCAGCCGTTCTCGCCGTGCTCGAGGTCGCGGCGGTCGCGCATGACGTTCCAGGCGGTCAGCACCGAGAGCGGGTTCACATTGGCGATGAAGTCGCGGACATAGTCGTTGGCAGGCCGCAGCACGATGTCTTCCGGCGCGCCGGTCTGCACGATACGCCCGCCCTCCATGATGGTGATGTGGGTGCCGATCTTCAGCGCCTCCTCGAGGTCGTGGCTGACGAAGATAATGGTCTTCTTCAGCTCGGCCTGGAGCTGCAGCAACTCGTCCTGCAGCTTGGTCCGGATCAGCGGATCGAGCGCCGAGAACGGCTCGTCCATCAACAGGATCGGCGCCTCGGTGGCAAAGGCGCGCGCCAGGCCGACGCGCTGCTGCATGCCGCCGGAAAGCTCATGCGCGTATTTTTTCGACCACTGGTCGAGATGAACCAGCTTCAGCTGCCTGTTCACCCGCTCCTTGCGCTCGGCTTCGGGTACCCCGGCGAGCTCGAGGCCAAGGCCGACATTGTCCTCCACGGTGCGCCACGGCAGCAGGCCGAACTGCTGGAACACCATCGCCACCTGCTTCTGCCGCAGCCGCCGAAGCGTCGCCTCGTCGCAGGTGACGACGTCGACCGTACCATCGCCGTCCTTGACCAGCACCTGACCGCGCGAGACGACGTTCAGCCGGTTGACGGCTCTGAGCAGCGTCGATTTGCCGGAGCCGGAAAGCCCCATCAGCACCGAGATCTCGCCCTCGTTCACGGTGAGGCTGGCGCCGGCGCAGCCCAGTACGTTGCCGGTCTGTTCGAGGATCTCGGCTCGGGTGGCACCACTGTCGATCAGCGCCAGCGAGCCTGCCTGGTCGGCGCCGAAGACGATATCGACATTCCTGAAATCGACGGCGACGGTCATTTCTTGCCTCCCACGCCGATGCGCGTCATCCGGTCGAGCACGATGGCGAGCACGACGATGGCCAACCCTGCCTCAAGCCCGAGGTCGATCCTGCGCGACCCGAGCGCCCGGTTGATTTCCGTACCGAGCCCGCCGGCGCCGATCAGGGCGGCGAACACCACCATCGACAGCGACAGCATGATCGATTGGGTCAGCCCAGCCATGATGGTCGGCAGTGCCGAAGGCAGCTCCACCTTCCACAATAGCTGGCGCTTGGTGGCGCCGAAAGCTTCGCCCGCCTCGACGATCGATTTCGGCACCGAGGTGACGCCAAGATGGGTGAGCCGGACCGAGGTCGGGATGACGAAGATGATGGTGACGATCAGGCCGGGCGCGTTGCCGAGGCCGAACAGGGTCAGCACGGGGATCAGGTAGACGAAGGTCGGCAGCGTCTGCATCAGGTCAAGTACCGGCAGCATGACGCGATAGATCTTCGGCTTGTGCGCGGCCCAGATGCCGAGCGGCACGCCGATGGCCATCGACACGGCGGCGGCGGCAACCACCAGCACCAGCGTCTCCACTGTCTGCTTCCACAGATTCTGGTTGAGGATGAACAGCAAACCGATGAACACCGCCAGGGCCAGTCCTTTCGAGCGCTGCAGGAAATAGGCGAGCAGAGCGATCAGCGCGATCAGCAGAACCGGCGGCAGCAGCAGCAGCCCGTCGACGATGCCGTCGAGCAGGAAGTTGAGGCTGTTGGAAAAAGCCCTGAAGACGGTGTCGAAATTATCGGTGAGAAAGCCGAAAAACGCCTTCCCCCACGCCCCTATGGGAATCTTGTAGCTGACCAGGAATTTGGAGATCGGATCCATCTAGCCCCTCTTCTGCCGGCGCCGTCCTTGCCGGAGGGTCATCTTGTCACAGGATATGAAAAAGGGCAGCCATTTCTACCGTGGCGGCCCCTTGTCTCGTCATGCCAGATGGTCGGGTCAGCTTCCGAGCGCCGTTTTCACCGCAGCCGCCGCATCGCCGCCGTCGAAGGTGGTGACGCCGGCGATCCAGGGAGCGACCGCGTCCGGGTGCTTCTTCAGCCAGTCGGTCGCGACCGTATTGGCGTCGCCGCCCTTCAGGATCGCGTCCATCATCTCGCCTTCCATGTCCAGGTTGAACTTCAGGTTGGCGATGAACTTGCCGGCATTGGGGCATTCGCTAATGTAGCCCTTGCGCACATTGGTATGCACGGTGGCAGCGCCAAAGCCGCTATCGCCCATCCCCTCGAGATAGGTGATCTTCATGGCGCCCATCACCGGATGCGGCGTCCAGCCGAGGAAGGCGATCCATTCATTGTTCTTCATCGACTGCTCGGCCTGGGTGAGCATGCCGGCCTCGGAAGATTCGACCAGTTCGAAGCCTTCGAGATTAGTCTTCGGATCCTTGATCATATCGAGAATGATGCGGTTGCCGTCATTGCCGGCCTCGATACCGTAGATCTTGCCGTCGAACTTGTCCTTGAACTTGCCGAGATCGGTCAGCGTCTTGACACCGGCATCGGCGACATAGGTCGGAACGACGATGCCGTAGCCGGCACCGCTGAGGTTTTCGCTGACGGTCTCGACCGAGCCTTCGGCGGTATAGTCCTTGATGTCGTTTGTCATCGACGGCATCCAGTTTCCAAGGAACACGTCGAGGTCTTTGTTCTTCAGGGATGCATAGGTCACCGGCACCGAAAGCTGGATCACCTGCGGCTCGTAGCCGAGCGCCGTGAGCAGCACCGAGGCGACGCCGGTGGTCGCCTGGATGTCGGTCCAGCCGACATCGGACAGACGCACCGTCTTGCAGCTTTCCGGATCGCCGGCAAAGGCCCCAGTCGTGGATAGAAAAGCCGCCAGGCCGAGGCCGGCGACGAATGAACTCATACGCGACATGAAAATTCTCCCATTTCAGTTCTCGGTGAAGCGAAGCGACGGTTTTATCTCCGCCTTGTCACGCCAGCCAAACATCATTCTGCTGCGGTTTCAAGCACTAAGGCAATCACGAACAACGGCGCAGGCTGGCCGATCAGCGACACGCCCGCCGCTTTCCGGATGGAAGTCGCCTTTTCCCGGTGGAATGTAGGCGCTCCCCCTCCCCGCTTTGTTGCAACTCGGCTTAAAAGGACGGCATGGCCAAGCTGTACTTCCATTATGCGACGATGAATGCCGGCAAGACGACGATGCTGTTACAGGCCTCGTACAATTACTGCGAGCGCGGCATGACGACGATGCTGTTCATCGCCGGCCACTACCGCAAGGGCGATACCGGGCTGATCTCGTCGCGCATCGGCCTGGAGACGGAAGCCGAGATGTTTCGCGACGGCGACGATCTGTTTGCCCGGGTCGCCGAGCATCACGACCACGCCACGGTCCATTGCGTCTTCGTCGACGAGGCGCAATTCCTCGAAGAGGAGCAGGTCTGGCAACTCGCCCGCATCGCCGACCGGCTGAACATCCCTGTCATGTGCTACGGCCTGCGCACCGATTTTCAGGGCAAGCTGTTTTCCGGCTCGCGCGCCCTGCTGGCGATCGCCGACGACCTGCGCGAGGTGCGCACCATCTGCCGTTGCGGCCGCAAGGCGACGATGGTGGTGCGCCTCGGCGCCGACGGCAAGGTGGCGAAACAGGGCGAACAGGTGGCGATCGGCAAGGATGTCTATGTCTCGCTCTGCCGCCGCCATTGGGAAGAAGAAGTGGGCCGCGCCGTGCCCGACGATTTCATCGGCTTCACCAAAGCCTGAACCAGCGCTATTGCTTTCATCCGACCTCTCGGCCGACATTCGTTCGCCAATCGCGCCATCGTGCGGCGCTTGTTAAGGCCTGCTTCCTATTTCAAAACCTCTCAGCCAGAGCCGTCGGGAGTTCCCATGCTTCGAGCCATTTCGTCTGCTGCTGCTTTCCTCATTGTCGGCGCTCTTGCCGCGCATGCCGACGGCGATGCCGCTCTCGGCAAGAAGGTATTCAACAGATGCATGGCCTGTCATGAGGCTACGAGCGACCGCGACAAGGTCGGCCCGCATCTGCTGGGTGTCGTCGGCCGGACCGCCGGCACCGCGGACAGTTACCTCAGCCGCTACTCGCAGGGGATGAAGGACGCGGGCGCCGCCGGCCTGGTCTGGGACGAAGCAAACCTTGCCGAATACCTGCGCGCGCCCCGCCAGAAGGTCCCCGGCAACAAAATGGCCTTCTCCGGCCTGACCAGCGACGACGACATCGCCAACGTCATCGCCTACCTCAAGGCCGATCCCAAGCCCTGAGCGTCGCTCCCGAGCATGGTTGAAGCGGTGTCTGACCGGACGGCAGTTACACCGTAATCATTGCCTGACTATCCTGCGGTCGGCCTCCTGAAATTCTTTTGTTTTCCTGTAATCCCATGTCTTCCGTCTTTCATTCGCCAAACCCGGCACATATATTCGCGGCGGTTTGCGAAACGAAACCGATGCCGAAGCGGGAGGCCCCAATGGCGACATTGCAGAATTTCGATGCCGAGATTGCCAAGACCAAGCAGGTCGTGGAGGACATGCGCACCAAGATCGAGCAGTCCGGTAGCGTGCTCGACACGCTCGCCACCGCCGACAAGAAGATCGGCGACGCCAATTTCGACATCGAGAACGCCCGCATCGAGGATGTGCTGAAGCAGCAGAAGGTGATGGAAGGCAATATTGCCGACCTGATCATCGGCCTCGAGGACGCCACCAACGTCTTCGGTGCCGAATTCGAGAGCATGAAGAACTACACCGGCTGGGAGAATTTCGTCGGTGTCTTCTCCAGCCAGCGCAAGCAGCGCCTGCGCACCGACCGCGTCCGCAACATGTCGCTGGCCGGCAATTTGCAGGAGCTGCTGGCGAAATCCGATACCATCGTCGGCATCCTCAAGGCGCAGAAGCAGGTTCTCGACACCCGCTACAAGACCTCCGAGGCCAGCCTGTCGCAGGTGATCGAGCGCCGCAAGACCACCATGTCCAATCTCGAGACCGTGCAGAAGCGCATCGAGGAACTCAACCCGATGCTGCTCGACATCGAGAACAAGATCGCCGCCTCGACCAGCCAGAAGGAGCGTACGCAGCTTGAAGGCGAACGCTCGAAACTGGCCACGGAATACAACGAGAAGCAGGCCAAGGAGCAGGAATTGCTGGCCGAAAGCCAGACGCTGGAGCGCTACACCTCGATGTTCCAGACCTTCGTCGATTCGCTCAACAATCAGATCGCGGCGCAATCGACGCTGATTAACAAACTGACCATCGATACCGAGCAGCGCATCGTTCTATACAAGGCGCTGGAAGATTCACTGAAGACCGCCGCCCAGCAGGATGTCGCCCACAAGATCAACACGCTGGGCAGCCAGGTCGACAACACCGCCGAAGAGACCATGGCCGGCATCGGTGCCGCCTCACAAAAGCACATTGGCGATCTGCTTGAAATGCATGAGAAGAACATGGTCGCCACCGCCGACATCCAGCGCCGCAAGAAGCTCGCCGACGATGCCTTCGCCCGCCGCTTCGACGATGTGATGAAGAAGCACAATTCGGCAAATTACGTGCAGTCGTAATTGCTGCACGTGCACTGCTCCCAAGGGCTGGCAGCATGACCCCCGAAAACGAAGCCGCGGCGCGCTATTTCTCGGCGATCGCGGCGGCACTTGGCGGCCTCGAAGTGTTCATGCGCGACGATCGCTCGCCGCTCTACCGGCACGGCATCGTCGCCAAGGTCGTCGCCGAATATATTGCGCGGCTCGACAAGTCGTTCTCGTGCTGGCGCAACCGGCTGGGCTTCACCGAGACGTTCCGCATCTCGCGCGCCGAAAGCGGTTTCCCGGTCTTCCAGAACCTGCTCGAGTTGGAGAACGACCGGCTCCAGGCCGATGCGCGCCTCGCCAATCTCCCGCTGGCCGACGAGCTACGCGAGGAAATGGCGGACTTCATCCTGCGCCACAAGGAATTCCCCGAAGCGCTGCAGAAGTCGATGGCCGAGCGGCTTTACCTCGAGGACGTCAAGAGTGAGACCACCTTCGGCCCGTTCACCCTGGCCCAGACGGTCAAGGTGTCGGTCAATCCGAAGACGTTGCGACCCTATTATCTGGTCCACTGGGCCTGCTTCGACGGCAGCGCCAACCTGCCGCTTGTCTATATGGTGACGGTCGAGGATTCCTCGGACGACATGATCCGGCAGCTTGTCGACTCCAGCGGCAAGCTTAATGAGAGGGTCGACATTCCGCTGCCGGTCGACGGCTTGCTCAATCCCGAGCTTGCCCACCGTTTTGACGATTTCACCGAGAAGAATTCCGCCTACGCGCTGTCGCCGGCGACCATCGCGGTCAACCTCGACAAGGATTTCGAGCCGCTGCATCCCAAGCAGCTGCGTCGCGTCGTGCTCGGCCCGTTCTATTCTGCAGGGATTACCGACAACAATTCGACGGTGAGCGAAGTGCTGGCCAAGGTCCGCAAGCCGGAAAACGCCTGGCTGCTGACCTGGACCATCCAGGAGGTCTTTTCCAAGGCCGAAAAGCCAGGCCGCAAGGGGCTGTTTTCGAGCGAAAAGACGACGCAGGAATTCTTCATCAATACCGACGATCTCGAGGCCGCGCGGCAAGGCGTGTCGAGCTATGAGAACCATGCGCTGATCCCGCACGAGGCCTATCAGGCGCTCTATGCCGCCGGCGAGGCGCAGAAGATCTTTTCGGGCTACAAGGTCCACATCCTGTCCAAAGGGCAGGTCATCAGCGACGTCTGACCGTCAAATCGCGGAGCATCCTCCATGGACACCGGCCTGACCACCATTCCGGAAGCGGCAATTGAAAAGCACCGTGCCACTGCGCAAAGTTTCATCACCCGCATCGTCGTGCTGGAAGACCCATCGCGCGAGTCCGGCACCGCGCTTGCCGGCACCAACCGCCGCTTCGTCTCGACCGTCTCGGTCGGCTCGGTGCGCCGCACGCGCGAGGTCGAGCTCGCCAAAACCGTCGCCGCCGTTCATTCCGACGACCAGTTGCTGACCATCCCGCAGCACACGCTGTTGTTTCGCGCCCGGCGCGGGCTGGCGATAGCGCTGGCCATATCGGATGTCTTCGCCGAGGGCTCGGACCTCGAAAGCCTGCAGGCGAAAAATGCCCGCGCGCCGCTCGAAGGCGATGAAGCTGCCACCTTCAAGAAGCTGCTGTCGGCCTCTGCCTACATCTCCGCCTTCAGCCTTGCCTCCTATCTGTTCCAGCTGATCGACAGCGACGGCGAGGCGCCGAACGACACGCCCGAGCCGGACTTTCTGTTCGACACGCCACAGGATGCGGTGAAGTCGATCGTAGCCGGGCTCGACAGGTCGATAGCAGGTTCGAAGGACGATGCCGACCTGATGACCCGCGCCCGCGCCTTCGCCCGCGTCGCCATCGACGGGCTGTTGGCGCGAAAGGGCCGCTTCGACGGCATCGGCCCGTTCGAGAACGCGCATATCCGCATCGACGTCGACGATTTTACCCTTGACGGTTTCGACGTCGCGCCGGGCAAGCGGGCAAAGCCGCTGGTGATGACCTTCAAAAAACCGGAAGAGGTCGTCGGCAACCACATCGCCAAATACCAGTCGGTCAAGCTCGCCAAGATGCTGATGGCCTACGATTTCGAGCGCGAGCTGAACCCGTTCGTCGAGCTCGGCGGCTTCCTGTTCACCTTCATCGGCGATGGCGCGCCCGGCACCGGCAAGACAACCTTGATCCAGATGATCGCCGGCCTTCTCAATGGTTATTGCCAGGTCGCCGGCTATCCCTTCGCCTACGAGAATTTCGGCGTCGACCAGATCTCGTCCTACCAGGGCAAGTCCGGCCAGAACTGCCGCCAGTTCATCAACAATGTGCTGAACCCGCGCGTCATCGGCTTCGGCACCATCGACGATATCGACCAGGTCGCCGCACGCCGCTCAGACGACCGTGCCTCCGCCGGCCAGCAGGAAATCACCGGCGTGCTTATGGACGCGTTTGGAGGTGCGGCGACCGTGGTGCGCGGCAACTGCTCGTTCGGCATGTTTTCCAACTATCCCGAAAACGTCGACGACGCGCTACGCCAGCGCGCCGGCGCCCGCTGGCTGGTCGACGGCCCGCAGAGCCGCGACGACTACATCGACATCTTCGTCCTGCTCGCCGGCAAGAACCACAAGATCCCGCTCGGCGACCACAAGCTCTATGCGGCGCAAGAAATCCAGCGCGCCGTGATGGAAGCTTACGAGGAGCATGAGAAGCCGCAGGAAGACGGGTTGATGAAGGTCTATGAGCGCTACATGAAGGAGAACGGCGCGCCAAAGACGATGGCCGACATCGGCACTTATCTGCATATGATCAAGGATGCCGAGCCGCGCTTTACCGGCCGCGCCATCAAGAACGTCACCGACGCCATCAAGATGCGCGCCATGGACATCGAATTGCCGGACGAGTGGTTCGAAAAGCCGGAAGCCTTCATGCACAAGGGTTACGACGACAAGAAAGCGATGATCGAGGAGCTGCGCGGGCCATTCTCGATGGACATGGTCATGCAGGAGATCAACCGCTACGCGGATTCCGAATTCCGCTACTCCGACAAGTCCGACGATGCGGCGGTGACCAAGATGATCCGCGACACCCGTCTGCGGGAGCGTGCCGTCCGTGAGATCGAGGAGATGAAGAAGAAAGGGCTGTGGAATGCGTGAGATGCGCCGACGCCCCCTTCTCCCCTTGTGGGAGAAGGTGTCGCCGAAGGCGAGGGATGAGGGGTATTCGTCAAGCTGGAACACCCCTCATCCGACCGAGCTTCGCTCGGCCACCTTCTCCCACAAGGGGAGAAGGAGCGTTCGCGCCCCTCATCCGCCGTTCGGACACCTTCTCCCCGTGAACGGGAAGAAGAAAGCATGAGCCCCGCCAAGAAGCCCGATCTGTTGCGCGACAACGAGCTGATCTACGGCCGGCTGCTGACGATCGACGAGCCGCACCTGATCCAGCGCTACAACAAGGCGATGGTCGCGTTCGGCTTGAAGCCGACCAAATTGAAAAGCTTCGAGATCGACCGCACCGGCTTTTCGCCGCAGGTCGCCGAGGAATGCGGCGACTACAGCTACCTCGATCCGAACGAGGTCAACCGCCGCTTCATCATCCTGACGCCGTCGCAGATCGACCTGCCGGTGGTGCACACGGCTTTTTCCAACACCTCGCTGCTGATGTACGAATTCATGTCCAAGAACCAGCGTGCCATCGATGCGCTGACGATCAAGGACGTCATCTATGGCGAGATCGAGGATTCGGTCCCCAAGGTCGACGACATCGAGGACCTGCTGTCGATCAACCAGGTCGAATTCAAGGTGCTGTCGGCGGAGGACGTGCTCGGCAAGGCCGCCGAACTCGGCAAGCTGGTCGACCGGCTGAAGCAGGAGCCGGATGCCTGGCGCGACAACACCATGCTTGCCCACATGGTCGAGCTGGCGAAGATCTGCGGCGACATCCGCGAGAATGCGCTGGTGCCGGACCAGGTGATCTTCCGCCACAACGCCTATTGGACCAGCCATTTCGGCGGGCTCTATGTGTTCGTCGATCCCGACGTGACGACGGTGATCAGCGACCCGGCAGCGCCGGGCTTTCGCCGCTCGCGGCCATGGCAGGTGAGTTACCTTTCGATCCACGACGCCGACAAGGTATTCAAGTTCCTCGCCTCGACCGGCCGCATCGAGCTGCCGCGCGCCTCATGGATCGAAACCTCCGGTTATCTCGAGCATCGCGCCGAAATGGTGGTGCGCGCGCTGATCCGCGACGCCGATCCCGACCGCAATCTGACCGACGTCGACAAGGTCTGGCTGCAGACCTGGATCCACGGCCATACCGATCTGATTACCAGGGACGGCAATTTTCCCTTCCTCAACGCCGCCAAGCGCGAGATCGCCCAGCTCGGCCATCTCAAGATCGAGGACGTGTTCCCGCAGCAGCGCTTCCTGGTCATCCGCGCCAAGCCGGACCATCCCGACGCCTGGCTGACCAACCAGCTGATCTCGGACTTCGTGCCGCAGGACTTCGTCTCGCGTTACGTCTTCAACAAGCCGGGCTTCTACAGGGATTATGAAGGCTTCAGCGACGCCTGGAGATCGCATGTTGTGGACGTTCTGAAAACCACATATCTGAAGGACAAGGTGGCGTTTCGCACACGCCTCTACGGCTTGACTGACTGAGGGGGTGATATCGCCATGCTTGATCCGATCGTGAGTTTCTTCACCCGGATTTTCCAGTGGATTGGCCGCGGCATCGGCTTGGTCGTCGGTGCGATCCTGTGGCCGTTCCTGTGGGCGGGGCGCTGGTACACGCAACGCGGCTGGATACTGAAGGCGGTGCTCGGCCTGGCTGTGCTCGTGCTGATCGGCCTCTATGTCAATTTCTTCTACGCCACCCAGTGGTGGAACAATTTCGACCCGAATTACGTCGACAAATACACGTTCGAAAAACGCAACAGCTCCGCCGGTGAACAGGTTTCCGCCGGCGCCGGCACCGACACGGCCAAGACCTGCGGAAATTCAGCCATTGCCCAGGTTGCGGCCGACCTGACCGACTTCAACGTCAACCAGAATGCCTGGGTGTCGTCGATGATCCTCTACAAGCTCGGCCTGTTCGGCATCGACTGGGACCACACGCCGTTCATGGACAACAAGGCTTCGTTCCAGCGCGGCATCAACCAGGCGGTGCGGCGCACGGCGACCGAGCTTGCCGATAATCTCGGCCGCGTCCGCACCACCTCGCAGATCGACGCCGACCTGCAGGACGCCCGCGGCAATCTGCAGTTTGATGAGGAAACCTGGTACTTCGGCTTGAACCCGTTCGGTCCCAAGACGCCGACGCCGAGCTACTATCGCGACGCAGTGCGCAAGCTGCGTTCCTTCAACGCCCGCCTCGCAGCCTGCCAGGCGACGTTCGATGCCCGCGCCGACAATCTCAAGCAGTATATCGACCGCATCTCGTCCGATATCGGTTCGACCTCGGCGATCCTCAAGGAGCGTGCCGAAAACCACAATAATGGCTGGTTCGACACCCGCGCCGACGACCGCTTCTGGTTCGCCTATGGCCAGCTCTATGCCTATTACGGGCTGATGAAAGGCGCACAGGCCGACTTTGAGGACGTCATCAAGGAAAAGCACCTGCAGAACCTGTGGGATACGATGGACGCGCAATTCGTCTCGGCGCTGCGCATCCAGCCCTTCATCATCGCCAATGGCCGCGAGGACGGCTGGCTGTTGCCGACACATCTGACGACGATGGGCTTTTACATACTCAGGGTGCGCTCGAACATGGTCGAGATCAGCAACGTGCTGACGCAGTAGCGGATCGTTCCGCACGGCCGGCGCTGGTGAATTTGCGCCGTTGCTTCTGTCGCTTTTCGCGTATTAGGCGGCTGTTTTGAGACGGCGGAACCGCGCCTGCTCTGGCTTCTATACGGCGCTGCAACCGGCGCAAAAAAGAACCTGTAGCAGAGCGGCCGGCGGCAGAGGTATTTTCTTCGCAGGAAACATAGTTGCATGAAAGTTGACGCCGCGGCAGCGACAGGGGTAGAACATGCTCGCGCCTGCAATGCCGGGCTGTTCTTGCGACCACACTAGTCAAATCCGTCCAATCCAGAGGGAAGCCGTCATGGCCGAAGTGAAGTCCGACATCGAGATCGCGCGCAGCGCCAGGAAGAAGCAGATCCAGGAGATCGGCCAAAAGATCGGCATTCCGAGCGAACATCTTCTGCCCTACGGCCACGACAAGGCGAAGATCTCGGCCGAGTTCATCAAGTCGGTGAAGGGCAACAAGGACGGCAAGCTGATCCTCGTCACCGCCATCAACCCGACACCGGCCGGCGAAGGCAAGACGACGACGACGGTGGGCTTGGGCGATGGCCTCAACCGCATCGGCAAGAAGGCCATCGTCTGCATCCGCGAGGCTTCGCTCGGACCGAATTTCGGCGTCAAGGGCGGTGCCGCCGGCGGCGGCTACGCGCAGGTCGTGCCGATGGAGGACATGAACCTCCACTTCACCGGCGATTTCCATGCCATCACCACCGCGCATAACTTGCTGTCGGCGCTGATCGACAACCACATCTATTGGGGCAACGAGCTCGGCATCGACACCCGCCGTGTCGTCTGGCGCCGCGTCATGGACATGAACGACCGGTCGCTGCGCGAGATCATCTGTTCGCTCGGCGGCGTCGCCAACGGTTTCCCGCGCGAGGCCGGTTTCGACATCACAGTCGCCTCGGAAGTCATGGCCATCCTGTGCCTGTCGACCGACCTGAAGGACCTGGAAAAGCGCCTCGGCGACATCATCGTCGCCTATCGCCGTGACAAGTCGGCCGTCTATGCCCGCGACCTCAAGGCCGATGGCGCCATGGCCGTGCTCTTGAAGGACGCCATGCAGCCCAATCTCGTGCAGACGCTGGAGAACAACCCGGCCTTCGTGCATGGCGGCCCCTTCGCCAACATCGCGCATGGCTGTAACTCCGTCGTTGCCACCACGACGGCGCTGAAGCTTGCCGATTACGTCGTCACCGAAGCCGGTTTCGGTGCCGATCTCGGTGCCGAAAAGTTCTTCGACATCAAATGCCGCAAGGCCGGCCTAAGGCCCGCCGCGGCGGTCATCGTCGCCACGGTTCGCGCCATGAAGATGAATGGCGGCGTCAAGAAAGAAGATCTCGGCAAGGAGAACGTCGAGGCGGTCAAGAAGGGATGTGCAAATCTCGGCCGCCACATCGAGAACATCCGCCAGTTCGGTGTGCCGGCAGTGGTCGCCATCAACCATTTCTACTCCGACACCGAGGCCGAGATCCAGGCGATGAAGGATTACGTCGCCTCGATGGGCGAAGAGGCGATCCTGTGCAAGCACTGGGCTCAGGGATCGGCCGGCATCGAGGAACTGGCCAAAAGAGTCGTGGCTTTGGCCGAATCCGGCGCGTCGCAATTTGCCCCGCTGTATCCCGACGCCATGCCGCTGTTCGAGAAGATCAACACCATCGTCCAGCGCATCTATCGCGGTTCCGAAGCGATCGCCGACAAATCGGTGCGCGACCAGCTCCACGCCTGGGAGCACGCCGGCTACGGTCATTTGCCGGTCTGCATGGCCAAGACGCAATATTCCTTCTCCACCGATCCGAATCTGCGCGGCGCGCCGACCGGCCACACCGTGCCGGTGCGCGAGGTCAGGCTGTCTGCCGGCGCCGGCTTCGTCGTCATCATCTGCGGCGAGGTGATGACCATGCCCGGCCTGCCCAAAGCACCATCCTCGGAAAAGATCTTCCTGAACGAAATGGGCCAGATCGAAGGCCTGTTCTAGGGATAATCAAACGCTCGAACCGCAAAGGGTGCCGCAACGCTGCGGCGCCCTTTTTGGCGTCTTCGCGACGATCTCGTCCCTACGCAGCGCTTCGCGCCAGCGCGCGCTGGTTGGAGGCATAAGGTGTGTCGTGCTGGGGTACCACGCCGGTGTTCAGGCAATCGATCCACTCGGCGGTCTTGAGAACGGCCGCGAAGCGCGACTGCAGGACGATCGTCACCACGCGATGGATTTCCTCCCCCGAAGCGTAACCGGCGCTGTTGGCGTACGGCAACGACCCCGTCGCGTCCGACAGGAACTCCACCTCGAAGCCCATATGCACGGCGTGGATGACCGTCGACAGATCGCAATTATGCGTCATGTAGCCAATGACTGTGATCGTATCGATAGAGTTGGCGCGCAGCCACTCCTCGAGGTCTGTGCCGGTGAAGCCGCTGGGCAAGTTCTTTTCGATGTAGTGGTCGCGGTTTCGCCTGGCGATTTCCGGGTGCAACTCGGCGCCATGGCTGCCCTTGGCGAAGACCGGTGAGGTTTCCGGCGCCAACTGCTTGATGACCACCACCTTGACGCCTGCCTCGGTGGCCGCGTCCATCGCTCGCGCTACATTGACGACGCTGTCGCGGAAGGGCGGATGCTGGATGGCGAGGTTGCCGCCGTCATAGTCGTTCTGAACATCGATGACGATGAGGGCGCGGCGTGGAGCTTTGCCTTTGGCTGGTTGCGACATGGGGTTTTCCTTTCCCGTTGGACATTGATGGGTGGACGATAAGCTCGGCACGGGATTGCAAAAAGTGTCCCAATTGACATTATTCGAAAGAATTGGGACAATTGGCTGTTACTCCTGTTGGTGCTGCCATGACCGATCCTGCCGTTGCCGCCATCGCCTTCGATGGCATCAGCCCGTTTCATCTCTCCGTGCCGTGTCTCGTGTTCGGCGCGGATCGCACGACGCTTGGCCTGCCGCGCTTCGACTTCCGGGTCTGCGCGATTGAGGACGGCCCGATCCGCACCGATGCCGGGCTGACCATCAGCGTCCCGCACGGGCTTTCCGCGCTCGATGACGCCGACATCGTCATCGTGCCAAGCTGGAAGGATCTCGGGAGCTCGCCTCCAGCGGCATTGATCGACGCGTTGCTTGGCGCGCACCGGCGCGGCGCGCTGATCGTCGGACTGTGCCTGGGAACGTTCGCTGTCGCGGCGACCGGACTGCTCTCAGGGCGGCGAGCGGCGACGCACTGGGCCTACGCGGATCAGCTGCAGGAACTCTATCCCGACATTCTCGTCGAACCGGAAGTGCTCTACATCGACAATGGCGATGTCGTGACATCCGCCGGCGTCGCCGCCGGGCTCGACTGCTGCCTGCACGTCGTACGGGCTCGTTACGGCGCGGAGGCGGCACTTCGCCTTGCCCGGCAGATCGTGCTTTCTCCGCATAGGCAGGGCGGGCAGGCGCAATTCATCGAACGTCCCATCGCCAGGACCGGCAATGCGGACCGCTTTACCCAGGCTCTCGAAACAGTGCGCAAAACGTTGGGTGAGCCGCACAGTCTGGACAGCGTTGCCGGTCACGCCGGGCTCACCCGCCGGACGTTCACGCGCCGTTTCCAGAAATCGATCGGCACCAGTTTCGGCGACTGGCTGACCGACCAGCGCGTCCAGCTGGCGCAGCGGCTGCTGGAAGCAACTGAAAAATCGATGGACACGGTTGCCTTCGAGGCCGGCTTCGGCAGCGCCACCTCGCTGCGCCAGCATTTCGCAGCGCGCCTCAGAACCTCGCCGGCGCAGTACCGGCGCGAATTCTCGAGGAGTGTCGATCTCAATAGACGCGGCGCTTCACGTTGATCCGGCTCAGCCGTTCCTGATTATCCGTGCCGGATTACCAACCACAGTGATGTTCGCCGCGACGTCGCGCGTCACCACGGCACCGGCGCCGACGATAGCGCCATCGCCGATCCTGACCCCGCCGAGGATGATGGCACTTCCGCCGATCCAGGCATTGTCGCCGATCTCGACCGGCCTGGCCATCTCCAGCCCTGCCCGTCGTCCGGCGGCCTCCTTGTGGTGCTCGGCGCAATAGATCTGCACATTGGGGCCGAGCAGCGTTCCCTTGCCGATGCGGACTGGCGCCGTGTCGAGGATGGTGCAGCCGGCATTGAGAAAAACGCGGTCGCCGAGGAAGATGTTGAAGCCATAGGCACAGTGGAATTGCGCCTCGATCCGGGCGCCCTCGCCCGCAGCGCCGAGCAACGTCCGCAATCCAGGCCCGATATCGCCACGCTGCCGGGGTGGCAGGCTGTTGTGCTCGAACACCGCGTCGCGCGACGTAATGCGCAGCGCCTCCAGTTCCGGATCGAGGCAGCAATACCACTCGCCCGCCGCCATTTTCGTGCGTTCGCTCCCCCTCATGGCCGCAACTCCAGTTTCAACTTTGCCAAAGCACAAGTGGTGAAAATACGAAAGCACCGGCGGCGACACCACCTCTGGTCAAATACCCGACCTATGGTAGCTTGCCTTCTCGGACCTGTCCCAAGCCGGCCATCGAGGGGATCGATCATGCTGTACATTCTTGCACTCCTGATCGGCATCGTTGCCGGGCTTCGCGCCATGACCGCGCCCGCAGCGGTCGCCTGGGGCGCCTGGCTTGGCTGGCTGCCGGTCGCCGGCACCTGGGCGAGCTTCATGGGCCACTGGATCGCCGTCGGCATCTTCACCATCCTGGCCATCGCCGAACTGGTCACCGACCAGCTGCCATCGACGCCGAGCCGCAAGGTGCCGCAGCAATTCGGCACGCGCATCGTCCTGGGCGCTTTCACCGGCGCGGTGATCGGCGCCACCGGTGGCGCCATCATCGGCGGCCTGATCGCGGGCGTCATCGGTGCGGTGATCGGCACGCTGGGCGGCGCCGAGGCGCGCAAGCGCCTGGCCACCGCCTTCGGCAAGGACCCGCCCGCCGCCTTCATCGAGGACGCGGTGGCGATCGTCGGCGGGCTTCTGATCGTGGCGGCGGTGGCATGACGGCAAAGACATTCGACGCCATCATCGTCGGTGCCGGGCAGGCCGGCCCACCGCTCGCCGGCCGGCTGAATGCGGCCGGCATGAGCGTGGCGCTGATCGAGCGAAAGCTGGTCGGCGGCACTTGCGTCAACACCGGCTGCACGCCGACCAAAACGATGGTAGCAAGCGCCTATGCCGCGCATCTTGCCCGCTCCGCCGCGGACTACGGGGTGACGCTCTCCGGTCCCGTCGGCGTCAACTACAAGGCGATCAAGGCGCGCAAGGACAAGGTCTCCAACGACGCACGCGGCAATCTCGAAGACTGGATTGCCGGCATGGACAAATGCACGCTCTATCGCGGCCATGCGCGTTTCGTGAGCGCCAATACGGTGCGCGTCGGCGACGATCTGCTGAGCGCCGAAAGGATATTCCTCAACACCGGTGGCCGCGCCTCGGTGCCCGACCTGCCCGGTGTCAACGACGTATCCTACCTCACCAACTCGTCGATGATGGATCTCGACGTGCTGCCGCGCCATCTCATCGTTGTCGGCGGCAGCTATGTCTCGCTCGAATTCGCGCAGATGTTCCGTCGCTTCGGTTCCGAAGTCACAGTCATCGAAAAAAGCCCGCGCCTGATCGGCCGCGAGGACGAGGATGTCTCGGACGCCATTTTGTCGATCCTCGAAAACGAAGCCATTGCCGTCCATCTCGGCGCCGACGACATCCGCTTCGCCAGGCGAGGCAACGAAATCGCCGTGACCTTCTCGCCAGGCAAGGCAGCTGCGGTCGGCTCGCATGTGCTGCTGGCGCTCGGCCGCACGCCAAACACCGACGATCTCGGCCTCGACAAACCCGGCGTCGAGGTCGACAAACGCGGCTTCATCGTCGTCGACGACCAGTTGCGCACCAGCGTGCCCGGCATCTGGGCAATGGGCGACTGCAACGGCAAGGGCGCCTTCACCCACACCTCGTACAACGACTACGAGATCGTCGCCGCCAACCTGCTCGACAACGATCCGCGCAAGGTCAGCGACCGCATCGAGGCCTACGCGCTCTATATCGACCCACCACTCGGCCGCTGCGGCATGACCGAAGCCGCGGTCAGGAAATCCGGTCGCCGCGCCCTGGTCGGCCAGCGGCCAATGACCCGCGTCAGCCGTGCCGTCGAAAAAGGTGAGACGCAAGGTTTCATGAAGATCCTGGTCGATGCCGACACCAGGGAGATCCTCGGCTGTTCGGTGCTCGGCCCGGGCGGCGACGAAGCGGTGCACTGCGTGCTCGACCTGATGTATGCCAAGGCGCCGGTCAGCACACTGGCGCGCGCCGTGCACATCCACCCGAACGTCTCGGAGCTTCTGCCGACCATCGCCCAGGAACTCAAGCCGCTGGTGTGAGCGCCGGGTAGAGTCGTGCGCCCATAGCGGCGCCGGCTGGACCAATCGACAGCCCAGGGGCAAAAGGGCATGTGTTCCGCCTCTTCTCCCGGAGGCATCCCATGCAGAAATCCATCGAACGCATCGCCGGCGACAGCGAAGGCGTTTCCTACGAATTCCCCGTCTTCCGCTTCACCGGAACAGACAAGACGGCGCCGCCTTCCGCCTATCTGCAGGCGGCACTTCATGCCGGCGAATTGCCGGGCGTCGTCGCCATCGATGCACTGATGCCGATGCTGGAAAAGGCGGAAGCCGAGGGCCGCATCATCGGCAATATGACCATCGTGCCCTGGGCTAATCCGATCGGCCGCGCGCAATATCTTTACGGCGACCATCAGGGCCGCTTTCATCTGGGCACGCGCACCAATTTCAACCGTGGCTTTCCGCGGCTCGCCGCGCCCGACCTCTCGCTGCTGCCGGCGCACGGCACGGTCGACCAGCGGCTGAAGGCGCGGCTGCTGCAGCTCTCCATCGGCCACGACATCGTGCTCGACCTGCATTGCGACGATGAAGGCCTCGCCTATCTCTACGTCCACACCAGCCTGTGGCCGGCCATGGCGGACTGTGCGGCGGCCATGGGCGTCGATGCGGTGATGCTGTGGGACGAAGATCCCGACGGCACCTTCGAAGGCGCCTCGATCATGCCATACCAAAACGTTCCCGCCGACGTGGCGCGCCTCGACCGGCGCGTCGCCACCACCGTCGAATATCGCGGCATACTCGATGTCGACGGCGCCCTGGCCGGCGCCGATGCCGAGGGGCTCTACCGGCTGCTGGTGGCGCGCGGCGTCATCCGGGATCAGGCGCTGTCCGCGCCTGGCAGCTTCGTTGGGCTCGTCGCACCTATCGAAAACATCGAGATGATGCCGGCGCCCCGCTCGGGCGCGATCCTCTTCGACGTGAAGCCGGGCGATCGCGTCACCAAGGGTGCGCGACTTGCCACCATCGTCCACGCGCCCGGTGAGCCCGACGGCCGCACGGAAGTGTTGGCGCCGCAGGCGGGCCTCATCCTGACCCGGCGTTCCCGGCGCATCATCCGCGCCGGCGAAGACCTCTTGAAGCTGGTCGGCGACAGGACGAGCGCCGATGCAAGGTCGGGGACGCTGGAGGACTGACGCACCCTGCCAGACTAGCCCGAAATCGCCTGTCGCGCCTTGGCCTCCAGCCATTCGGCCATCTGCCGGTACGGCACCGGACCATGGCTCACGCGGGCGACGCCGAGTTCGGCAAGCCTCTGGCGCGGCGGCACATGCGCCAGGGCAATGATGTTGACCGGCAATGCCGTTGCCTCGCAGAGCGCCTCGATCAGGCCTTCATCGGCAAGCCCCGGCGCAAAGAAGCCATGCGCTCCGGCCCTTTCGTAGGCGTGCGCCCGCTCGATCGCCTGATCGAGAAGAGCCCTGTCGTGCGCATTCGGTTTAGTCTTCAGGAAAATGTCGGTTCGGGTGTTAATGAAGGCCGGAATACCCGACGCCTTCACCGCCGCTGCGGCGGCTTCGATCCGCCTCACCTGTATGGCGATGTCGTGCAGCCCACTGCCGCCGACAATCTGATCCTCGAAATTAAAGCCGACGGCCCCAGCCTGCACGGCGAGCGCTACGCTGCGGGCGACAACCTCCGGAGCGACCCCGTAACCCCCCTCGAGGTCCATGCTTACCGGCACATCCACCGCCGCAACGATGCGTTTGATGTTTTCGAGCGCCAGTTCCAACGGGATTTTCTCGCCATCGGCGAATCCGAAAGCGGCCGCGACGGGCCAGCTGCCGGTGGCAATGGCCTTGGCCCCTGCTTTCTCGATGATCTTGGCTGAGCCTGGGTCCCAGGCATTGTAGAGGACAATCGGGTTTCCCTTGACATGGAGGGAATGGAACGTCCGTGCGCGGTCGATCTGCTCGGTCATTTGATGTCTTCCCGTCTTCTTGCTGTGTGATGCAGAGTCTAGGCAGGACTGCCGGTCTTGGCCATGTGCCATGGGTTGCGAAAGCGGCAGCCACCCCACAGACTTTCAAACCTGTTGCGCACACCGCTTTTCGCGGCTATGGATTTCGCCATGAATATGCGTTCGATCAAGACCATTTGGTGGTGGGCTCGCTGACAGCGGCCTGTTCGAACGCGTTCGCGTGACAATAGAGGGTGGCCGCAGCGGAATGTCCGGGCGGCCATTTGTTTTTTCAAGCCATTCCCGGGTCCGTTGCCCCAAAGACGCTGATGGAGACGGCAATGACGACGAAAATTCTGGAGAATGGCGCCGAGCGCTTCGTCACCGCGGGTGGCGTGGCGATTACCCGCCAGCGCCATGACCGGCCATATGAAGTGGCGATCGACGGCTATGTCGATGGCCTGAATTCGCGCCGCGGCGCCGTGTTTTCCTCGAATTACGAATATCCCGGCCGCTATACGCGCTGGGACACCGCCATCATCGATCCGCCGGTGGTGATCTCGGCACGCGGCCGCGCCATGCGCATCGAGGCGCTGAACCGCCGCGGCGAGGTGCTTTTACCGGTGATCGGCACGGTGCTTGCCGGCCTTGACGATGTCACGATCGCCGAGACGTCCAACAAACTCATCCGCCTCGAGGTCGCCAAGCCCGGTCGTATCTTCACCGAAGAGGAACGCAGCCGCGTTCCCTCCGTCTTCACCGTGCTGCGCGCCATCACCGCCTTGTTCAAGACCGAGGAGGACGCCAATCTCGGCCTCTATGGCGCCTTTGGCTACGACCTCGCCTTCCAGTTCGATCCGGTCGACTACAAGCTCGAGCGCAAGCCAAGCCAGCGCGATCTCGTGCTGTTCCTGCCCGACGAAATCCTCGTCGTCGACCATTATTCGACCAAGGCCTGGACCGACCGCTACGACTATTCCGGCGATGGCTTCTCGACCGAAGGCCTGCCGCGCGACGAAGTCGTCGAGCCGTTCAGGACCGCAGACCGCATCCCGCCGCGCGGTGACCACGAGCCGGGCGAATATGCCAAGCTGGTGCGCAAGGCGATGAAGAGCTTCGAGCGCGGCGACCTGTTCGAAGTGGTGCCGGGGCAGATGTTCTACGAACGCTGCGAAACCCAGCCCTCCGAGATTTCCCGCAAGCTGAAGAGCATCAACCCTTCGCCCTATTCCTTCTTCATCAATCTCGGCGAGGGCGAATATCTGATCGGCGCCTCGCCGGAAATGTTCGTGCGCGTCAACGGCCGGCGCGTCGAGACCTGCCCGATCTCCGGCACCATCAAGCGCGGCGACGACGCCATTTCCGACAGCGAGCAGATCTTGAAGCTGCTCAATTCGAAGAAGGACGAATCCGAACTCACCATGTGCTCGGACGTCGACCGCAACGACAAATCGAGGGTCTGCGAGCCGGGCTCGGTGCGCGTCATCGGCCGCCGCCAGATCGAGATGTATTCGCGCCTGATCCACACCGTCGACCACATCGAGGGACGGCTGCGCGAAGGCATGGACGCTTTCGATGCCTTCTTGTCGCATGCCTGGGCGGTCACCGTTACCGGCGCGCCGAAATTATGGGCTATGCGCTTCATCGAGCAGAACGAGAAGAGCCCGCGCGCCTGGTATGGCGGGGCGATCGGCATGGTCAACTTCAATGGTGACATGAACACCGGCCTGACGCTTCGCACCATCCGCATCAAGGACGGCATCGCTGAGGTGCGCGCCGGCGCCACGCTGCTCTTCGACAGCATTCCCGAAGAAGAAGAAGCCGAAACCGAACTGAAGGCATCCGCCATGCTCTCCGCCATCCGCGACGCCAAATTAGGCAATGCCGCCAGCACCGAACGCAGCACCGCGCGTGTCGGCGACGGCGTCAACATCCTCCTGGTCGACCACGAGGACAGTTTCGTCCATACGCTCGCCAACTATTTCCGCCAGACCGGCGCCAATGTCTCGACGGTGCGCACACCGGTGCCGGACGAGATCTTCGACCGGCTGAAGCCAAACCTGGTCGTGCTGTCGCCCGGCCCCGGCACGCCGAAGGATTTCGACTGCGCCGCGACCATCAAGCGGGCCCGTGCGCGCGATCTGCCGATCTTCGGCGTCTGCCTCGGGCTGCAGGCGCTGGCCGAAGCCTATGGCGGCGAGCTGCGGCAATTGCACATCCCCATGCATGGCAAGCCGTCGCGCATCCGCGTGTCGAAGCCGGGCATCATCTTCTCCGGCTTGCCCAAGGAGGTGACGGTCGGCCGCTACCATTCGATCTTCGCCGATCCGGTGCGGCTGCCCGATGGTTTTGTCGTCACCGCCGAGACCGAAGACGGCATCATCATGGCCTTCGAGCACCGCAAGGAGCCGATCGCTGCGGTGCAGTTTCACCCGGAATCGATCATGACGCTCGGCCACAATGCCGGCATGCGCATCATCGAGAACATCGTCGCGCACCTGCCGCGCAAGGCCAAGGAAAAGGCCGCTTAATTCGAGGGCTCAGTGTTGGGATCTTTTCCCCAGTGACCGCGGCAGAAATCAAGGCCGCCGCCAGGCAGAAGGTCGCCAGCCTCGCCTTCTGGTCGATCGTTGTCGCCTGCGTCGTGCTCGGCCTGAAGCTGGTGGCCTGGTACGTCACCGGCTCGGTTGCGCTATATTCGGACGCGCTGGAATCGATCGTCAACGTCATTGCCTCGGCAGCCGCCTATTGGGCGATCCAGGTCAGCTACAAGCCGGCCGACCAGGACCATCCGTTCGGCCACCACAAGGCCGAGTATTTCTCGGCCGTCCTCGAAGGCGTGCTGATCGTGCTTGCCGCCTTGCTGATCCTCAATGAGGTCTGGTGGTCCTGGCAGCATCCCGCCCCGCTGGAACAGCCATGGACCGGCCTTGCCGTCAACGGCGTCGCAACGGTCATCAACGCCGTCTGGGCCTTGACGCTGATCCGCACCGGCCGAAGCGAAAAATCACCGGCTCTCGTCGCCGACGGCAGGCACATCATGACCGATGTGGCGACCTCGGTCGGTGTGTTCATCGGCCTGGTCGGCGCCGTGCTGACCGGCTGGCAGGTTCTCGATCCGGCTCTTGCCGTGATCGTGGCGCTGAACATTCTGTGGCAGGGCTGGCACGTCATCGGCTCGTCCATGAACGGGCTGATGGACCGCGCCGTCGACACCCAGGAACATATCCGCATCCGCGACATCATCTCGGCCAATTGCAAGGGCGCGCTCGAGGTCCACGATTTGAAGACGCGCATCGCCGGCCGCGCCACCTTCATCGAGTTCCATCTGGTCGTCGACGCCGACATGTCGGTCGGCGCCAGCCACGTCATCTGCGACCGCATCGAGGACGCGCTGCAGGCAGAGATCCCTTCCGTCCGCGTCATCATCCATGTCGAGCCCGACGATGAAGCGAAACTCCCCAAGGGCACGACGGCCGTGCCGTTCGCGTGAGGTGGCGTCGCGGAGAAAAATCGCTCAGTGGTGATCCTTCGCGCCCCCCTCTGTCCTGCCGGACATCTCCCCCACAAGTGGGGAGATTGGCAGCTTCAGCGCGCCGCTCACTCCTGCGACGATGGTGATTGGCGAAAGCGGCGGTGACGGCCGATCTCCCCCCAAGTGGGGGAGATGTCCGGCAGGACAGAGGGGGGCGCTGTCCCTCCAGCATTGCGGTTGCTATAGCCCGCAGGCGGCCTGCGGCATCGGCTCCAGCCGGTAGACCTTGTCGTCGGAGCTGGTGTCGCCTTCCGCCGCCTTCGAGCACAGATCGACGATCGGCAGGCCGCTGTTCGGGTTGGCCAGCATCATCGTGCCGTTGGCGCCGCGGCGAAGGAAGACCTCCTTTTGCGCGATGTCGGAGGAGGCAGCACCCGTCTTCGTGCTCGCCGCGCAGCGCCATTGGTCGCCCTCGCCCTGGCAGTTGTAGACCTGCGTGACCTTGGCCGATTTCTGCCGCGTGGTAACCGAAACGGCGATATCGGCGCCGCTTGGCCAATTGGCCGGATCGCCCTCCTTGGCGAAAGACGCCAGCTCGACCGGTCCGCGATAAACCCGGATCGTCTGGGTCAGCTGATCGGGATGCGAGCCGAGATGCGCGGCATCGTAGTCACGCCCGTAGCAGAAGGCTCGGTCCGGCTTCAGCCGCTCGCGCAATGGCGGGCCAAGGGCCGGGTCGATCGGGTCGATGTGCGCGAACTCGGCCTTGCAGGTGGCGGCCGGCATCGGGTCGAGCCCGAAGCTGTTGTCGTCCTTGCCCAGCGCCTGCCGTTCGTACTCCGCCTCGCCGAGCTCATCTTCCGATCCGGCGTCGAGATAGAGGTCGGGCTGCACGTCCGAGACGATCAGCCGGCCTTTGTCGTCGACCTTCAGCGAAGCCATGGTGCGATCGCAGTCCATGCCGCAGCGGATCGCACCGGTTTTGCCGTCCTCCGACTCATGGCTGCACCAGCCGCCGAGCCATTCCGGCGCCTCGGCGCCGCGCACCGTCGTCGCCATGAAGCCATTGTAGGAGGAATCGATGCCAGTGCTTGGCTCCTCGTTTGGCCGGCTGACCGGATCGCGGCCGTAATAAAAGAAGATGCGCGCCACCTTCTGGTGCGGATGCGACTTGAGATGCGCGGCGTCGTAGACGCGGCCGAAGCAGGCGTCCTTGCCGTCGGGGCTGAGCTCGGTGAGTTTGAGCGTGTCGTCGGCGAAAGCAGCACCGGCGACGGCGGCAAGCAAGGCAACCCCAAGCCCGGCGCCCACAATGGTCCTTGATATCATGCTGGCTCCCCCTGCCCCGACAAGACGTGGCGTCAATTTATGCTAGGATCGAGGCCGAGGCCACGCAATTTGCGCGGGCCGGCCAAATGGGAGATGAAGCCATGCGACGCCGCGATATTTTCCGCGTCGGTCTTGCCGGGGCCGCCGGGCTTTTCGGGCTGCGCCCCACCAAGGCTGCAGCTAGTGAAGTCAAGCCGGCGGCTGCCGAAGAGGAAAGGCAAAAGGTCGCCTATCACCTCAGCGACCTCGACAAGGTCAATTTCGTGCTCGGCAACATCAAGAACCACTTCGAAGGCACCGACGGCAAGGTCGACATCGCGCTTGTCGTGCACGGCCCGGCACTTGCCGCCTTCAAGTCGAAAGGCATATCGGCTGCCATTTCCGGGCGGTTCGCCGGCCTTGTCCAGGATGGGCTCAGCCCGCACGCTTGCGCCAACACCATGCACGGCATGGATATCGGCCTGGCCGACCTGCTCGACGGCTTCCATGCAGCCGACCGGGGCGGCGTCGTCAAGCTCGCCGAATTGCAACGCCAGGGCTACGCCTATCTCAGGCCATAGGCTTTTACGGACTTGAACGCGAGGACTGCGAGGGCCTACGAAGAGTAGGCAGAGTCCCCCGGAGGAATAGACGTGCCAGCCACCACCACCCTTGTCAGCCCCTCTCTGGTCATCCCCGACCTTGCCGGAAAGGCGGTCCTGGTCACCGGCGCCTCGACCGGCATCGGCGCGGCGCTTGCACTTGCCTATGCCGCGCAGAAATGCCGCGTCGCGCTGCACTATAATTCGAGCCGTACGGCTGCCGAAAACCTGGCCGCGACCATTCGCAACGGTGGCGGTGACGTGTTCCTCGTCCAGGGCGATTTCTCGGTCCCCGCCGATGTCGAGCGCGTCGTCGAGGACAGTGCGCAACATTTCGGCCGGCTCGACGGCCTCGTCAACAATGCCGGCGGCATGCTCGGCCGCGTGCCCTATGCCGAGCAGACCGAGGCGCATTACGACGCGGTGATGGACCTCAACGCGCGTTCGGTGCTGACAGCTTCGCGCAAGGCGATCCCATGGCTGAAGCGGCAGGGCGGCTTCATCGTCAACACCTCCTCGATCGCCGCGCGCAACGGCGCCGGTGGCGGCGCCGGCCTTTACGGCTCGGCCAAGGCCTTCGTCTCCAACATCACGCGCGGCATGGCCAAGGAGCTGATCAGTTTCAACATCCGCGTTAACGCGGTAGCGCCCGGCACGATCGCGACGCCTTTCCACGAGCGCTACTCGACCGACGACCAGATGAGAGGCATGATCGCCACCATCCCGCAGGGCCGCGCCGGCACCGCCGAGGACTGCGTCGGCGCCTATCTGTTCCTCTCCTCCGATCTGCTGAGCGGCTACATCATCGGCCAGGTGATCGAGGTCAATGGCGGGCAGTTGATGCCGTAGACGGCGAACTGCATACTCCTGGTTGCGTCATCTCAACGGAGCAAAGCGAATGTACGGACTGATCGGCAAGATGCGGGCGATGCGCGGCCAGCGTGACGCAATGATGGATATCCTGCTCGCCAGCACCGGCGCCATGCCCGGCTGCCTGAACTACATCATCGCCACCGACCCGGCCGATGCCGACGCGATCTGGGTGACCGAAGTGTGGACCGACGCCGAAAGCCACAAGGCTTCGCTGCAGCTGCCCGAAGTCCAGGCGGCAATCGCCAAGGCACGGCCGATCATCGCCGGCTTCGAGTTCCAGGTGGAGACGCATCCTGTTGGCGGGTTCGGGTTACCGGAGAGCAAGGTGAGCTGAGGATGAGGATAGGGGATCCGGTTTCGCTAGCGATTAGCCGAGTTGCCACCGCGCCTTCGTCATCCCAGGGCGGAGCAGGAGCGAAGCGACGTCGCGCAGACCCTGGGATCCATGCCGTTACATCAGCCGAAGAATGCAGCGGTTCAGAATGGCGCTTGCATCCGCAGCGGTGCCTACTCGGTTGGTAAAGGACGTGCTGTCGGTGCCAAGAAGCACTCGATTCTGATCCGCCTTCGCGTGCCACAGTTGTCACGGCATGGATCCTGGGGTCTGCGCCGCGTCGCTTCGCTCCTTGCTCCGCCCCAGGATGACGAAGGGATGGATGTCTCAGCTAATCTCCAAGGTTCAGCGTATTACCACCCAAGCCCTTTTCCTCCCAAAAAGGGTTCGCATTTTTCCGCGACCGGTCTAAGAGCCGATTTATGGATTCTTCCCCGAACCCGCCGGCCATCGAGCATCTGGCGCGGATCCACAAGGCTTGGCAGTGGCCGGTCCTGGTGGTGGTCTCGGTGCTGTTTGCCGGCGCGCTGGAACTCGCCGCCCTGCCCGCCGCGCTCTTGATCGGACCGATGCTGGCGGCCATCGCTGCCGGCACCAACGGCGCCACGGTGCGCGTGCCGCGGGTTCTGTTCGGCTCAGCCCAGGCGGTCGTCGGCTGCCTGGTCGCCAGTTCGATCTCGGCCGATATCTTTCCCGTCTTCTACAGGGAATGGCCGCTGTTCCTCGGCGTTGTGATGGCGACGGTCGCGGCATCCAGCCTGCTTGGCTGGCTGATCAGCCGCTGGCGCATCCTGCCCGGCACCACGGCGGTCTGGGGCTCGTCGCCGGGCGCCGCCACCGCCATGGTGCTGATGGCCGGTGCCTTCGGCGCCGACCAGCGCCTCGTCGCCTTCATGCTATATCTGCGCGTCATCTGCGTCTCGATGACGGCAGCCTTGGTGGCCAAGCTGTGGGTCGACACCTCAGGCATCGAGGTGCCGGCCATCGTCTGGTTCCCACCGGTCGACCCGCAAGGCTTGGCCGCAACATTCGGCGTGGCGCTGGTCGGCGGCCTCGCCGGAAAGCTTTTCCGGCTGCCGTCGCCGTTTTTCCTCGGCACCTTCATTTTCGGCACCGTGATCCATCTCGGGCTCGGCGTGACCATGCAGTTGCCACCCTGGCTGCTCGCCTTGAGCTATACGATGATCGGCTGGAGCATCGGCCTGAATTTCACCAGGGCCATTTTGCGCCACGCGGCCCGCGCGCTGCCGCAGATCGTCGGCTCGATCATTGCCCTGATCGTCTTTTGCGGCGGCCTCGCCTTCCTGATCAGCCGCCTGCTCGGCATCGATCCGCTGACCGCCTATCTGGCGACCAGCCCCGGCGGCATGGACAGCGTCGCCATCATCGCCGCCGCCGCGCAGCATGTCGACATCTCCTTCGTCATGGCGCTGCAATCGGCACGCTTCCTGATCGTGCTTCTGGTCGGCCCAAGCGTGGCGCGGCTGGTGGCGAGAAGCCTGCGGGAGTAAGACCGGCCGGGCAGCGCGTCAGCTGATCACCAGGCTGGAGATGCGGTCGCCGTCCAGCGTGAAAGCCATGTCGCCCTCGCCGTTGAAGCCGTTGCCTGTGACCGCGATGCGGACCTTGTAGGTATCGCCCGCCGGTTCGATACGAATGATGCTAAGTTTGGACTGCACGCCGATATTGTCCGACTGGTTCCAGCGCGCAATCTGGTCGCGGCCCCGGAACGACCTGCCCCAGTCGCTCAGAAAGGCATCGGCGGTGAACGTCTCGAGGAAAGCTTTGGTGTCGCCGGCATTGGTGGCTTCGACAAAGCGGCGGATGGCATCGGGCGTGGTCATTTCCTTCCTCCAGGTGACCTAATCCAGCCGGTGCATCAGATCGTCGTCCAGCCAGCGGGCGAAGAAATACACCAGTTGCTTGTGCCACCACGGCCAGTCATGGGCGACATCGCCGCCCCAATAGTCGACCCAGGCCGGGATCGACTTGTCACGCAGGATCTGTTCCAGCGCCTGCGTATCGGCCAGCATCCGTTCCTCCCAGGCACCTTGCCCGCAGCAGAAGATCAGCCGCAGCGCCTTCAGCCTGACAAGCAGCCCCGGATCGACGATACCCGGCAGGTAGTCGAGCGGCGAGTTGAAGAAAATCTGTCCGTCGAGCGCGCTGCCGAAGAAATCGTGGGTCGAGTAGACCCCCGACAGCGCGATGACCCCGCTGGCCAGTTCCGGAAAGCGGAAGACGAAATTCGACGAATGATAGCCGCCCATCGAGCAGCCGCAAAATAGCGGCTTCAGCGTACGCCCGCCATTGGCCTCGGCTGCGACAGACAGGAGTTCCGGCAGCGCCTCCTCGCGCACATAGCGGAAATACGCTTCATGCCGGGCGATGCGATGGGCCGGCTCGGCGTGGCGGTCGAAGAAGGATTCCGCATCGATGCCGTCCAGCGTGAACAGCTGGATGCGACCGGTGTCGACGAACTCGGCGAGAGCCGAGACGGCGCCGGAATCCTCGAACTGGTAGAACCGCCCTTGCGAAGTCGGGAACACAACCACGGGTCGGCCGGCATGGCCGTAGCGCTTGTATTCCATGTCGCGGCCGAGGTTGCGGCCAAAACCCTTGTGGTAGGAAACGTCCATCGCCTCACGCCTTTTCCGCATGGATGTAGTCGACCGCCCGGCGCAGCGCCTTCGGGTCCGTGGAGCGCAGCTGATAGGCGTAGTTTCCCATGGCGCGGCTGAAAACCTCCTCGATGGCGTGATGATGGACGATCATGTCGCCATGGGCGGCTAGCACGTCGGCATGGCTGTGCACATAGTTGAGGTGCCGCTTGCGGCTGGCATAGGCGGTGAAATACTTGCCCCTGTAAGGGCCGCCGGCGGCGTCCTTGACCACCATGTCGGCCCAGGCGGCATAGACATCGATATCGAAGGTGTAATTGATGGCATCGGTCATCCAGGCGCCAGGCGGCCGCATGTTGACCTCCAGCGCGATGACCCGGTCGTCCCTGGTTTCGAACAGCTCGATGTGGAAGAACCGCTCGCGCACGTCGAACGCCTTGAGGATTTTCCTGCCGGCCTCCTCGACCGCCGGGCTGATCTCGGGAAAACAGACATAGCTCATATGGCGGTCGCGGTTGACCACCTCCATGACGCTCTGGTCGTAGCGGTGGCTGGCGGCCAGCACCACCTCGCCGTCGCGGTTGACCAGCCCGTCATAGGTCACCACCAGCCCTTCGATGAATTGCTCCATGACGAAGCTGACGCCTTCCGGCTTGTCCCTGAAGAACCTGTCGAGTTCGCCGGCATTGGAGATTTTGAAGGTGTTCGAGGCGCCGGAGCCGGAATCCGGCTTCACCACCACGGGATAGCCGACGCGGCGGATGAAGGTCATGGCGCCGGCGCGGTCGGAGCATTTGCGTTGCGCGATGGTTTCGACGCCGCTCTTGCGGAAGAACGCCCGCATGCGGCTCTTGCGTTTCAAATTCTTCACGAAGTCGAGCTTGGTGCCGAAGATGTTGAAGTCGGTGCGGATATTGGCTTCCAGCTCCAGCCAATGCTCGTTGAGCGATTCGAACCGGTCGACGCGGCCCCATTTGTGGATGAAATGGCCGATCGCACGGAACACCGGCTCGTACTCCTCCATGTCGTCGATGCGGTAATATTCCGAAAGGGCTGCCTTCAATTTGCCGTCCAGCGCATCGAACGGCGCGTCGCCAATGCCAAGCACAGTGGCGCCGGCCTTCTTCAGCCGGTCGCAGAAATCGGCGCCGTTGGCTGGAAAATGCGGCGAGAAGAACACGAAGTTCATGACGATCCCTCCCGGCGGCGAGCCATCGCACCCCCGCCGACAATCGACTCTGGCGCATTTGCCGGGCTCGGGGAAGAGCAACTGGATCAGGTGAGCGGTTGGGTCCGCGAAAGGTGACGCCAAACCGTGAAATAAAAAACCCGCCTCGACGGCGGGTCGTTGGAGCCAATTAGCACCATACCGAGATTAGTAGCATAGCTGCCGGCACAAAGCAAGAACAAAGTTGCCCAGCCCTCAACTTTGAATGTTGGCGAAAACCAAGGCGACATCCAATCTCCCCCCTTGCGGGGGAGATGTCCGGCAGGACAGAGGGGGGTGTGTAGGATCGCCAGCGTCCGGCTTAGGAAGCCCTACGAGCCGGAAAATCCAAAGGGCGTGGCTACGGTGAGCTGACAGGTCGGCGGGACAGCACCCCCCTCTGGCCTGCCGGCCATCTCCCCCGCAAGGGGGGAGATCGGCGGTTTCGCCGCCGGTGCCTACTCCGAATATGCTCCCACTTGCCTCGCTTTGCCCGCTCCTGTATGAAATCCGCCATGAGCCCGCGAGCCACCTCTTTTGCGTCCCGTCCGACCGGCATTGCCGGCCAGACCGTTCGCGCGCTTGCCTCCACCCTGCTGCTTCTCGGCCTTATCGGCGATCGCCGGGTTCGCTGAAGGAGCGCCCGGCGGTCGAATTCGCCGCTCACGCGCACGCTCCTTGGCCAGTTACAAAATTGGCACGTCACATCAAGCGAACGAAATTCTGGTAAAGGCGCCGCTCGCCACCAATCCGCCTGAAGCCGGATCCGCGAGCCGCCGGGAGAAAAGACGATGAACGCACGAGAAGATATCCGTCTGAATGTACAGGAAATCAGCAAGCCTGCGGGAAAGGGCATGCCGGACGCCGCCCGCAAATACCAGCCCTATCCGACCGTCCGCCTTGCCGATCGCACCTGGCCCTCGAAAGTGATCGACAAGGCGCCGATCTGGTGCTCGGTCGACCTGCGCGACGGCAACCAGGCGCTGATCGATCCGATGGGTCAGGAACGCAAGGCGCGCATGTTCGCCCTGCTGCTCGACATGGGCTTCAAGGAGATCGAGATCGGCTTCCCGTCGGCCTCGCAGACCGACTTCGATTTCGCCCGCTGGTGCATCGAACAGGGCAACGTGCCCGCCGATGTCTCGCTGCAGGTGCTGGTGCAGTGCCGGCCGGAACTGATCACCCGCACTTTCGAGGCGCTGAAGGGCGCCACCAACCCGATCGTCCATTTCTACAACTCGACCAGCGAGCTGCAGCGCCGCGTCGTGTTTGAGAAGGACGTCGCCGGTATCAAGCGCATCGCCACCGATGCGGCCAAGATGATCACCGACATGGCGGCAAATGCCGGCGGCGGCTACCGTTTCGAATATTCGCCGGAGAGCTTTACCGGCACCGAGCTCGAAGTGGCGCTGGAGATCTGCAACGCCGTCACCGAGATCGTCAGGCCGACAGCGGAAAACAAGCTGATCATCAACCTGCCCTCTACGGTCGAGATGTCGACGCCCAACATCTATGCCGACCGCATCGAATGGATGTGCCGCAATCTCGACAACCGCGAGAACCTGTTGATCTCGCTGCACCCGCACAATGACCGCGGCACCGGCATCGCCACCACCGAGCTCGGCCTGATGGCGGGCGCCGACCGCGTCGAAGGCACGCTGTTCGGCAATGGCGAGCGCACCGGCAATGTCGACATCGTCACGCTGGCGCTCAACATGTACACGCAAGGCGTCGATCCCGGGCTCGACTGCTCCGACATCAACCGCATGAAGGACGTCTACGAATACTCCAACCAGCTGAAGATCCCCGAGCGCCATCCCTATGTCGGCGAGCTCGTCTACACCGCCTTTTCCGGCTCGCACCAGGACGCCATCAACAAGGGCATGAAGGCGCTACGCAAGGCCAATACGCCGCACTGGGAGGTGCCCTACCTGCCGATCGACCCGGCCGATGTCGGCCGCAGCTACGAAGCCATCATCCGCATCAACTCGCAGTCCGGCAAGGGCGGCATCGCCTATGTGCTGCACGCGGATTACGGCCTCAACCTGCCGCGCAACCTGCAGATCGAGTTCAGCCAGGCCATTCAGGCGATCACCGACGCCGAAGGCAAGGAGGTGCCGGCCAGGCGCATCTACGAGCGCTTTCTCGACACCTACGTCGACCAGCCCGGCGCGCGGCTGAAATTCCTCGACCACCACACCTACCCCGACACCGAGGTCAAGGGCCGGCGCGTGGTTGAAGCGGTGATCCTCGACAAAGGCAAGGAGGTGACCATATCAGGCACCGGCACCGGCCCGATCGACGGCTTCCTCGATGCGCTGTCGCGCCATGTCGGGGTGCCGATGTCGGTGCTCGATTATTCCGAGCATTCCATGCAGCGCGGCTCGAATGCCTCGGCCATTTCCTATGTCGAGATGGAACATCCGGGCGGCAAGCTGTTCGGCGCCGGCATCAACACCAACATCGTCGCCGCCTCGCTCGAAGCCGTGGTTTCGGCCGCCAACCGCATCGTCGGCCGAAAGGGCGGCTAGCCGGGACTGCCAGGCTCGCGCCATCAGCCCACCGGATATTTATCCGGTGGGTACGCTATCGCACCATAAGCAGATGCTTGTATGGCGGCGCCAGCGCTATATGATCGTACCTCAACCTGTGCCGAATTCGAAGGGATCGACACTTGCAGCATACCACGCCTGCCGCCCCCGCAGTGCGCGAAACGTTGGAGCGATTGCTTGCCAGCGAAACGTTCGGACGATCCGAGCGCGCGCGCAAGCTGCTCCGCTACCTGGTCGAGCGCGAGCAGGCAGGCGAAGCCGATAGGCTCAAGGGCTTCTCCATAGCGATGGACGTCTTCGGCAAGGACGGCGATTTCGACCCGTCGACCGATGCGGTGGTGCGGGTGCAGGCCGGCAGGCTGCGCGACCTGCTACAGCAGTATTTCGCCAACGAGGGCGTTGCCGAACCGGTCCGCATCGCTATTCCGCGCGGCGGCTATGTTCCATCCTACGAACTCAACGCCATTCGCTTGCCGGCGGAGGCCGAGGCAGAGGGCAAGCCGCAGCCGGCGACAGAGGAGGCGGCGGCGACGGCCCCGCCCGGATCGCCACAGGATGCCCGCAACCGGGCACATCCGGCTGCATTGCTGAGCGTTCCAGCCGTGGCCCCTGCTGCACCTTCGCTGCAGCGCCATTTGCAGTTCTTCTGGCTGGCGATCGCGCTGGTCATCCTCATGCTGGGTGTGCTGATCCTTCGCCAGGGCAGCGTGGTATTGCTGACCGGCGGCGACACGGCGGTCGAGACCGCGGTGGCGACCGGCAGCATAGCAGCGCCTCCGGTTGAAACCCTCCCCCAGGTCTACATCGCCATCAAGGCCGACAGCGACGTGGCTCGCCGTGTCGCTGCATCGCTGCGCGCCGGCCTCAGCGGCTTCGATACCATCAATTTCATCGGCCGTGATGCCGACAGCCCGCCCGATCCAGTGACCGACGCCGCCAGCTTCGTATTCGACGTCCTGCCCGGGCCGCGCAGCGGCGACATCATGCTCGAGCTGCAAAGCGTGGCGACCGGCCGCGTGCTGCTGTCACGCAACCTGACCGCCGGCGACAGCGCGAACACCGCCATCGAGGACCAGATCTCCGGCATTTTGAGCTCGGCTCTTCCCGCCTCGGGCACGATCTACAACTACATCGAGCAGAGCGGCATCCAGACCGGGCTGACGGCGTGTCTGGTGCTCAACGGCAAATATTATCTCGACCAGAATGCCCAGACGCACGAAGCCGCCTACCGCTGCCTCGAAGATCTTGCCAACCGGGAGGCGAAGTCGTCGCTCGTCTATTCGGAACTCGCGTCCTTGCATCTCGAAGCGGTCACCGACCACTATCCCTACCCCGCCGACGCGACGATCGACAAAGCGATGACGTTTGCCCATCGCGCCATCCAGATGGGCCCGACCAGCCCCTACGCGCACCGCGCCCTTGGTTATCTCAATTCGCGCATGGGCGATTCCGCGGAATCGATCCGCTGGATGCGCAAGGCCTATGAGCTCAATCCCTACGATCTCGCAATGGCCGCCGCCTATGGCTACGGGCTGGTTTTCGCCGGCAGGTACAGCGAGGGCACCCCGATCCTTGCTCACGCCGTGGATATCGCCAGCGCCCATCCGACATGGTGGGATTACGGGCTGTTCGCCGGAGAATTCATGATGGGCGACATGAACAAGGCCACGCTTGCCAGCGACGGCTTGCGAACGACGGAAATGAAATCGCATTATCTGGCGGCGCGGCTGATCGGCGCCAAGGCTGCCGGCCGCGAGAAGCTGGTGAGCAGGCTGCTGCAGGAACTGACCACCAAATTCCCGAAATTCGCAGCCGATCCGCGCGCAACCTTCGTCGAGCGAAGATATCCCGCCGATCTGACCAACCGGCTGGTGGAGGCCCTGCGCGCCGCCGGCCTTGGCGGCGCCAGCTGACGTCTCCCGGCGCGTGAACGACATCAGCTTATCGCGAAAATTTTACTGGCCATCCGCACGGCCAAAGCGCAATTCAGACTTCATTGAACCGGCCCGGCTGATCCCCACATAAGACTGATCTCCGCATAAGACTGATCCCCCGTAAAGATTGATCCTCGCGTAAGACCGCCCCCGGCATCCTGATTGATCCCGGCACCAAGCCATAAAGTTTGCATGACCCCATCCCTTTACGCTGCCGAACGGGGCACCGGCCCGACAACGATTGCCTTCCTGCATGGCTTCGGTGGCTGCCACGACGACTGGCGCGACGTGGCCGCCTCCCTGGCGCCCGGCGCGCGGACCCTGGCCTATGATCTGCCGGGTCACGGGCTGTCGCTCGATTTTTTCCGGAGGCGGTCCGGCCAGGATCGCCGCTAGTGCCGTCCTTGCCGATCTTTCCGCTCGCGGGATCCAGCGGGCCCATGTCGTCGGCCATTCGATGGGCGGCGCCGTGGCCGTCTTGATGGCATTGAGCGAGCCGGAAAAGATGGCTTCGCTGGCGCTGCTGGCGCCCGGCGGTTTCGGTCCTGAAATCAATGGTCCGCTGCTGCGTCGCTACGCCGCCGCTGCCGGCACGGATGAAATCCACGCCTGTCTTGCCGCCATGTCGGGACCGCAAAGCCGGCCTTCGCAGCATAGGATCGATCTCGTCAACGAGATGCGGCAGCGTCCCGGCCAGTTACGGACACTTGTCGAGCTCGCAGCTGCCATGACCAGGGATGATCGGCAAGGCGTCATCCCGAACGAGCGGCTTGAAACGCTGAATATGCCAATCATGGTGGTTTGGGGAACCGACGACGCAATGCTGCCCGTCAGCCAGGCGGACGGCGTGCCGAAGCATTTTCATCTGCACCACGTGCTGGAAGCCGGCCATATGCTGGTCGAGGAAGCGCCCGGCCTGGTCGTCGAGGCCGTCCGTCGTAATATGCGCCGCCGCAGCAGGCGACTTCGTTCAGGATTCGCCGCTGCGGCGAGCTGATCGGTCCTCGCACAGGCGCGGCGGCGGCGCTGGTGCTCATCCAGCGAACCCTTGCCCGCCCATCGATCTCGCAAGTGCATTTTGCCGGCGGTTGTGTTAATTCGGTGTTAACCAAACCCGCGAGGCAACGCCGATGAAGGACGCAGGCGAGAACATCACCCAGATCGATCAGTCGCGAAAACTGTCCGATGCCATTCGCGACGTCAAGAACGCCTTCGCCGACCGCGACGACGTCGTCGTCGACATGCGCGAAGCGCATCGCATGCGGCTGGATATGCTTGCCGCCGAACTCGCGCCGGTCTTTAGCGACGTGCCCACCGACATGGACAGTTTCGACTTCGCCGTCTCGTCCGGCCTGCAGCCACGGCTGTGGATCGACGCCGTCAGCCATGTCGCCATGGGACGCGACCGCCGCACCTACCGCTTTCTCAAGGATACGCGCATCGGCCGCGTCGTGCTCGCCGAATCGACCGACATGAAGGTCGTTGCCGACCAGGTGACGCGCTATGTCGCCGAGCGAGTCGTCGAACGCCAGAGAATGATGGAAGGCGGCATCGAGCAGGCCGTCGCCGGCCTGAAACGCGCCCTGGTGGCGGAGGCCGAGCCGCCGCTGCGGATCGCTGCGCACGCCAACGGCTGGTCGGCGTTCTTCTCGGGCCTCGGCCTGATCGCCGCCGGCGCCCTGGTCGGCCTGGCGATTTCGCTCGTGCTGTTCTGGGACCGCATCGTCGCGATGAAAATCAGTTTCTAAAGCTCTTTGTTTTGACGCAATTCCGGACGGAAAACCGTTTCACACTTTTCCTGGAATTGCTCTAGCCATCGACGCCTCGGCCTCGACGCCAAGCTCCAGCGTCTGCAGGTCGCTGGGCGGCAATGCCGGCCCGGTCAGGCCGCGGCGCGTCAGCCTGATCCGCCAATTGTCCTTTTCACCGTCGATGTCGAGCAGATTGTATTGCGCCGGTGCATGCGAACTGCCGGGGGCCTGCCCGGCGGCAGCGACCCCGACCACCGGGATTTTTGTCTTGCGGGCGCCGATGAAGAACAGCGACGGCACATGCGAATGGCCGTGCAGCACAAGCTCGGCGCCGTGCCGGTGAAGAACCTTGTGGAAGCGCGAGATGCCGAACAGGCGTTTGTTCTGCGAAACGGCACCGCGCAACGGCGGGTGGTGGATCATGATCACCCGGAACAGGCCGCGCTTGCCCGTGGCGTCGAGCATGTCGCGCAGCCGTTCCGCCTGGCCTTCGAGAAAGAAGCCGTTGGCCATGAAGGGAGCCGTGGCGCGCGCCGTCGAGACGCCGATCAACGCAACATCGCCGCGTACCCGCAGATAGGGAAAAGTGTTGCGGTCGACCGGCGTACTGACGCCGTCGCCGGTCATCCACGCCGCCCACGACCGGCAGGTCTTGTCGAAGGCGCCCGGCACATAGGCATCATGGTTTCCCGGCACCACCGATACGTCGTTGGGTGAGCCCAGCGTCTCCAGCCAGTGCTTGGCCATCTCGATCTCACCGTCGAGCGCCAGATTGACCAGGTCGCCGGTGATGGCGAGATGGTCCGGCCCGCTGGCCTTCATGTCGGCGACGATGGTGTCGATGACGGCGTCGTGCATGTGGCGACGGCGGTTGCGCTGCCAGTTGACGTAACCGACCACGCGCTTGGAGGCGAGATCGCGATAGGTTACATCGGGAAGCGGCCCCAGATGGACATCGGAAATATGCGCGAGCCTGAACATCTTTTCTTCATAGGCGAGGCGCGCCTCGCTTTCCACTCACGGTTTCGCGGACGATGACGGCGCCGGATCCGGAGCAAGCCCTGCGCCAGACCGGATGGCCAGGCGTCAGAGCACGGCTGTTTCACCTGTACTTCGTGCTGCGGCGGCCGATGACGCTCGGCGTGCGCGGCTTGATCCACGACCGCGCCTCCAATTCCGTCTTCCTCATCCGCCACACTTATGTTCCTGGCTGGCACCTGCCCGGCGGTGGCGTCGAGTTGGGCGAGACGATGATCGAAGCGCTGACACGCGAAGTCTTCGAGGAAGGCAACATCGCGCTGACTGGACCGCCGGTGCTGAAATCGCTGCATTTCAACCGCCGCGCCAGCCGCCGCGACCATGTCGGCCTCTATCTGGTCGAGGAGTTCAACCAGACAGCACCGAAACTGCCCGATCGCGAGATCGCCGAAGCCGGCTTCTTCCCGCTCGACCGCTTGCCGGAAGGCACGACACCAGCGACTTTGCGGCGGATTGCCGAAGTTTTTGAGGGGAATTCGGTATCGCCTTACTGGTAGACCACCTATCCAACAGCCTTGCTGCTTCGATTCAGGATGACAGCATCCATTGCTCTCCAAGACAGGTATAACTAATCGGTTGGGAAAAATGGAACATAAACAAAAACGATAGATTTAGAATTGTACTATATATCTTACTTTTTACTGGAATTTATGTAATAATATTGTTTTCAACAGGATTAGTGTTGACGATGATGCTTGGGGTAGATCCATCCAGGTTAGAAAGAATTGGAAGAGGCATCCAATTCGTAATACAATTTGTCGCGGCCTTCGGGACATATTTCTTTTTTTTAAAGCGACATGCCCGCCTTTTTACTCGCGCTGAATTCTGGAAAATGGTCGGCTTCTCAACCCTGATAGAAATGGCTTTGGGAATGGCTCTGATTCTGCTGTCGGGATCATTACGCGCAATCCCGCTCCAGATGTCAGTCCAGACCGTCATGATCGGCGGCATCGTGGCGTTCCTGGCAACGTCGCTCGGCTACTCCAATCGATTTGGAAATACCATATTGAAAGCTGAACTCGTTAGAAGGGCAAAGATGGACTCCGAAACCTTCCGCTAGGTCGCCGGTCTCACGCAGCCTTCCTGAATCGCGCCCGATCATGCGGCGCGGAATAGTCGAGCTCTGGCCCGACCGGCACGATGCACGTCGGATTGATCGTCTCGTGGCTGCGGTAATAATGCGACTTGATGTGGTGCAAATTCACCGTGCCGGCGACGCCCGGCATCTGGTAGAGATCGCGCAGGTAATTCGACAGGTTCGGATAGTCGGCGATGCGGCGCAGATTGCACTTGAAATGGCCGACATAGACCGGGTCGAAGCGGACCAGTGTCGTGAACAGCCGCCAATCCGCCTCGGTGATGCGGCCGCCGACGAGATAGCGCTGCTTTGACAGACGGTCCTCCAGCATGTCGAGCGCCGAAAACAATTCACCGAATGCCTCCTCGTAGGCTGCCTGCGTGGTGGCGAAGCCGGCACGGTAAACGCCATTGTTGACCGCGGGATAAACCAGCGCATTGATCGCATCGATCTCGCCGCGCAGCGGTTGCGGATAAAAATCGAGCTTGGCATCGCCCCATTCGTCGAAGGCCGAATTGAGCATGCGGATGATCTCGGAGGATTCGTTGGAAACGATGGTTTGCTCGCGTTTGTCCCACAGCACGGGAACGGTGACCCGGCCCGAATAGCCGGGATCGGCCCTGGTGTAGATCTGGTGCAGGAAATCGAGGCCGTAGAGCGTGTCGCCCGTGGCGCCGTCCTCGGCCAAGAACGTCCAGCCGTCGGCGCCCATGAAATGATGGACGACCGAGATGGAAATCAGGTCCTCGAGTTTTTTGAGCACGCGAAAGATCAGCGTCCGATGCGCCCACGGGCAGGCGAGCGAGACATAGAGGTGGTAGCGGCCGGGCTCGGCTTTGAAACCGCGTTTTCGCCCATCAGCCGGCGTGCCATCGCGGGTCACCCAGTCGCGCCACTGCGACTGCGCCCGCACGAACTTGCCGCCGCTCTCCCCGGTATCGTACCAGTGGTCCTGCCATTGGCCTTCGACTAGCAATCCCATGCAATATCCTTTCGCGTTGCTGCTTGATGTAGGGCACCAAGCGGCGCCGTGGAAATCCCCGACGCTGAACAGATCGTCAACGGCTGCGTCGTCGAGTGCGTGCCGGGTGCGCCTGCCGATTGCGGCGGCTGAAAATTGGTGCTAGCGGACAATCCGCATGTTCGACTTTGCCGTGATCCGGTTCGACCGACGACGAAAGAGCGCCCGCGCTTGATGAAGCGCTGACTGGCGAACGCTGCCGCTTGCAGCAAACCTTTCCTCGTATACCGGAACGCAAAGACCATGAGCCTTGCCGACGTGAAATACCTGCCGGAAACTCCGGCGCATGATCCTGAAATCGAAGCCATCAACGACGAGGCCTTCGGGCCGGGCCGTTTCGTGCTTGCCGCCTACAAGATCCGCCAAGGTGGCCCGCACGAACGCGCTTTGTCCTTCGTGGCCGTCGATGGCGCAATCGTCGTCGCCTCGGTACGGATGACGCGCATCGCCGCCGGTGCCGGCCGCGCGCTGATGCTCGGGCCGCTCGCTGTGCGGCCGGCCTTCAAAAATCTCGGCATCGGCCGCCGGCTGGTGGCAATCGCGCTGGAAGCCGCTGCCAAGGCTGGCGCACTGGCCGTGATGCTGGTCGGCGACGAACCCTACTACGGCCCGCTCGGCTTCAGGAGGCTGCCGCGCGGGCAGATCTCCATGCCGCGTCCGGTCGACCCCGACCGGCTTTTGGCGCACGAGATCGTGCCGGGCGCGGTGGCGAGGCTGGCGGGCGAGGTTTGCCATGCCGACCAGGCAAGGATTGCCGCGCACATCGCCGCGATGGCGTGACCATGCCAGTGCTGTCGCACGGTGGCTTGGCGGCATAGTCTGGGTACGGAGGAGGACGTCGAGATGAACCCGAACGGCCAGATTGCGATCGTCACCGGTGGCGGCTCCGGCCTTGGCGAGGCGACGGCGCGCGCTCTTGCCGCCGGCGGCGCCAGGGTTGCCGTCCTCGATCTTGGTATCGAGCGCGCGGCCAAGGTGGCTGCCGACATCGGCGGCATCGCCGTCCGATGTGATGTGAGCGACGCCGAGAGCGGTGCCGCCGCAGTTGCGGAAGTGGCAGAGACGCTCGGCGCACCGCGCATCCTGGTCAATTGCGCCGGCATCGTTATCGGCATGAGGACGATCGGCAAGGACGGATCTCATCCGCTCGATCAATACCGCAAGGTGATCGAGGTCAATCTGATCGGCACCTTCAACATGATCCGCCTGGTCGCCGACCGGACCGCCAGGCTCGAACCGCTGCAGGGCGGCGAGCGCGGCGTCATCGTCAACACGGCATCGGTCGCGGCCTATGACGGCCAGATCGGCCAGGCGGCCTATTCCGCGTCCAAGGCCGGCGTCGTCGGCATGACGCTGCCGGTGGCGCGCGATCTCGCCCGCTCCGGCATTCGCGTCTGCACCATCGCGCCCGGCATCTTCAGGACGCCGATGATGGCCGGCATGCCGCAGGAGGTGCAGGATTCGCTCGGCGCCGCTGTGCCCTTCCCTTCCCGTTTGGGCGAGCCTTCGGAATATGCCGCACTTGCCTTGCACATCATCGAGAACCAGATGCTCAACGGCGAGACCATTCGCCTCGACGGCGCCATCCGCATGGCGCCGAAATGAAAGCGACGGTGATGCCTTGGACGAACCCAGGAAAGACGTGATCCGCGCGACCGACGCCGAGGCGATCAGGCTGGCAAAGACGCTGATCCGCAGCGCCCGTTTCGGCGCGCTGGGGGTGCTCGAGCCAGGAACCGGTTCGCCGCTGGCCAGCCGGGTCGGCGTCGCCACCGACATCGACGGCACGCCATTGATCCTGGTGTCGATGCTGTCCGCCCATACCGGCGCCATCCTTGCCGACCCGCGCTGCTCGTTGCTCGTCGGCGAACCCGGCAGGGGCGATCCGCTGGCGCATCCGCGATTGACGCTCGTCTGCCGCGCCGTGCGGCTCGAACGCGGATCGAACGAACACGCCTGCGCCGAGCGGCGCTACCTCAACCGCAATCCCAAGGCAAAACTCTATGCCGGGCTCGGCGACTTCTCGATCTTCCGGCTCGAACCGGAGCGCGCTAGCCTGAACGGCGGCTTCGGCAAGGCCTATCTGCTCGACCGCACCGATCTGGTCGCGACGGGAGCGATCGTCGACGAGCTTGCCGCCGGCGAGCAATCGGCACTCGACCACATGAACGCCGACCATCTCGATGCGATTGCCCTCTACGCAAGTCATTTCGGCGGGGCCGAGAGTGACGGCTGGATCGTCACCGGGTTCGACGCCGACGGGATGGATCTCGTATCGGGCGACAATGTCTGTCGGGTTTTCTTCCCCGAGCCGCTGAGAACGGAACGCGACCTCAAGCCTGTCCTGGTCGACATGGCAAAGGCTGCCCGATCGGCAAATTAATCACAGCCGCACAGTTAATCGGCTTGCATGGAAAGCAAGCCTTGAGATTTGAGCGAAATGTTCTACCTTTGCGAGTGACGCTGAATCGCTGGCGTGCATCTATAGGGAAAGTCTATGGAATTCGACGCTATTGCCCCCATAGCGGCGGATGAGCAAGAACGTATGGGGGATCTATGGTCTCGAACAAGCTAGTCGCCAACGCCGGAACCGCGGCTGCGTTTCTGACGCTGATGGGCAACGAAAAACGTTTGTTGATCATGAGCTATCTGGCCGAGGGCGAGATGTCGGTCGGCGCCATAGCCGAGAAGGTGTCGCTCAGCCAATCCGCCCTGTCACAGCATCTGGCCAAGCTCAGGGCTTCCGACCTTGTCGAGACCCGCCGCGATCGGCAAATGATCTATTATTCCTGCAAATCCGAAGCGGTGCGCGAATTGCTGCACATGCTGGACGGCATTTTCGGCGAAGGTGAACTGTCGCAGATGGCTCACCGGCTGCGTCGCGCCGGGACCTGAGCGGCCGGGCGGAGAACGCCCTGCCAAATCCGCATTGCTGTCAAGTCAGCCTTGCTACTGGACGCGCTCGTCGGCGGCCTGCGCAATCTCGTCCTTGAACTCGACCTTGGTGCCTGGCCGCACCATGGAGGCAAGGTCTTCGGCATCCCAATTGGTCAAGCGGATGCAGCCATGCGAAAAGGTCGTGCCGATCTTGCCCGGTTCCGGCGTGCCGTGGATGCCGTAGCTTTCTATAGAGAGATCGATCCAGACCGATCCTACGGGATTGTTCGGCCCGGCAGCGATGGTGAAGGGCCGCTTGGTCTTGACCCCCTTGAAAGCGAAGTCCGGATCGTAGTGGTAGGTAGGCTTGTGCACCACGCGCCTGACCTCTGCCGTGCCGCTTGGCGCCGGCTTCTCCTCGCTCCCAATCGAGGCGGGGTAGACCGCCAGCCATTTGCCGGCACGGTCGAGCACACGCACCAGGCGAGCGCCCTTGTCGACCTCGATGGCGGCAACGCCGGCGGGAGGATCGCCCCTACCGACATCAGGCACCACCAAGGTCCTGCCTGGTTTCCTGAGGCTAGTGCCCGGATTGAGCATTCGCAGCAATTGTTCGCTGACGTGGAAGCGCTCGGCCAACCTCTCCACCGCATTGCGGTAGCCGAGCCGCCGCAAGCGGGCCATCCTCTCCAAGCGAGCCGGAATACGCCTGGTGAAAGGTCCGCGCACATCCTTGCGCATCACCTCATAGGTCACCAGCACCGGCTTGGCAGAGGTTGCGATGAGTTTGCTCCAGGTCAGTGGACTGAGCTTGCCGTCGGGCGGAAGTCCGTTTGCCGCCTGAAACGCAGCAACGGCCTTGGCGAAGTTCTGAGAAAGGCGGCCGTCGATCAGGCCCGGCGAGAAGCGGGCGCGATCCAGAAGGATCTGCGCCTTCAGCAGCGTCGGATCGACACCCTTCGGTTCACCGACAGTGTATCGGGCCTGATTGACGGTGGCCGGATCGAGCTTGGCCGTGCGAGCCACGCCGCATGCAAGGGCAAGCGTGGCGGCGAAGACGAGGAGGAGCCTGATCATCGATGTCCTCCCAGGACCGCAGCAGGAGCCCGCTTCTATGACGCGGCATGGCCCTGTGTGGTTCCTTCGCCCGATCGAAAATTCTACATTGAACGGCTTGGCCGAAGAGCCGCGCCGCGGGAATCAAATATCGCCGTGCAGCCAGGAGGCCAGGCAGGGCGTCCGGGCCCAGCGTCCAGTGATTGGATTTGACCGTTAGAACGGCGTGCATCCATTTGGACGCTGAGATACGGTCAGAGCTTCGGATCCGCCATCATGCCTTCCGAAACCGAATCCCGATTCGCGGCCGACGCCAGGGTCCGCCGAGGAAGCCATGAATCCGATCCGCATAGACGATCCGCACGATCCCCGCGTCGCCGCCTATCTCGACATCCGGGAGCGAGATCTTGCCGGCCGGCAAGGCCGTTTCGTCGCCGAAGGCAAGGTGGTGCTCGACATACTGCTTGCCGCCCGGCGCTTCGAGGCAGAATCGGTGCTGGTACTCGAAAACCGGCTGGCTGGCCTCGATGACGTTCTGCGCAAAGCGCCTGCCGGGCTTCCGATCTATGTCGCATCCGGCGAAATCATCGACAGGATCGCCGGATTCCACATGCATCGCGGCATATTGGCGATCGGCCGCAAAGGTCCGGCCATCTCCGCTGAGGCCTTGCTCGGCGCATTGCCCGCCCGCGCGCTGATCGTGGTGCTGGTCGGCATCGCCAATCATGACAATATGGGCTCGATCTTCCGCAATGCCGCCGCCTTTGGCGCGGATGCCGTGCTTCTCGATCCGACCTGCTGCGATCCGCTGTACCGCAAGGCAATCCGCGTCTCGGTGGGCGCGGCCTTGAAAGTCCCCTTCGCCTGCTTTGCCGACGCCGCCGGCTGCATCGCAATGCTCGACCGGCAAGGCTTCAGCCAATTCGCCTTGTCGCCGCGCGGGCAGATCGACATTCGCGATGCCAAGAGAAACGAGCGGCTGGCGCTCTATCTCGGCACCGAGGGCGAAGGCCTGCCGGAAAGCCTGCTTGCCCGCCTGCAGACGCTGCGGATCGGTATGGCGCAAGGCTTCGACAGCCTGAACGTCGCCGCCGCGTCAGCCGTCGCGCTGCATCATTTTTCCGGAGCGTAAATTTAGAGCCGTCGGGGCCTGCTCTTGGATCTGCGGAATCTCAGTCGGTCGAAGCGGCCTTCTGCAGCGCCCGCACCCGATCGGCAAGGCTGCGTCCGCCGCTCCCCGGCCGCGTATCCTCAGGCGCTGCAAGCGCCCGGGCGATCGGCGAATCCGGCCCGTCGAGCTTTGCCGTCAAGGCCACGACTTGCGCCGCCAGATCATTCATCTCTTCGCGCAATGCGGCGCTGGCGCTGCCGGTATCGTCTCCGGCCTGTGATTTCGACGTTTCGACGGCAGCAAGATCCGTCTTCAGCCGCCTGTTCTCGCGTGCCAGCGACGTCAGCCTGGCCTCCAGCCGCTCGCGGTCGGCATCGAGCTTGGCGGTTGTCTTTTCGATGTCGCCGTTGGCGGCCACATTGACCTGACTGCCTGGCACGCCGGCAAGACCCACCGCAGGCGCCCTTTCACCGCCTTTCGGCTTTTCGCGAAGGCGCACCAGTTCCTTCTCGCGGCGCTCCAGCCTGTCCTCGCGATCGGCCAGCGTGGCGAGCAGGCGTTCGACCTTCTTTTCCAGGTCGCCAGTTCTTTTCTTCTCGGCCTTCAGCGCGTCCCGCAAAGCCTTGCTTTCGGCTGCCAATTCCTGGCTGCGCCTGTCCGCCTCCTTGCGCTGGCCGCGCAGCAGCGAAATGTCGCTTGCCAGCTTCTGCAGCTCGGATTCGCGCGCCACCAGCTCGATCTGCCGGCTGCTGGATGAAAAACTGGCGTCGTCATACATGTGCTCCAGTTTCCGCAGTTCGAGCCCGCGCTTTTCGAGCGCACGCTCGGTCTCCGCAAGCCGCTCCGACAGCTGCTGCAGCTGCTCATCGCGCTTGCGAAGCTCCTCGCCCTTGGTTGTAAGATCGGCGACGACCCGGTTCTTGTCCTGCCGCTCGGCCACCAATTCCTTCAGGGCTTCGCGGTCGCGGCCGATCTCGACCAGCTGCTCGGCGGCCTTCTCGCGCAATGATTTGACGGTCATTTCAAGCCGGCGCACCGAAACCGCGAACTCGGCGCGAATGCGATCCTTGTCCGCCTGGATCTCGGCAAGCGTCAACGGCATCGAGCCCTCGACGCGCTTGCGCGTCAGCGCCACCGCCCGCCGCCACACGGCCGGAGCAATCATCAGCGCCAGAAAGCCCGCGCAGAGAAAGCCGAGGACAAAGAACAGGATCGACTGGACCAAGATGACTATCCGTTGTGCATGGCAACCGCCAAAGGTCGACTTTGCCATCTTCGCATGACGGAAATCCGGCGCCACGGCAAGAGTATGCCGCGGCAAAGCTCGGACCGTGGGATCACAGCTCCAATCGCAGTGGCGCGATCATGCAGGTCAGAACGGATTCCAGGTCGCGCGCTGGGTGAGCTTGAGGTAGCCGAGATTGACGCCGAGACGGGCGCCGACGCCGGTACGGATCGGCACGAGCAGCACATTGTTGTTCTTCAGCACATTGAAGCCGACGCCGGCGATGACATAGGCGGAGCCGGCGACGCCGCCAAAACGATTATAGAGGCTGCTCACATCGTCGAGATTGTAGACCAGCATCATGACGCGCGAACCCTCGCCGCCGAAATCCCAGCCGAGCGACGGGCCTTGCCAGAACACTTTGTGGTCGCCGGCATTCTTGGTGTAGAGCGTGCCTTCGCCATAGGTCAGGCCACCGATCAGCGCCCCGGACCCCTCTTCGCCGAGCAGATAGCCGTTCGGCAGGCCATAGGTGGCGAAAATCTTCTCGACGACGGTGGCGAGCCCGCCCGATGTCGCGCCGAAGAATTTATGACCGGAATCAACGATCTCCTGGGCGGTGTATTCCTGCGCCCGCGCGGCCGATGCCGAAAAGGCGACAAGGCCGATGAGCGCGATCGTCATTGAGATGACACGGAAAAAAGTCCGGTCGTAGAATCGGGAAACCATGCTTCCAATCTCCGTCAGGGAGCACTTTCGCCGACGCCTCGCACCCGTACGGCTCTTTGGCGGCCGTTAAGGATGACTGTTAGGGGCAAACTATGCCGTAATCCTTTTTCAACCATTAAACTCCCACATGAAGATGGCGGTTCGAAGGCTGTTTTCGCATCGCCCGCGCAGCACCCGGCTGCGTGAACACGCCATTTTCGACAACCATGATTTTGGATTTGTTGCTGCACGCACAAGCGCTGTGTATTCAGAATGCTTGGGAGAGAGCGTGATTCGTGTGGACAGGCGTGATCATGATCGCCCGGTCATTGTGTTGTGAAATTTGCAGGGATTTTTGCCGATGGCCGAGCTTTTCACCCTTTCCGCACCCGACCTGGCAGCGCTGCTGTGCAGCCGGGTCTGCCACGACATCATTTCGCCGGTCGGCGCCATAAACAACGGGCTTGAGCTGCTCGACGAAGGCGGCGCCGACGAAGACGCCATGAAGCTGATCCGCCAAAGCGCCAAGAACGCTTCCGCCCGCCTGCAATTCGCCCGCATCGCCTTCGGCGCCGCCGGTTCCGCCGGCATGCTGATCGACACCGGGGACGCCGAGGCCGTGGCCTTCGCCTTCCTGAAGAACGAGAAGCCGGAACTGATCTGGAACGGGACCCGCGCGCTGTTGCCCAAGAACAAGGTCAAGCTGCTGCTCAATCTCATCCTCGTCGCCAACGCCGCCATTCCGCGCGGCGGCAGGCTGGTGGTCACGCTGGAGAACCTCGAGACCGAGCCGCGCTTTGCGCTCGCGGCGAGCGGCCCGATGCTGCGCGTGCCGCCCAAATTCCTGGAATTGCATTCCGGCCACAGGCCGGAAGAGCCGATCGACGCGCATTCGGTGCAGCCCTATTACACCCTGCTCCTGGCCCGCGAAGCCAACATGACGATATCGATCCATGCAACCGCCGACGAGATCGTCCTTTCTGCAGCCTGAAGTTCTCCGGAAGAGCGGGGAAAGTATTTTATCCAAGTCATATTTGCGGCGCTGTCTCAATACCTGTGAGATGGGTTTGCAGTTTTGATCGCATGAAGCATTGCGAAAGAAGATCCCGCTAAAAAAACTTCAGGAAAATTTTACCTAACGGCTTTTCGGCTTCTTTACCAGATCGGCCTATGGTCCCCGGCAGATGCCACGACGCTGCCGGTTCGCCGCATGGCAAAGAGGGTCCGGGAATGAAACGCTGCATGTTCGTCGACAATTCGAGCGTCATCAGGAAGGTTGCAAGGCGTATCCTGGGCGGTTCCGGCATGATGGTAATCGAAGCCGCCAGCGGCCATGAGGCGATCGAGATGTGCGCGGTCGACATGCCTGATATCATCGTCGTCGACGGCGCCTTGCCGGACATGCAGGCGCAGGACCTCATCCGCCGCGTGCGCGCCATGGAAAGCCCGGTGTTGCCGCAAGTCTTGATTTCGCTGGTCGAGGTCGACGTCGGGGCGATCATGCGGGCAAAGCGCGCCGGCGCCCAGGGCTACCTGCTGAAGCCGTTCAACCGGCCGCAATTGCTCGAGTGCTTCCGCGCCTTGAAGATTGCCGCCTGATCAGAGCCTGTTCCATTCCGATGAAAATCGGATGAGCTCTATCTTGTTGTTTTGCCAGGATCTTTCCGAAAACCGGGCGCCCACTTTTTGAGATCACACCCCTGGTTCAGGCGCTGATCCGGATATCTTCAGGCTCACGCAGCACATAGCCGCGGCCCCAGACGGTCTCGATGTAATTCTGCCCGCCCGACGCTGCGTCGAGCTTCTTGCGCAGCTTGCAGATGAAGACGTCGATGATCTTCAGCTCCGGCTCATCCATGCCGCCATAGAGATGGTTGAGGAACATTTCCTTGGTCAGCGTGGTGCCTTTGCGCAGCGAGAGCAGTTCCAGCATCTGATATTCCTTGCCGGTCAGATGCACGCGCTGGCCACCGACTTCAACGGTCTTGGCATCGAGATTGACCACCAGGTCGCCGGTGGTGATGACCGACTGGGCATGGCCCTTGGAACGCCGCACGATGGCATGGATGCGGGCGACCAGTTCGTCCTTGTGGAAGGGCTTGGTCATGTAGTCGTCGGCGCCGAAGCCGAGGCCGCGCACCTTGTCCTCGATACCGGCCATGCCGGAGAGGATGAGGATCGGCGTCTTCACCTTGGAAAGGCGAAGTGTTCTCAAAACTTCATAGCCCGACATGTCGGGGAGATTGAGGTCGAGGAGAATGATGTCGTAATCGTAAAGCTTGCCTAGATCGACACCCTCTTCACCAAGGTCGGTCGTATAGACATTGAAACTTTCCGATTTCAGCATCAGCTCGATGCTTTGTGCGGTTGCACTGTCGTCTTCTATCAGCAGAACGCGCATTTCATTCCCCTTTTCTGCTGCCGGACCATTTCACGACCCGTCCAGGACCGGAGCAGTGATTGCCTGAGCAGAGGCTGCCATCGAATGGTTAATAAAACCTAATTCCCGTCCGTGACGGTATCAGATTTTTTAACCCCTTTCTACACCTTGCTGAATCCAATAACGAATCACAGACCCAAACCGTTAATGCGGCACATTAATAAGCCAGACTAAGTGACTCTTCGGACTCGTTGGCCGGGTTTCGCGACGAGAAGCAGAATTTTTACCCGCCCTTAAGTCCTGAGCCGTATGATTAACAATGCCCGTAAACGAATGGTTACCGCCGGCAAAAAACTTTAGGAGTTTGTTTCCCATAGTTCGGGGAAAGGCGGTGGAAACGGGTCAAGCCTGGGCCTTGCCGGGTGAATTGGACGATATGTGCAGGTGTGCGTTTCCGGGAGTACCGAATCATGAAGTCACGTGAAAACCTCGTTCGGCTGAAGCAATTTCAGGTGAGCGAGAAGCGGCGGCAGCTGCTGCAGCTCGACATGATGATCGCCGAATTCGAGCGCATGGCCGTCGAGCTGGAACTTCAGATCGCTGCCGAAGAGAAGAAGGCCGGCATCACCGACATCAATCACTTTGCCTATCCGACCTTCGCCAAGGCGGCACGCCTGCGCCGCGACAACCTTAGAAATTCGCAAAGCGACCTCGCCCAGCAGCGAAATGTCGCCGAGTCATTGCTGAGCGAAGCCGAAGCCGAACTTTCCAAGGCGGAGATGCTCGAATCGCGCGACACCAAGGCGCGCGACACGGAAGCCGGCGGCCGCAGCGCCATGATCGGCTGAAAACAAGGCTTTAATGCCCGCTGCGCCATTGCTGGGCACCGAACGGTGCCGCCTCAGACACCCAGGTCTTCTTGCTGTTCCGCCGCCCGTGCGCGCGCATTTTTGATGTCGGGCACATGCTGCTCCGACCAGGCTCTGATCTGATTGAGCAGTCCTGCCAGGTTCTGGCCAAGTTCGGTCAGCTCATATTCGACCCGCGGCGGAATGACCGGGAAAACCTCGCGCCGGACCAGGCCGTCGCGTTCCAGGATACGCAGCGTCTGCGTCAGCATTTTCGGCGTGATGCCTTCGAGCTTGCGCGCCAATTCGCCGTTGCGGAGCCGGCCCCGGCGCAGCGCACAGACCACCAGGTAGACCCATTTGCTGGCGAGCGTCTCAAGCACGGCGTGCGACGGGCACGTCCGTCGGAACGCGTCATAGCCAGAAGGGAAACAATCGTCGCTATCCATAAGGTGCGTATATATCATAAAGGTACATACTAGACAAGAGAAAGTAACTATCCAAATGATAGTGGCATATCAAACCAGCAGGAGAGTCTCCCGTGCGTGCCATTATCCAGAATTCCTTCGGCGGACCCGACGTCCTCGTCATCGCCGATCGCCCCGCGCCATCACCCGAGGCCGGCGAAGTGCTTGTCCGCATCGAGGCGGCCGGCATCAACCCGGTCGACGGCGCGGTGCGCGGCGGCCACTATCCGCTGCTTGGCGAGCCGCCTTTTGTCCTTGGCTGGGATGTTTCGGGAATTGTCGATGCGCTGGGCTCCGGCGTCTCCGGCCTCAAGGTCGGCGATGCCGTCTTCGGCATGACGCGCTTTCCCAAACAGGGGGCAGCCTACGCCGAACTCGCCGCAGTCCCGGCTGATGAGCTTGCGCCGAAACCTGAAGGCATAGATCACGCGCAAGCCGCCGCGCTGCCGCTGGCCGGCCTGACGGCCTGGCAAGGCCTTGTCCGCCATGGCCGGCTCGACCCTGGCAAGCGCGTGCTGATCCACGCCGCAGCCGGCGGCGTCGGCCATCTGGCGGTGCAGATCGCCAAGGCGCGCGGCGCTCACGTCGTCGCAACCGCCAGCCCGGAAAAGCTCGATTTCGTCCGCTCGCTCGGCGCCAACGAGGTGATCGACTACACAAGGGATGATTTCACCGGGAAGGCCCGCGACATCGATCTGGTTCTGGACCCGTTCGGCGGCGAGCATGCGGAGCAATCGCTGGAAGTGCTCAAGGCCGGCGGCGTTCTGGTGTCGCTGCTCGATGTCAGCGATGCCACCAAGGCAAAGGCCAGGACGCGAGGCATCCGCGTCGAGCGCATGTCCGTAGTGCCCGACCGTGCCGCTCTGGTGGAACTCGGCAAATTGATCGACGCAAAAAAGCTGGCCGTCCACGTGGCAAAGGCGTTTCCGCTCGAACAGGCCGGTGCCGCCCATGCCTTTCTCGCCACCAGGCCGATCGGCAAGGTGGTGCTGACGGTCTGAAATCGCAGATCGTCGCCCCTCGCAAACGTAAGGGCGCGGATCAGCGCCCTTACCGATCTAATGCCGGTATTGCTGAATGCGCGTGGTGCGCAGGCCGGCAAGGCCATATTCGTCGATCGACGCCTGCCAGGACAGGAATTCCTCGGTGGTGAGCTTGTAGCGCTGGCACGCCTCTTCGAGGCTCAAAAGCCCGCCACGCACCGCCGCCACAACTTCCGCCTTGCGCCGGATAACCCAGCGACGTGTGTTTGTCGGCGGCAGATCGGCGATGGTAAGTGGGCTGCCGTCTGGCCCGATAACATATTTGACTCGCGGTCTAATTAGATCGGTCATCGTACTCTCTACAAAAAACTCAAAGACCCAATCCCCACCACATTACCGCCACAGCTTTAAAATTTGCCTAAGCAGACCCTAATGGTTAGGTAAGGATCATGAACGCGGCGTTAGCCTTTTCATCGGCATTTGAAACATCTGCCGGCAAGCGCGTTGAACCCGGCAGGAAAAATGAGCCGCCCCGGCAAAGCTGGCGCAGCCGAGACGCTTGACCTATATTCCGGCCATTGGCATTGAAGCGCCGCGCAGAACGAAAGAACCATGAACAGCCTCGACCTTCCCCGACGCCCCGAAAACACCCGCGTCGTCGTCGCCATGTCGGGCGGTGTCGATTCGTCGGTCGTTGCCGGTCTCCTGAAGCGCGAGGGCTACGACGTCGTCGGCGTTACGCTGCAGCTTTATGACCACGGCGCGGCAACGCATCGGGCCGGCTCATGCTGCGCCGGCCAGGACATCGACGATGCCCGTCGCGTCTCCGAGACGCTCGGCATCCCGCACTATGTCCTCGATTACGAGGAGCGCTTCCGCAAGGCGGTGATCGACCCGTTCGCCGAGAGCTATGTCGCCGGCGAAACGCCGATCCCTTGCGTTTCCTGCAATCAGACGGTGAAGTTCGCCGACCTGCTTGCGACCGCCAAGGAACTCGGCGCCGACGCGCTGGCCACCGGCCACTACATCCGTTCCGGCGCCAATGGCGCCCACCGCGCGCTTTACCGGCCGGTCGACGCCGACCGCGACCAGAGCTACTTCCTGTTCGCCACCACCCAGGCGCAGATCGACTATCTGCGCTTTCCGCTCGGCGGCCTGTCGAAGCCTGAGGTTCGCGCCATCGCCGAGGAGATGGGACTGACAGTCGCCGCCAAGCAGGACAGCCAGGATATCTGCTTCGTGCCGCAGGGCAAATATTCCGACATCATCGCCAAGCTGAAGCCGGCTGCCGCCAATCCGGGCGACATCGTCCATATAGACGGGCGCGTGCTTGGCCGCCACGAGGGCATTTTGCGCTACACCGTCGGTCAGCGCCGCGGCATCGGCATCGCCTCGGGCGAGCCGCTCTACGTCGTTCATCTCGACGCCGACCGGGCCCGTGTCGTGGTCGGCCCGCGCGAGGCGCTGGAGACCCACAAGATCTTCTTGCGCAACATGAACTGGCTGGGCGATGGCCCGCTGACAGCTATCCCGCCGGCCGGGCTTGAGCTTTTCGCCAAGGTGCGCTCGACGCGGCCGCCGCGCCCAGCCGTGCTGCATCACCGCGCCGGCGTCACTTCGGTGGAGCTGGTCGACGGCGAATCCGGCATCGCGCCCGGTCAGGCTTGCGTGCTCTATTCCGACGATGGCAACGAGGCGCGTGTGTTCGGCGGCGGCTTCATCGAGCGCTCCGAGCGCGGCGCCGAAGCCGAGGCGATGCTGACGCGGCTGGCCGTCCAGCCGGCGCGGGTTCCCGCCGAATAGGCGGCGTTTCGCTTAGGACCTTGTATGGGCGACGGTGCCGGCGGTCAGGATGCGCAGCACGCGGATGGCTTCCTCGCCGCTGGTGCGCGGTTCGGCCCGTGTCTCGATGCAGTGGATGAAATGCTCCAGCTCGCGCGTCAGCGGCATGCCCTCGCCGACCGCGACATAGGACGGCTCGTTGGCGGTGAACGCCCATTGGCCGCTGTCCTGCCAGACCGCGTGGCGGTAGACGGCAAGCTTGCGCTCCCACGGCTCGACGTCGTCAAACACCGCCATCGCCTTGGTGCCGACAACGGTCAGCCGCCGTTCGCGGTAAGGGTTGAGCCGCGAGGCAAACAGATGGCCGCGCAAGCCGTTGGGAAAGCGCATGTGCAGATGCGCAAAATCGCTCAGATTGTCGAGAAGAGCAGCGCCTTCGCCGCGCACCTCGACCGGCTCCGTGCCGGTGATGGCCAGGATCATCGACAGATCATGCGGCGCCAGATCCCACAACGCGTCGTTTTCGGTGTGGAACTTGCCGAGGCCGAGCCGATGCGAGTGGATGTAGCGGACCTCGCCTAGCTCGCCATTGTCGATCAGCGCCTTCAGCGTCTCGAAGGCGGGATGAAAGCGCAGCACGTGGCCGACCATGAAGACACGACCATTGTCGGCGGCCGTCTGCACCGAGCGCTCGGCATCGGCCACCGTCAGCGCGATCGGCTTCTCCACCAGCACGTCCTTGCCGCCGAGCACGGCGCGCACCGCCATGTCGGCATGGAACTGCGGCGGCAGCGCCATGACAATGGCATCGACATCGTCGCGGGCAAACAGCGCCTCTGGCTCGATTGCCAGGCAATCCTGCTCGCTGGCAAAACCCTCCGCACGCGCCGGATTGACGTCCGAAACCGCATGCAGCGCGCCGAGCGCCTTGAGGGTGCGGATGTGGTTGCTGCCCCAGTATCCGCAACCGAGGACTGCAATGCGCGGTTTCATCAATTCATGACCATGGCTTTCGTGGCCGAGACATAGCGACGTGCCTCGCTGAACTCAACCCCGGCCTGTGCGCCCAAATGTCTGCCCGGCAAAGCTTTGGGCGCCAGCAATATGCCGGCGCGGCAGCCACTTCGATGCTTGACAGGCTTGGCCTCGCAACCTTATATCCGCGCGACCTTGGCGAACGCGCCGATATGCCTGCCGATTTAAGCTGGATTTCGGGCCTTCGCCGCCCTGGCGGGGTAGCTCAGTTGGTTAGAGCACGGGAATCATAATCCTGGGGTCGGGGGTTCAAGTCCCTCTCCCGCTACCACCCTAAACCCACTATCGTACGTAATAGTGGGATCTTGCCTGTGGCGCTCCTCGGCCACCGCGCGTTCCCCAGCATAGCGCGCTTGGGGAAATGTGTTGCCGCCGATGAGGGCGGCAAGCTTGCCTTTGACCTCGACCTCGATACCCTGTCGCGCCCCTTTGGGATGAACCGTCACGCTGTGAACGAGCGCTCGGAAGCTCTTCACCAGCGCGCCTTGATCGTCATTCGCATCGGCGTGATGAGCTAAGACCGAAGCGAGCTCATCGACCGTTTCGACATACCTCTCTATCGCCGCTGGATGTACGGCTAGGGTTGATGGCGCCTCTTCAAGATTGGCGAGTTCTGCCTCGGCCTCGATGCGTCGACCTTTCAGTTCGGCAATGCGTTCTCGGGCGTCGTCATCCCCAATGACTCCCTTGACTACTAAGTCAATGTTGCGTTGTCGCTCGGCTTCAATCCGTGCGATCTTTGTCTCAAGGGTGATCCGAGCATTGGTCGCACCGGCCGCCAGCCGTTGACGCTCTTGATTATAATTCCGCACGTAGATCTCAATGAGACGCGGATCCTTCAGCTCATCACGCATTCCATCCAACACAGCATTCTCAACGTTCCGCAGATAGACAATGCGACGATTGGAGCAGCTGCCGCTCTCACGAACTGTCGAGCAGCGGATTCGTGTTTTGCCAGTCTTGTCGCGGTCGTGCACCGACATGCCCGAACCGCAGCCGCCACATCGCAACAGGCCCGAGAGGAGGTGCGGCGGCCGGCGCTTCACACTCGATTTCAGGCGAGATTTTTCTGTCTTCAAGGCCTGCGCGCATCGCCATGTCTCTTCATCAACGATACGCAGCTGCGGGACGTCAATTGTCTGCCACTGGTCGCGGCTATTCGGGCGGGACAGACGCCTGCCGGTATCTGGATCCTTAACCATCCGAACCTTGTTCCAGACGATGCGTCCAAAATAAAGCTCGTTCAAAATCATCCCCGCGCCGCGTTGTGCATTGCCGTTGATGGTCGAGGCGTTCCAGCGACTGCCGCGAGGCGGACAAACGCCTTCGCGATTGAGATCTTGTGCTATTTCGCGTGGTGGCCGGCCGGAGGTATAGGCCGCGAAAATTCGGCGAACAACCTTAGCCTCCTCTTCAACGATCTCCAGTTCACCGGGTCTCCCCGGAACTGCCCTATAGCCGTATGCGCGACCGCCGGCATGGCGACCGTCCCGAACCACTCCGGCCATTCCTCGGCGCACCTTTTTTGCACCGTCCTCGCGCTGCATCTGGCCCACCAGACCTCGAATTCCGATCAAGATTGCGTCAGCCGTACCGTCGTGAACAGCTTGGATCTCGATCCCTTGGAATGACAGTCGTTTGTGAAGCCCAGCGAGATCCTCCATATCGCGCGAAAGGCGATCGAGTGCCTCAACAATGACGACATCAAACTTTCGTTCGCGCGCCGCATCCATCATTCTCATCAGGCCATCGCGGCCAAACATCGAAGCGCCAGAGCGAGCTTTGTCCTCGTAGGCCGCAACCACATCAAGCCGATGCCGCGCAGCATACGCGCGGCAAAGGACTATCTGGTCATCGGTGGATTTCTCGTTCTGCAGCTCGGTCGAGAACCGAGCATAGATGGCTGCGCGTGTCATTCATGAACCTCGCCGTTGCGGCCAATTGCTTCGGCACCCCATTTAGATGTCGAAGCAGATAGCCTCACGGCGAGATGATCGCGCCTAGCATCCGCAATCGCAAGAGCTTCTACGAACCGAATTAGCATAGGATCGAGCGCATGTTGCACCGCCTGACGCGTGCAGGCATTTGGCCCAGCGGCATTCCGCTTGTTCACCGATTGCTTCATCGGAGTGAAGGATGTGGGACCGTGCAGCGTTAAGGAAGCGGGCCAAGCGCATGTTCGTACAGATCGGATACGACGACGTGCGAAAGGGACAGGCGCCAGCGGGATCTTCTCGTGAGTTTGTTGAAACGTCTTTGCGACCTGAATGGGCCAACCCGCTAGTTGTCAATCCGAAGCCCTAGGTCCAAAAATCACTGACTGCATCACCGAACCCGAGATTCGCTGATCGTGCCGATTTGACGATGCTAAGCCGTATCGCTTAGACAATTATGGTAGGCCCGGAGGATGTTTGGAAAACGAGAAAAACAAGCGGTTATCGATCGGTGGGATCGCGCGGCATTTAAATCTGTTCCGATGTTTTCCAATGTTTTTGTCCCACCAAACGCGCCTCGCTCAAAGGCGTCGTAGCGGAACCAAACCAACTCTGCGTTGCGAGCAGACGTGCAGCTGACTTCAGATCAGCAGTATCCAAGCCCTCAACGAAGCGCTCGAACCGCGGCTGGAGATGCGCTCGGGCGGTTTCGTGTTCTCTGCGATCGATCAGAAGGGTAGCCAGGTCGATCGCGGCGCGCAGCTCCCACCCGCACGCGCCCTGACCTTGGCTCATTTCGAGTGACCGCCTGAAGTAGGTTTCAGGCTTGTTGGTGCCAGACCGCAGTGACGCCAAAACAAGGCTGCCCTTCACGCGCAGCAATTCCGGCATATAGCAGAGGTCCCCGTTTGCCTCGACCGACAGGATCGTGTCGTCGAGCAGCGCAAGGGCCTCTGTGAGCCGGCCCGTGGCGGCAAGACCTTGAACGAGCGCGATATTGAGCGGGGTGGTGAGCAGTTCGTAAGGTGCGGCGTGGAGCTCCGCGAGACTGCGTTGCAGGCTCTCGATTCCCTTCTCCGCATCGCCCCGACGAATGGCCAGTTCTCCCTTGAAGCCTCGTCCTAGCGCCAGATACGGTCCGAGCGAGTGGGGTTCCGCACGCAAGAAGAGACGGTCTATATGCTCGTCCGCGCGGTCGAGATCGCCGACCCAAATGAACACCGAAACGGCCCAAACAAGAGCGATCGAAAGCGTCAGCGGATGGTTCAGGATCTCGGCGTCCTTGATCGTCAGCAGCGCGCGTTCCACCGCCCGATCCGGATGGCCTTGCAGCCAAAGCGTTCTTGCCAGGATCGCGCCGGCGAGGATTCTTCCGTCGAAACCGAGATAGTTGGTCGTGGTCCGGCCGGAATTCGGCCCGTATCGCAATGCTGCCGCAAGCGAGGTCTGTGCGCGGCCTAGTTCTCCTTTGAGGTGAAGCGATATTCCCATCAACGAATGCGCCAATGTCGTGGAGACGGAGTCCTCCAGCGCGTCGGCAACGGCGAAACAGCGTTCCGCGTAGGTGAGAGCCGTCCTGAAATCTCCCGTACGCAAATGGAACATCTGCAACGGCCCGAGAACCTGAATCTGATCGAGCGCATCGCCGCGCTCCTCGGCAATGGAGAAGCTTCTGTTCAGCGCCACATGCGCTGCGTCCCTTCCCCCGCGCGTGAACATCAGGGAGACACCGAGGGCCGCCTGAAGGAGCATCTCGTCCCGTCCTCCGCGTGTGGTGTCGTCGAGCGCAAGAACCGCTTGAGCCGTCCACCGATGGCATTCGGTGAGCAAGGACATCGACAGGAAGACTGGAGCGGCGGCGGCGGCAAGGCGAATGCCAAGCCGAGCATCCCCGTTGCGTCCGAAGCACCATTCCAGAGCCGCACGCACATTGGCTAGGCCGGCAAGGTGAAGTGACCGTTGCGCTGCGCTTGACAAGGTTGGCCACTCAGCCCCCGTCTCCTCCAGCCATCGCAGACAATAGGTCGCGTGCCGGGAGGCCAAATCCGTGAGTTCGGCATCCTGGGAATCGAATTGGAGGACATGGGCCCGCGTCGTATCGAGCAGCCGGTAGCGCATTGTAGCCCCGGCCGGCCTTGCTGCGACCATCGACTTCGCCACGAGACTGTCGATGGCGCCAAATACGAGCGCCTCGTCGACGGTGGGGCTCGTTACTATTGCCAACGCCGCCTCAATCGAAAAATGCCCAACGAACACGGCAAGCCGGCGAAGCACCAGGCGCTCGAACTCCGACAGCAGCCCGAAGCTCCAGTCCAAAGTAGCCTGAAGGTTTTCTGACGCGGCGGTGCAGTACGTTGACCCGGCCACATGAGGGCCAGGCGCTCGTCGAGAAGCATCGCAGTCTTCTGCAGGCCATAGCTCGCAACCCGTCCTGCTGCCAGTTCGATGGCAAGCGGTACGCCATCAAGCTTCCGGCAGATGTGCGCCACGACCCCCGCTTCCGAATCGTCGAGGTCAAGACGAGCACCGCTCGCTGCTGCGCGCTCCAAGAACAGCTCGGTCGCAGGGAACGCCTGCGCGACTGCCGCGGTGGGTTCCAGATCGTCCGGCGGGTAAGCAAGCGGCGCGAGCTTATAGACGTGCTCGCCTTCGACCTGGAGAGCCTCCCGGCTCGTCGCCAGGATGTGGGCCTTCTCCGCGGAAGCGAATATGCGGGCGGCCAGGTCTGCCGCCGCGTCTATGACATGCTCGCAGGTGTCCAGGATCAGGAGGATTCTCTTGTCAGCCAGGTATGTGATGAGAGCGGACGTGGCGTCGTCGGACTGAAGTGACAGCCCCAGCATCGAGGCTACAGTCGGCGCAACCAGCTTGGGATCATTCAGCGCCCCAAGATCGACAAAATGCACGGCGCCAGCGAACGCATCGACCACGTGATGCCCGGCCGCCACCGCAACGGTGGTCTTGCCGACCCCACCCGTGCCGACGATCGTGACGAAGCGCGCGGCAGCCAAAGCCGCGGAGAGCGCTGCCGTGTCGTCGGTTCGCCCAACCATGCGGGCCAGTCGGCTCGGGAGGTTGGCCTGCGGGTAGCTGGCGGCGGCCTCGCTTCGCGCGTCGTCGCGACCACCCGATCGCGAGACCGGCGCCACGAAGCAATAGCCCCGGCCCTTCAAGGTAGCGATGTAGCGCGCGCCGTCCTTGCCGTCGCCCAACGCCTTTCTGAGATTAGCCATGTGAAACCGCAGACTGCCCTCCTCGACGGTGACGTCGGGCCAGACGTGCGCCAACAAATCCTTCTTACTGATCACCTCGTTGGCGCGGGCAGCCAACGTCGCCAGGATATCGAAAGCGCGCCCGCCCAGATCGACGGTGGTGCCTTGCCGTAAGAGCAGCCGTTCGCGGACGGCAAGCGTAAAGGGACCAAACGATATCGCGTCGCTTGCAGGCCCTATCATGACACTCCCTTCGCGGCCTTCGGAATTTCGAAACATGCTTGACCGACCACATTGTAGATCTCTGAACAAGCTCTGCTCGTGCAAGCGAACACCACCTGTGAAGGACAAAGCGGGCGCTCCGTTGCAGGACCTGCCTTCGCCGACGAGCGCTAACGTTGCATCATAATGCATAACGGGCGCCTCGGAGGAACTCCTCCTAAGTGTCGAAGGCCACAAAGACCCTCTCTGCCGACAGACCTTAGGAGAACGATCATGCCTGCATCATCGCCACCGCTCACGCGGCGAAGCCTGCTTGCCGCATCAGCGGCCGCGGGCGCCTTGAGCCTGCTTCCCGCGAAGGCGCGCGCGACGGTCGACATTGAAGCCATTCGGCCTTTCCGCGTCGGCATTCCGGAGGAGGCACTCGTCGATCTCCGTCAACGTCTTGCAAAGACGCGCTGGCCCATGCGGGAAACCGTCACGGATCGGTCCCAGGGGGTGCAACTCGCAAAGCTCCAGGATCTCCTTCGCTACTGGATGACTGATTACGACTGGCGGAAGGTCGAGGCGCGCCTGAACGCTCTGCCTATGTTCGTAACCGAAATCGACGGCCTCGCTATCCACTTCATCCACGTCCGTTCGCCTCATGCAAATGCTATGCCGATGATCATGACGCATGGCTGGCCCGGCTCGATCCTGGAATTCATGAAGGTTATCGGTCCGCTGACCGATCCCACAGCTCATGGCAGTGCTGCGGAAGACGCCTTCCATCTCGTCGTGCCATCAATCCCCGGCTTCGGCTTTTCCGGGAAGCCGACTGGGACCGGCTGGGGCTCAGACCATATCGGCCGCGCGTGGGGCGTGCTGATGGGGCGGCTGGGATATGACCGCTACGTCTCGCAAGGCGGCGACTGCGGTTCGGTCATCTCCCATCGCATGGCGCTGCAGAAGGTGCCCGGGCTTATTGGCATACACGTCAACATGCCAGGCACCGTTCCGAAAGAGATCGCGGCGATCCTCACTGCCGGCGGACCAGCGCCAAGTGATCTGACCGAGAAGGAAAGCGCGGCATTCGATGCGCTCGACACCTTCTACAAGGACAGTTCCGGCTATGCCGCCATGATGGTCACACGGCCGCAGACCATCGGCTACTCCCTAGTGGATTCGCCGGTCGGCCTGGCCGCATGGATCTACGAGAAGCTCGCGCAGTGGACCTACAGCGGCGGGGAGCCCGAGCGGGTTCTGAGCAAGGACGAGATGCTCGATGACATCTCGCTCTACTGGTTCACTGAATCCGGAGCGTCGGCGGCGCAGATCTACTGGGAAGACCACTCCAACAATTTCAATGCCGTGGACATTGCCGATCTCCCCGTCGCCGTGACGGTGTTTCCAGGCGAAATCTACTGCGCGCCGCGAAACTGGGCCGAGCGCTGCTACCACAACCTTATCTACTTCCACGAAGCCGACAATGGAGGCCACTTTGCGGCATGGGAGCAGCCCCGGCTCTTCACGGAGGAAGTCCGCGCGGCCTTCAGATCACTGCGCTGATCGAACATCCGATTTCATAACGGGAATGCATGCCATGACCACTCAAGCGAAACGACTCTACACGGGGAAAGTGCGTACTACAGGAGGCCGGGACGGTGCCTCACGCAGCTCCGACGGCCGCTTGGACATCAGGCTCTCGACGCCTGGCGGTGCGGGCAGCGGCACCAATCCCGAGCAGCTTTTTGCTGCAGGTTGGTCGGCATGCTTCGAAGGCGCGATGGCGATCGCCGCGCGCAAGACGAACATCGTGTTGCCTGCGGATCTTGCGATCGATGCGGAGGTCGATCTCAACAGCAACGACGGCGCCTTCTTTCTCAGCGCCCGGCTCAATGTGAGCCTGCCAGGGATGGATCCCAATGACGCCAGAGCGGTCGTCGATGCAGCGCATCAGACATGTCCCTATTCAAAGGCCACGCGTGGCAACATCGAAGTCGAAATCAACCTGATCTAGTCCCTCGGTCGTGGCAATCGCGCTGCCGCGACTGCCCCGCAAGCAAAGGCAATACTCCCATGAACGCAATCAAGATTCCGGAAGTCATAGACCATCACCGCCGGCGCCTGTTCGGCATCGCTGCGGCTACCGTCGCCCTAGCTCAGCTAGGGGCGGTCCGAAGCTCGAATGCTCAGGACGGAGAGCAGACCGCTGTAGTCAGGGCAACGGGATCGCGCACCGCGTTAGCGCCGCTAAAGCAGATCGATGCTGGTCTGCTGAACGTCGGATATGCCGAGGATGGCCCAGCGGATGGGCCTCCCGTCATACTGCTGCATGGCTGGCCATACGACATCTACAGTTATGTCGATGTCGCGCCACTGCTTGCGGGAGCCGGCTATCGGGTAATCATCCCTTATCTGCGCGGCCACGGCACGACGCGGTTCCTGTCAGATGCCACGCTTCGCAACGGGCAGCAGGCCGCGCTGGCGGTCGATATCATCGACCTGATGGATGCCCTGGGCGTCGAAAAGGCGATCGTCGCCGGCTACGACTGGGGCGCACGGACGGCAAATATCCTTGCCGCGCTCTGGCCCGAGCGCTGCACGGCCATGGTGTCGGTCAGCGGCTATCTGATCGGCAGCCAGGCGGCCAACAAGGCGCCGTTGCCGCCGCAGGCCGAACTGCAATGGTGGTATCAATTCTACTTCTCGACAGACCGCGGCCGCGCCGGCTATGCGAAATACACGGATGACTTCGCCAGGCTGATCTGGAAACTCGCCTCGCCGCACTGGAACTTCGATGACGCGACCTTCGCCAGAAGCGCCGCCGCGTTCCGGAATCCCGACCACGTCGATATCGTTGTCCACAACTACCGTTGGCGGCTCGGCCTTGCAGAAGGCGAGCGCCGCTATGACGAGCTAGAGGAAAAGCTCGCCAAGGGCCCGGTGATCGATGTGCCAACGATCACGCTGGAGGGCGACGCGAACGGCGCCCCACATCCCGTTCCCACGGCCTATGCGAAAAAATTCTCCGGCAAATACGAGCATCGGCTGATCACTGGCGGCATCGGGCACGACCTGCCGCAGGAAGCGCCCGAGGCGTTCGCAAAGGCCGTCATCGACGTTGACAAGTTCTGAGTGCGGACGGAGCGAGCGCATGAGACGCAATCTTGTAATTGCAGCCGTCATCACCGTGTCGATCGCTCTCGCTATCGGCTGCGTGGAGATCGACATCGTTCGAGCTCAGAACAACACGGAAGTCTCGCCGATCTATGGCGTGACGATCCCGGACGATTACCGCGGATGGGAGCTCATCGCGCCAGCCCTGGAAGGCGATCCGCTGAACGAGCTTCGCGCTGTCGTGGGAAATACAGTCGCAATGGATGCCTATCGAAATAGCACGCTGCCGTTCCCGGACGGTACCGTCCTGGTCAAGCTCGCTTGGAAGCGCATGCAGTCGGCCGAGTTCGAACCCGCTTCGGTCCCTGGCGCGGCCACAACGGTGCAGGTCATGGTCAAGGATTCGAAGAAATACGCGTCGAGCGGCGGCTGGGGTTTTGGCCGGTTCATTAATGGCAAGCCAGTCGACGAAGCGCAGCACGAAACATGCTTCGCCTGCCACGAGGCGCGTGCCCAGGGACACGACTACGTCTTTACCCGCTACGCGCCGTAACTCGGTTCCCACGCAGAGAAACGCAGGGCGAACACGAGGGCGAGTTTGCGGCATCCCCGCCCCTCACCTGCGCTCGACGCGGTGAAGACCGCACCCCCCAACGAAAGGATGTTCCAATGAAAATCTTGCTCGCAGGCCTCGCAATTATCGCGGCCACGTTCGGTAACGCCCAAGCGCAGCCCGACAAACCCACCATCGTCCTGGTTCACGGCGCCTTCGCCGACTCTTCGAGTTGGAACGGTGTCGTTGAGATTCTTGAAAAGGACGGCTTTTCCGTCGTGGCGGCACCCAATCCGCTGCGAGGCGTCAGAAGCGACGGAGACTATGTCGCCGGCGTGCTTTCCTCGATAAAAAGCCCGGTCGTTCTCGTCGGCCATTCCTATGGCGGGTCGGTGATCAGCGACGCTGCCGATGGTCATGCCAATGTGAAGGCGCTGGTCTATGTCGCCGCATTTGCGCCGGAGGCGGGTGAAACCGCTGCGCAACTTGCAGGAAAGTTTCCAGGCAGCACGCTGGGTCCGACACTCGCTCCTCCTGTCGCGCTGTCAGGCGGTGAAAAGGATCTCTAATTCAGCAGGACAAGTTCCACGATCAGTTTGCCGCCGACGCTCCCGAAGCGCAAGCCAGACTGATGGCCGCAACGCAACGGCCGATCGCGGAAGGCGCCCTCAACGAAGCCCAGGCCAAGGCTGCCTGGAAGAACATCCCAAGCTGGTTCATCTACGGCGACGCGGACAAGAACATCCCGCCGCGAGCATCTGCCTACATGGCTGAACGGGCTCACGCCCGCGAAACGATCGCGATTAAGGGTGCTTCGCATGTTGTGATGGTGTCGAATCCTAGGCCCGTAGCGCGGCTGATCGAGAATGCCGCCAAGGAGATATCGCGATGAAAGCCCTGTTGATCGCAGCAGGACTTCATGGGTGTGGTGAAGCGCGCGGGAGTGTTCGGACCCAGCGGGCCGCTGATGGCGGCTTCGTCGGTCTCGCTGGCTTGCCTGCCTCACGCTCGACGCCGAGCAGGTTCAACTGCTCACTACGGAACCTCGCACCGCAAATGGCGTTTCAATTGCTGTGCAATCAAGGAGGCGAAGGCCATGGACTGGGACCGCGTTGAAGGAAACTGGAAACAGGTGAAGGGTAAGGTCAAGGAACAGTGGGGCAAGCTCACTGACGACGATCTCGATCGCATCGCCGGCAAACGCGATCAGCTCGAAGGCAAGATCCAGGAGCGCTATGGCATCGAGAAGGACCGAGTCCGGAGAGACGTCGACGACTGGTACTCAATGCAAGGTTGGTAGTTTGGTCAATCAGGGGCGCTTCGGCGCCCCTGATTTTGGCGAAACCATCTCGCTATGATTTCTAATCTCGGTCTTCACCACGCCCTTGCCGTAGGGCTGGGAGCACGACCCCAGGCTCTGGTCTGTGCAAGCAGGCCACGCGAACCAGCCCGTCTGCGGTCAGAATATCAAGTCGGCTTCGCCGCTCGCGAAAGGTTGTGGCAAGGGCTTGGGCTGAGACCTGATCGATCAGGTCAACGGGCCAGACCTCTACCCCTTCAATTCCCCTCAAAGCGGCTCGGGCAGGGATTGGGTCAATCGCGGGCACGCAGACGCTGGCGCCGCAGGCCGCAAGCACTCTAACAGTCTCCAAACCCAGCCCGGAAGAACCACCTGTCACCAATGCAACGTGCCCGGTTAGGTCGATGCCACGTGCCACTTCCAACGCCGTCACGGCAGGCCCAAAAGGAGTATGGAGCGGAGTCTGCCGTTCGCGCATTTTGTCCCCTAGCTTAGCCCCATACGAATGCTCGGCACACAAACGCAAATAGCAGTTTTCCTGGATGCTGTCGCCAAGCACGCCTTGGCCAAAGGGAAGGTGGAACAATTCCCTCTGGAAGGTGACGGCTATAATAGGTCTTAGACACCCTCGGGCCCGGTAGCAGACCCGTCCCTGGCGTCATCCGACTCTCACTTCTAGGGCGTGAACGGTGAGGACCCGAGAGAACCAGCCAACGAGATACGTCCGCTTTCAGCAAGTGCTCAAATCTGCTTGAGTGTTCGAGATGCGGCGCAAAGCCGCCTTTCGGTAGAAGATGAATGCGGTCAGCGAGTGGCTGGATCAGCTTCTTGAATCAATTTGGGCGGACCGCTTCGTAACCCATTGACAAATAATGGTTATGTTAGTCTCTGAGGGTCACCGTTTTCTGCAGGAAATCAATACGTTAGCGGATGGTTCGCCAACCCATATCTCTCGTATTCTCTCGTATGGTCTGGCGAACCAAAGGACCAAGAAGGTCAGTCAATACATTTTGACCATAGCGGTATGAGCGCAGCCGCATCTGGCCGGATGCTAATTATCCGCAAACATGAACGAAACCATTGGAAGCCGCCATTCCCCCAGAGCCGCCCCCCGAGGACCTTGCCCATCGAGAAAGGAATGGCGGCCATTGACGTGAGGGTTCTCGCCCCGGAAGCCCCAATCCCTCTCGCTACCGATGTTTTGTGGCCACTGATTGGCCGATTGCGGGCGCGCGCCGCGTCAAGCACCCGTGCGGATCGTGTCGCTCACCGTCCCGGCGCGGCGAGCGTCGCGCTTTCAGGCGCGGAGGCCTGGCGCTGGTCATCGCCATCATCCAGCCTCATCCATGATCTTCGATCCGGGTTGATGAAGGCTGCTCAGGGCTTATTAATGAAGGCCTGGACGAGTTGAACGGTGGCAGTAGGGTTTTCCTGCATGACCCAGTGACCGGAGTTCGGGATCAGCCCGGCGGTTACATCGGAAGCAGCGGCGCGCATGATGTCCGCCATTTGCATGCCGAGACCTTTTTCTGCGCCCAATGCCAGCACGGGCATCGCCAGCTTTCCGTGAGCGACCGCCCATGCCCGGTTATCTTTCGCATCCTGATCGAAGGCACGATATTGCTCGAACACAGAGTGCATTGCACCTGGGAGCGCATAAAGCGCGGCATAATGGCGTCGCGACTGTTCCGTGAAGTGCTCTGGGTCTGCCGAAAATTCGTTCCAGAAGCGATCGAGATAGATGCGCTCCCGCCCCTTCACGAGCCGCTCCATGTCGGGGCCACCAAAACGGAAATGCCAGGTCGCCGGACTCTTTGCGATCTCATCCCATGGGCCAACCCCGGGGATCGGCGCATCAATCACTACAAGCTTGGCTACCCGGTCTGGATATTTCTCCGCAAAGGCAAAAGCAACCATGTTGCCAACATCATGCGCAACGACGTCGGATTGCACGATCTTTAGTGTTTCCATCAACTCCGCGATGTCGGTCGCCTGGCTCATCTTAGAGAAGCCGCCTGCCGGCTTCGACGATCGACCCATGCCCCGAAGATCAGGCACGATGACGGTATGATTTCGGACGAGGCTTGCAGCCAGCGGAGCCCACATATCACCGCTTTCGCCAAAGCCGTGGATCAGGATAGTCGCAGGTCCGCTGCCGCCGATGCGCACGTGGATCGTCACGCCATGCGCCTCGATCTCCTCGGTGCGAAAATCGGCTGGATAGGGCAGCTCCTGTGCCTGAGCGGGTGCGGATACCGCGAGCAAAGCAGCCGCCATGAAGGCGAATGGGAACTTGTTCAAAAGGCGATCGGGCAAGCTCATCTCCTACGGCAAGCCCTTTTATACGGCGCCGGTGCCCTCGAGGCATCTATTCCAAGGCAGTACTTTACCCCCACAATGGTATGTCGCCACCTGGTGAGACGCCCTGGCGACCTGATGCATCGCGTGGCCAAGAGGTGCGGATCCCCGTCTTTTTGCCGGGACGGCTTCACGAGAAAATTACGATCGAGGTCAATTGGCGCTACCGCTGGTGAGGTGGAGGATGTTGCCATCCGGATCCTTGAACCAGATCACGCGAAGCGCGCCCCTTACGTGAACTCCGTCGATTACCCGGTCAAAGCCCTCGGGATATTCGTCGAGCGTCACCCCTTTGGCACGCAGATCCGCGGCGATTGTCTCGACTTCGTCGCCTACCGCCCAGATGACGGCATTTGCTCGATTGGTACTGGCGTAATCGCTGAGATAGACATTGAGCTTCGTTGCACCGGTTCCGTAGACGAAGCCGTTGCCGTGGTCGGCGAGAAGCGGCAAGCCCAGGATACTCTCGTAGAGAAGGCCCTTGCCCGAGCGAGGTTGGCGCACGGCACAATCGCCGACGATGCATGATCCTTGAGCATCTCCGTACCTTTCAAATCAACGGCTATGGGGCACCGGAGGAACGTCGTCTTTCAACAAAACCCAATCGTTTCCTCAAAGGGTCGTTTACCCACCACACCTTCGTATCTTCTCAAATTCGGGCGCCCGACAGCGCCGGACCAGCAGTCGAGGTGACCGTTTCGCTCGTCGCAACGTTTTCGAGGAATGTCGCCGACGGCACGAAGAACAGAGTGCCGGTGACGGCGCGGCTGAAATCCAGCAGTCGGTCGTAGTTGCCTGGCGGCCGGCCAACGAACATGTTCTCCAGCATCTGCTCTATCCTGCGCGGCGAACGGGCGTAGCCGATGAAATACGTGCCGAACTCACCCTTGCCGGCGTCACCGAACGGCATGTTGTCGCGCACAATCTGCAACTGCTCTCCGTCCTCGACGATCGTGGTCAGCGCATTGTGCGCGAAGATCGGTTTCACGGCATCGTCGAGCTCGATGTCAGAGATCTTTTTTCTGCCGACAATTCCCTCCTGCTGCTCGATGGGAAGCGTGTTCCAGGCTTTCAGATCGTGCAGGTATTTCTGCACGATCACGTAGCTTCCCCCCGCAAAGGAGGGGTCCTCCTCGCCGATGATCGCCGCCTTGACGGCGTCCTGATCCACCGGGTTTTCGGTCCCATCAACGAAGCCGATCAGATCGCGGTCATCGAAGTAATTGAAGCCGTGCACCTCATCCGCAACCGAGACCGCGCCATCGAGCCGCGACATGATCTGTGTCGCCAGCTCGAAGCAAAAATCCATCCGGGCGGCACGGATGTGAAACAGGATGTCGCCTGGCGTCGAGACGGCGATATGTTGGCCGTGAATCTCACGAAACGGGTGTAGTTCCGTCGGCCTGGGCGCTCCAAAGAAGCGGTCCCACGCACCGGACCCAAACGCCATGACACATGACAACCGACCCTCGAGGTCACGGAACGCAACGGCGCGTAGAAGCGCGGAAAGATCGCCACACAAGGCGCGCACGGCCGCATCATGTTCAGGCCCGGATTTGACCGTCACGACGAGAAAAATTGCGGACCGCGTCAGTTGCGCGACGACCGGTTGCGAAACAGCAGATGGCACAGTTGAATCCACGATAGATCCTTTCGATACATCACTCGGAACGCCGCTGAGTTGACGGCAAAAGCGCGGAAATGCCGAGTTGCGATTTGCCCAATTCGAGGCAAGCCCCGGATCAGCTCCGCGACCAGCCGATCATCAGCTTGCCTCACCAGTATCTGCCTGCCTCATCGGTATTCGCCGACGTCGATGACCGCTTGGGCGAAGGCCTGCGGGGCTTCCTGCGGCAAGTTATGTCCGATACCGCTAGTGATGATCCGGTGGTCGTATCTGCCTGAAAATTTCTTGGCGTAGGCGCTGCTGTCGGGATGAGGTGCGCCATTGGCATCACCTTCGAGTGTGATGGTGGGCACCGTGATCAGGGGACTTTCGGCCAGCCGTTTTTCCAGGGCGTCAAATTCCGGCTCGCCTTGTGCCAGGCCGAGCCTCCAGCGATAATTGTGGATGACGATGCTGACGTGATCCGGGTTGTCGAGGCACGCTGCACTGCGATCGAACGTGGCGTCATCAAAGTCCCATTTCGGCGAGGCGATCCGCCAGATAAGGTTTGCGAAGTCTCGCCGGTATCGTTCGTAGCCAGCCCGCCCGCGTTCCGTGGCGAAATAGTATTGGTACCACCATTGGAGCTCTGCTTTCGGCGGCAACGGCATTCTGTTTGCCGCGAGACTGCCGATCAAATAGCCGCTGACCGAGACAAGGGCTTTGCAACGCTCAGGCCAGAGCGCAGCGACGATGCAGGCCGTGCGCGCGCCCCAATCATAGCCGGCGATGATCGCATGGCTGATCTTCAGCGCATTCATCAACTCGATGACATCGACAGCCAGCACAGACTGCTGGCCGTTGCGGACTGTCTGACTGGAAAGAAAGTGCGTCGTGCCATGGCCGCGTGCATACGGAATGATCACGCGATAACCCGCCGTCGCCAACAACGGAGCGACTTCGACAAAGCTGTGGATGTCGTACGGCCAGCCATGAAGAAGGATATTAACTGGACCGTCGGGCGGACCCGCCTCAGCGTAACCGACATTCAGGACGCCAGCGTCGGTTTGCCTGAGCACTGCGAAGGAAGCGGCCGTCGGCCGCTCTGTCTTTGTTCCGTCCAGCCCTGAAACAGGTCGTGCCTGAGCTGAGTGAACTGTCGTGAACTGCGTAGCAGCCAGACCCATTGCCGCGGCGCCCACAAAGGCCCTGCGAGATCGATCGATCTCTTTCGGCGATTCTGCATTTTCCATTGTTGCAACCTCTTTCCAGGGCAGGATTGGATGCCGTACTGTTCGACGCAGCTTTGGCATCACCTTCATTCATCGACTTGGCAGTGCCAGACTGCATGCCCTGGCAATCGTTCAAGACGGCCGGGCGTGAGTGACGCCGCCACCTGAAGTGTGACGCCCCTGTCGGGCAACGTAGGAGGCTGCGTCTGTACGTGGGAAGACGATGCGGAGTGGCGCCTCGGCCTCCATCTTTAGAAATTCGGGGCGTAACCCATCGCCGCGCTTGGCAGCGATCGGGTGGAGATTCTGCAGTAACGCAAGCATGAATAGCTCCTCTGTTGTATGCCTTGGCTCAAGGGCGATAGGACGCGCGACCGGCCAGCATCGCAGTTAGACGAGACCCTCACGAACCATCGCGGCGCGAACGGCCGGACGGGCCGCAATTCGGGCGCGGAGCGCATCCAGAGGCGCGGGAACGGGGACTTGGAAGCGGGCGGCCCAGAGCAGCATCACGAAAAGATAGAAATCCGCGACGCTGGGTTTGTCGCCGAACAGATAGTCGGTCTTGAGTTCGTCCGAGAACAGGCCGAGTTGCGTCGTAATCGTCGCGCGCGCCTTGGCCTTTTCAGCATCGCTGCCTTGGTGCCACATGGGCTTGAAGCTTCGGTGTATTTCCGTGGAGACGTAGGTCAGCGCTTCGAGAACGCGCGTACGGCCCATTGGCCCTTCCACTCCCAGTGCCGGGTATTGCGACGCGATCCAATCGAGGACGGCGACGTTTTCTGTCAGCGTTTCCCCGCTATCCAGCACGAGGACTGGAACATACCCCTTGCGCGTCACCGTGGTGAAATCCTCCCCGGAGCCGGTCCGCTTGGTTTTGAGATCGACGGTTTCGCTTTCGAAGGAAGCGCCAGCCTCCTCCAAGGCGATGTGGCCGGCCAGGCTGCAGGCGAGAGGGCTATAGTAGAGTTTCACGGTCTTTTCCTTTTTCTGAACCCGGGCGACGTTCCGAAAAATTGGCCGTCGTCGGGCGGAAGGCTGCTCAGTGCGATGCGCCGGTCGTCCTTGCAGTCGGCATCCACGCCGTCGGCATCCACGACGCTCCAGAGACCTCGCACTTGGCGGCGGGGATGGCTACGACACCGACTGCTAGCTGTGCCTATGCCGAGGTATGGTCGAGCTGAAACAATTGTTCCGTGGTTGCCGCACGCTCAACGGCGAGCGTCTCAGCTCAAATCGGGAATGGGTCAGGAGGAACCAGAGTCCCCGCCCTCCTGGACATGGCGTGCTCGACAGTCCGACCAGTCCTTCGCTCGGGAGACCATAGACGAAGGTATCGGAAGCGCGTGCCCTTGGCACGATGGCTCACATCCTGCCTTGGTTGGCATATTTCAAGCTGACACGCGGCGCGAAGACGGAAGCGTGGATTTGCGTGAAGCGCCGCCGATGCAATGAAGCAGCTTTTTTCCAAAGCCAGGAGTCATCATCATGCCGGAGGTGACCATTATGGGTCCGGCGCCGATCCGCAGTTGCCTGCGACCGACGCCGTGCATACGGCATCGAGCAAAAAAGCAGACAACAATGCCGGCGTACCGCAGACCGTCCGCAGGCCGATCGGTCCCAAGGAAGAATCTGGCCGGGGCAACTGGGGCTATTGAGCCTGAGAGCATTGATTTCAGGACCGGGCGAGGCCTCGGTCCTTCCGCCGTCTCAACCGGCAAACGGCATTCCCAACCCTGGCCAGCACGGTAACCGCGACGAACCCGCTCGCAATCACGAGTTCGCGGCACGGCTCTGGCGCCGATGTGACCCGCCTCGCAAGCATGGACCTCATGTATGGTTGACCAAGCGGACGACAACTCCGGTGTCAAGATCGCCGCCGTCTCGGTCGAGGCCAGCAGCCTCGGCGACCAATTGGCGACGATCCATTTAGGTTTGAAGGCATCGCCGGTCCGCAAGTGGCTGCTCTGGGCGTCGGTTGGAATCGTGGCAGTCATTGGCGCGACATCGATCGGCCAGGTCGTGCTCAACAGCTGGAACCAACCCTTCTACGATGCGCTGGCGCGCCGTGACTTGCCGGTTCTCCTATATCAGCTTGTCATCTTTGCCCTTATTGCCGGCAGCCTTCTGGTGCTCAATATTAGCCAGGCCTGGCTTAACCAGATGATCCGGCTGAAGCTGCGCGAGGCGTTGACGCTCGACCTGATCGACCAATGGATGCACCCGGCGTGGGCGTTGCGATTGACAAACGCCGGTGCTGTCGGCGTCAATCCCGATCAGCGCATGCAGCAGGACGCCGCGCATCTTTCCGATCTGTCGACGGACCTCGGGGTCGGGCTGCTGCAGTCGTTCATCCTGCTGGCATCTTTTGTTGAGGTGCTTTGGCGGGTTTCTTCTGGCTTCGTCTTCCACATTGGCGGTTATCCCTTGGCGATACCAGGTTACATGGTGTGGGCGGCGCTGCTTTATGCCGGCATAGCATCGTGGCTGAGTTGGCTGGTGGGGCGCCCGCTGGTCAACCTCGACGGTGATCGTTACACACGGGAAGCGGAACTGCGCTCCTCCATGGTGCGCATCAACGAAAATGTCGATGCCATCGCGCTCTACCATGGCGAGGCCGACGCTAAGCGACGGCTCGAAATGGACCTCAGTGCGGTGCTGGCAGCGATGCGGCGCATCTACACCGCCCAGATCAACCTGTCATGGGTGGCCAACACTTACGGCTGGATTGGCATCGTGGTCCCAATCCTTATCGCGGCACCTGTGTATTTCTCGGGCCAGATAGGCTTCGGCGGACTGATGATGGCAGTCGGCGCGTTTAACCAGATGAATTCTTCGCTGCGCTGGTTCATCAACAACGTCGGCAGCATCGCCGACTGGCGCGCTACGCTGATGCGTGTTGCGGATTTTCGCATCGCGCTGAATAAAGCCGAGGTGCGGCACGACATGGAAAAGCCCATCGAGGTCGGCGACAATGCCGATGGGCCTGACCCCCGAGAAACTTGAGACCTGCTGTCCCGAATAGAAGAGCAAGCAGCCTCTTCTCGCCGCTGGACACTCCCCTCACGGATTGCTTTGAGAGTAAGGACAGACGTCAACTTACACGGTCTGCTAGATGCTATTGGCCGGGCAACGCCTTTGCTCCTCGGCGCGGAGGAATGCCACTTGGCATGTATGCCGGGGATCGCACATCCCCTGACAAGCTGTGACCGAGCGCCTCGATATCTTCTACAATCATGGCGCCTGGACGCCCTAGACTTTAGCATCGACGAACAGGTGCCTGCGTAGAATTGGCGGGTATCTGGGACTGCCCCATTCTCCGCGTACCGGCCACCTCCGTGGCACGGCTGAAGAAGGAGATGAAAATGAGAAATGATGTGCCAAACAAGGGGTTGGAATGGACCAACCTTATTCTCGGCGCAGGCTTGGCCTGCGCCGCAATCATGTTCGTCGGGCTACCTGCTGCGGCTTGGGACGCTGGGGTCGTGGGCACGCTGATTGTGTGCAGCTCTGCCGTGGCCCTCTACCGCTACGGGGACTGGACGGAATGGTCCAACCTCACCTTGGGGTGCTGGGCGGTGGTCGCTCCATTTCTGCTCGGCTTCGGATCGGCGCAGGGGCCGATGTGGACGCATGTCCTGGTCGGGGGTTGCGTAGCGACAATAGCTGCGGCGCAACTCGTGGCGAGTCGCAGGGCGCAAGCTCATTCGAGTTCCAACTAACTCTGTTGCCCGGAGGGCGCCGCGGCGCGGCAATGGCAGTTTCGGCTTGCCTCCTGCGCCTCGGCGCCTCCAACGCTGCTGCACGGCTGCAGCGCTCAAACCAGATGGAGCCCTATACTCAGGCCTAGCCTGTCCAATCAAACCTCCATGCCTAATCGTGTTGCACTGGCCTCAATGCTTCCGTTGCGTCAGATATTGAGGAGAAGTTGTCGTTTTCCTCAGCCCCCGGATTCGTGGTCTCCGGCGCGATAAAAGGAGATTGCGGTCGATCTTGGTTTTAGCGAAGTGACTGTGAACGTCCATCGGACCAATATGATGAAGAAGAAAAAGGCGCGGTCCGTCTCAGATCCATTCAACGATTGTCAGCCCCCTCCAACCTATTTCAGTGCCAGTTGAAGATGGCTTCGGCTGCCGGGAAAGCAGTCGCATAATCGTTAAAAAACGGGGCGCTTTGCGAACTGAGTAGACGCGGCCACGATGACAGGTCGGCCGGGGGAACCGCATCCAGAAGGTCTCAGATGGAACTAACCTCATCGCGGCAGCGCCGCGCCATGGCCTGCCGCGATTAGCGTTGGATGCGTTTTGGTTACGCTTTTAACCCATGAGCCATCCGACCTGCTGGTCGTGGTCGCAATTGTCTGCGTCTGCATGGGCTGGAAGGCGGGATTGGTGCCGTAGCAGCCGCCAGCTTGGTGTCAGCGGCTATCCTGCCGTCGCCGGAATACGTCACAGAGAACGGGGCGTTTGCACTTTCGCTGGTGGTAAGGATCTTCGGGACCATCAGCTTCTATGGCCGGCTTTACCAGGGCGCCGGGTCGGGCATCGCCGATATTCCGGGCATCGCCTGGTCCGCCTGTCCGGACGGATGCCTTCGGTTTCTCATTCCCGCAGCCTTTGGATACATTGGCGTCACGGTCGAGGAAATGCGCGCGATCATGGATGCCGACGAACTTTTCTTGGTGGCGGAGATCTGTCCATCCCGACGATGTCGAGGTGAGCATGGCGCAATGGCGCCACAGCCTAGACCTATGATCGAAGAAAGGCGTTTGCGCCGGCTCGATGGCACCTATCAGCGGTTTCGCGATACCGGTGTGGCCTCCCGCGATGACCAGGGGCGAATCGTCGGCTGGCATGGCCATACGGAGAACATAGACGACCGGCGCAAAGCGGAGACCGCTACGCAGGAGCGAGAGGAGCTCAGGCTGCTGATCGACACGGTGCCCACGATGATCTGGCTGATGACGCCGGCGGGATTGCGGTACTATTTCAACAAACGGTTCGCAGACTGGGCGGACATCAGTTCAGCCACGGAGGAACCGCGAGGCACGCAGCAGTTCGCCTCGTATGTGGAGTTGTTCCATCCGGATGACCAGGCCGGCGTCAAGGCCGTGCTTCAGAAGTCATTTGCCTGGGGAGAGCCACTCCAGCACAGAGGTCAGCTGTGCCGGAAGGATTGCGAATATCGCTGGGTCGATTCGCGCTTCGAACCGTTGCGCGACGAAGGCGCAACAATCCCTCGTTGGTACGGCGTCAACTTCGACATCGACGACGAGGTCCGCGCGCAGGAATCACTGCGTCTGGGGACGAGCGGCTCGCGGCGCCCTGCGCGCCGCGAGCGAAGATCATCTCCCGGACCGCGACACGACTGGGCTAGTCATGAGGGCGGACGCTGGGGATGCCCGCGATATCGGGCTGGTGAGGTTGCGGATGAGGTCGGATTCGCTTAGCACGCTAGCCGCCGCTCCGTTTTCGCCGCATACAACGACAAGGCCAATGCCAGGCTTCGAAAGCGAAAGCGCCGCGGCTTGCACCGCCGAGTTGGCCTCGATCACCATAAGGCGAGCCTTTGTCAGCGCGTTGAGTTGTTGGATGTGCATCAAAGTCCTCCGAGATCGCCCTACCTTCCGTCGACCTCACTTTTCGAATGTCGTCAGGTTTGTGTCGTTCGTATCGACGACGAACACGGCAAGCAATCGAGCAGGCTCGGTGGTGCTGGCATTTCCGCTGACGCCGTGATGATCACCGGGGAACTCGGACCAACTGTCGCCAGTCCGATAGGTGGTCACTGACCCGTTATTGACCTGACTGCGGATCGCGCCTTCCAGAACCGTTGCGAAGATAAAGGCCGACTTCGCGTGAGTATGTGACGGGGAGCTACCGCCAGGCCCATACTCGACCAGCACGGCACGCATGCTCTTTGCCGGGCACATTCGGGAGTTGGTGGTCGTAGACCATAGTCACCTTTGCGCCTGAAGAATTGTCAGCCTTGGCCCCGGTTGCAAAAACAGCTGCAAGAGCAGCGGTACAGAGGATGGTCTTAATCATAGCTTTGATTCCTTGTTTGCGATGAGGTGAAGAAGGGATCGCCGGCCGATGGGAGGAGCGGCCGGCGATCAGGCTCTTGCCGGGGGGGGAGCGGCGTGAGCCTATGACCTGATGAAGGCGAGCTATGCCGCGCTGGGTCGGCCAAGGCATTGGCTGGAAAGAAGCGGGGGTTGGTCCTCGCGCTGATCGCGCAAAACCAATTTGCCGTTGCTTCTTCGGCCCCGCATTACAGCCGTTCTGTCGGCTTTTGCCATGTAGCGGCCCTCAGTCAATGTTTCGATGAAACGCGACGCCTGCCAGTCTTTTGGCCAGGGGCCGGCGACATATTTCTCGTCTTTGTAGACAAAGAAGACAGAGTAGCCGTTTGCGTCCGCTCCTTTTTTACGCGGTATGTCATTTTACCTGCCTTACACGCTGCTTGAACTTTCGTGGTAAATTGGGAGCAACTTATTTGGTTACTCAACGGAGATCCGATCTTGAGGCAACCGATGCGTCGAGCGGCACGCAAATCACAGATCAGTTCCGCTGGAGCTGAGCGTGGCCGAACCAGTCTTGGAAGTCCGTTGCACCGATGCGCGGATGATCGCCTGGCATGAGGGAGCGATCGTTAAGTTCCGTGCCAAAATAGCGTGCCTGGGGATCCGCTGTTACTTTACGCGGATCGTTCGTTGCCTTCAGAAATCTAGCAACGAGATCGCTCATGCGGATCGGCACTGGGCCTGCAATCTCGATCACGCCATTGACCGGTGGCGAAAGCGCCACATCCGTCATGATGTCCGCGACGTCGTCAGACGCGATTGGTTGAAAATAGGCATTCGGAACTGTCGTGATGTCCCCGATAGTACCCGACTGGGCGATGCCGCTCAGGAATTCGAAAAACTGCGTCGAGTGGACGATCGTGTATGGGATTGCGGAGCCTCGGATCAGTCTTTCCTGGGCCATCTTGGCGCGCATGTAGCCGCTTTCAGGCAGACGCTCGGCGCCCACGATCGAAAGGGCGATGTGGTGCTTCACGCCCGCGGTTTTTTCTGCTGCGAGCAAGTTCCGGCCAGAGGTCTCGAAGAACTCCAGAACGGCCTTGTCCTCGAAAGAGGGCGAATTCGCCAGGTCGATGACGACCTGCGCTCCCGCAAGCGCCTCGGAGAGACCCTCGCCGGTGATCGTGTTGACGCCGCCGTTAGGTGACGCTGCGAGCACGTCATGGCCCTTCCTACGCAGCCTCTCGACTGTCTTCGAGCCGATCAGTCCGGTTCCACCAATAACAACGATCTTCATGACGTACTTCCTCGGTTCGTGATTCAGGTTCGATTTTTCTGATCGGGCGGCCAAGTGGCGGGCGCGTCGCTTGTCTTCGTTCGAGACAGTGCACCGGGGCTGCCGGTCCAGGCTATCGACCGGAAGCATCTGTCATGCGATGCGAAGGTCTAGGACGAATGCATCCGTCGAATGGGGATTCTTGTCAGCAGGGAGACAGCGACTTGAGGTTCTAGCTAAGCCGGCATGCCGCCCGGGAGCGGTCAGGGGCCATCACCATTGAGGTCGGCCGAGAGGCCGCTTCGGCCAGCCGCAAGTTGCTCTTCGACCGCGCTGAGGCGCATTCTGGTCAGGCAGCTTTGGGGCCGTTTGCTGTCCGATCGGTTATTGCCGAGGGACGAGTTAAAGCCGCCGTTCGGCTCACGGCCTTGTTGTCGCCGTTCGGGGCGTTTCGGTGGCCGCCGGAACCCGCCATTGGTTCGGTTTCCGACGGACGGCAGAGCAGGAGCCGAAATCACACTGTCCGCCGTTTGCATCTGGTAACTAAGGAGCGCGCGCGGGAACCTGCCAGTTGCAGGTGCGAGGGCTGCGAATACCTTCATTCTCCTCGAATCCTCACGGACGAACGCGGATAACCGTCTTTCCCGTGCGTCGCTCGGTCGAGTTGAAGGTGGCGACGGCATCGTCCAGGCTCGAGACTTTGCCGATGTTCGTCCGCAGTCGTCCATCCCGGATTCGTTGAACTATCTCAGAAAGCTGGGCTCGATCAGCCTCGACGACAAAGTCAATCGCCAGGCCGTCTGCAGGTCGAATATCCGTTGGTCCGACGGCTGTCACAAGCGTTCCTCCGGCCCGGACCAGCGTTGCGGACCGCTTCTGGATGTCGCCGCCAATGACATCGAACACCAGATCGACACCGCCGACGTCTTCCAGCGTGTCATTTCCGAGGTCGACGAATTCATTTGCACCGAAGTCGAGCGCCTTCTGGCAGTCGGCGGCGCGTCCGGTGCCGATGACATAGGCTCCGGCCTCCCTTGCAAGCTGCGCCACCATCGAACCGACGGCACCGGCAGCGCCATGCGCGAGAACGCTCTGCCCCGCCTGAAGGCGGCCGTGCTGGAACAGCCCCTGCCACGCGGTCAGGCCGGAGATCGGCAGGCTCGCGCCCACCGTGAAGTCAACGTCGCCGGGCAGTGGCGCGAGATTGCGTGCCTCCATGGCGACATACTCGGCGAGCGTGCCGTCGCGATGCCAGTCGGCGAGGCCGAACACTCGCTGACCGATTGAAAGCCCCGTCGTGCCGTAGCCGAGCGCGGTGACCACACCGGCCAGCTCATGGCCGAGGATCGACGGCGTCCGGTCACGGAAGGCTCGATCGGCCCAGGTCGAAGGCCACTCCAGTTCGGTGTTGACGAATCCGGCCGCATAAACCCCTACGACGACATCGTTTATTGCCGCCTGCGGCTGGGGCCGCTCCACCATCTTCATCCCGGCCGTTCCTGCAGCCTCGTCCGTCACTACGATCGCTTTCATGGGAATTGTCTCCTCAGTGATGTGTTGGTCGGGGTAAATTGCAGGCGTGAAGGTCTTAGATCTTTAACGGTTCTACGCCTTCCGCGACGGCCTCGATGTTGAGTTGCCGTGTGATGCCGATGAGACATCTGGCGGGCGCTTCATCGTCAGAAGCTCCGTCACATCATGCAGATCATCTGCCGATGAGATGGCAATCGTCAGCCATTTCCCGTCTAATGTATGTTTTGGCTTCATCGTAGAGCTTGACCAATTGCGCGCGCCAGACATAACGCCGCTCCTCAAACTTCTCTCGTTCTGCTCCCCCTATGACCACGACAGCCGAAAACCGCCGGTATTCCGGCACCAAGGTGCAGAACGCCTGGTCTTCTTGTAGCGCAGGGACCAGCCGCGGTTTTTGCCACCGTAGAGCCAGTCCGGCGCGAAAACTCCAGGGTAGACTTCTTTGATAGCCTTTCGGACGTGCATCTCGGAACGACCGGAACGGGCCGAGAGCTGATCGGCAGCTTGGTCGAAGAGATTGCGCTCGGGAACGCGATTTCCCTGCCGCTATGGAGCGACATCGGCTGCGAGGACTTGCAGCGAAACAAAATACTGCCGATCAGATCATTATGAGCAACTGGGGGCAAATGCCTCTATCCGCTTGGGATTGATACCTACTCGGGTGCACGACTCTAGAAGTGAGCGTTAAGTTTGTTGCGCCATGCGCGTCCCTGGCGCCACAGTTCATGAATCAGCGACCCTAAATACACGAGGCGGCACCTCAGAGGTTGGCCAGCGTAGCCAGCATCGCGATAGTCTGTAATGTAGGTATTGGCACCGCGGGGCGTGGACGCCGCTTCAACCTCGTGGCCCTTGCTTTGTAACTTCTTGACAGTGCTCGCTCTAATGTAATGTGAGCCACCGATGACTACAATCTTCATATCGATTCTCCAAATCTGAGAGCGCTCGCACGACGATGCGCTATCTGCGGACGGCGGCCCCGAAACAACATGAACTTTCACGAGTACACGACCCGATTTGTCTCAACTTCGATAGAATCTGCTACCAAGGTACAGCCAGCGCAGGTGCGCCGAAACTGGCGTCAGCAACTGCCATCGCCGCAGCGCTAACCGTCGTCAATTTCGTCGTGCGTGCAGTTGTTTTCCGAACGCAGATGACATTCCGCTAATTTGTTGTTGTCCGGGCGGAAGCCTGCATGGCCCACGCGCTAGCGATCCTTGCCAGCTACCTCCAAGACGATTGCATCAGGAAACTTGCATCTGCCGGGGAGGGACGGCCACCACACCGACAGCCAGACGTGCCTATGCCGAGGTATGATCGGGCTGAGCGATTGTTCTGTGATTGCGGCGTGAACAATGCCGGATCTGAGGAACGCTAACCGGAGAATTCAGAAACCGGCGACCGTTCATGGCCTCCTCAACGGTCCGGCCAGTCCTTCGCTCAGTAAATCATGACCAAAAGTATTGGACGAACGCGCCCTAGGCACGATGGCTCACGTCCCACCACGGCCGGCATATTTCAACCCGACGCAATGCATTTGAAAAGCCATGCCGTGCCCTGGCTTTGCCCGATGCCGCCGACGCAGTGAAGCAGCTTTTTCCAACACCAGGAGTCCTCGTCATGGCCGACCTTTCCGAACCTCAAGCCGGCGCCGCCGCATTGCCCGCCGAGGCGCCGGCGGCCGTCGAAGTTGACGTCTCCTCGGTTGCGCCGGGAATGTCGCTGGTCGTGCAATGGCGAGGTAAGCCGGTGGTCGTGCGCAACCGCACCGAGCAAGAGATGAAGGACGGCCAGGCGGTCAATCTCACTGCGCTCAAGGATCCAATCGCCCGCAATGCCAATTTGCCCGCCGACGCGCCGGCGAGCGACGCAAACCGCACTGCGCCAGATAAGGAAGCCTGGATAGTGATGGTCCAGGTCTGCACGCATAGCGGCTGCATCCCGGTTGGCCAGCAGGGCGACTTCGGGGGCTGGCTCTGCCCCTGCCACGGTTCCCAGTATGATAGCGCCGGACGCATCCGTAAGGGTCCAGCGCCGGAGAACATGGCGGTGCCGGTTTTCCAGTTCATTTCCGACACCAAGATCCGTATCGGCTGAAGCATGGGGTAGGTTACCGTGAGCGACAAACATTCGACATATGTGCCGAAAACCGGCATCGAACGCTGGTTTGACGCCCGCCTGCCGTTGCCACGGCTGGTGCATGATTCCTTCATCGTCTATCCCGTCCCGCGGAACCTGAATTACGCCGATACGTTCGGCGGCATTCTCACGGTCATGCTGGCTTCGCAGATCATAACAGGTGTCGTGCTGGCGATGCATTACGCTCCCGACACGGGGCTGGCCTTCAATTCGATCGAGAAGATCACGCGCGATGTAAATTCTGGCTGGCTGCTTCGCTCCCTGCATTCGAACGGAGCATCGTTCTTCTTCATCGCCGTCTATCTCCACATCTGCCGCGGGCTCTATTACGGTTCGTACAAGGCCCCGCGCGAGCTTCTCTGGGTGCTCGGCTGCACAAACTTGCTCTTGATGATGGCGACAGCCTTCATCGGTTATGTGCTGCCCTGGGGCCAGATGAGTTTTTGGGGCGCCACCGTCATCACCGGTTTCTTCAGTGCTATTCCGCTGGTCGGCGACTGGATCCAGAAGTTGTTGCTCGGCGGCTTCGCTGTCGGCAATCCGACGCTGAACCGTTTCTATGCACTCCATTATCTGCTGCCATTCATGCTTGCGGGCGTGGTGACCTTGCATATCTGGGCACTTCACGTGGTCGGCCAAAACAATCCGACGGGGATTGAGGTGAAATCCAAAGCCGATGTCGTCGACTTCACGCCCTACGCCACCGTCAAGGATGCGGTCGGCATCATCGTGTTCTTGTTTTTCTTTGCCTATTTCGTCTTTTATCTGCCGAATTTTCTTGGCCATCCGGACAACTACACGGTAGCCAACCCACTGAAGACGCCAGCCCACATCGTGCCGGAATGGTACTTCCTGCCGTTCTACGCGATCCTGCGGGCCATCACCTTCAATGTGGGACCAATCGATTCCAAACTTGGTGGCGTGCTGGCGATGTTCGGCTCAATCGCCGTGTTGTTCCTGGTGCCGTGGCTCGACAGCTCCAAGGTGCGCTCGGCGGTCTATCGGCCCTGGTACAGGCTGTTCTTCTGGATATTCGTGGCCGACGCGCTCTTTCTAGGCTGGCTCGGCTCACAGCCGGCGGAAGGCGCGTACGTGGTCATGTCCCAGCTTGCGACGCTTTATTACTTTGCGTTTTTCATCATCGTCATGCCGCTGCTTGGGCTGATTGAGAAACCACGTCCTTTACCGCATTCGATCACCGAAGCGGTCCTCGAAAAGAACAAGGCCAAGAGGCGGGCGCCCGGTCCGGAGATCTGACATCCGTCGGAAGGGCGCTGAATATTGCGAAAATGCTCGATCTGGATCCGTCATGAACTGGTGGAACTCGCCTCTGGTCTACATCGTGTTGATCGGCCTCGCCGGGATCGTCGTTTGGGCCCTCATCCCCAGACGTTTCGCCAATGCGAGGCTGATCGTCCAGCTTGGCTTTTTCCTTGCCATGTCGATTCTCGTTCTCGACCTGCGCGTTGTCCCGTACGAACCTGCAGGGGCCGAAGAGGCAAGCGGCGGAGCGATCCTGATCGGGTCGGTCAAGCTGCTCTGGTGGGTTCACCTTGCCTGGGCGTTGATCGGATTTGTTCGTATTTATCTTGTCTTCGAGCGAAAGCCGCGCGAGGCACGTCTCCTGCAGGACGTCGTGGTCGGCATCGTCTACACCGGAATGCTGCTGTCGATCCTGGCGTTCGTCTTCTCCGTGCCAGTCGGAACGTTGATCGCCACCTCGGGGGTCTTTGCCGTCATCCTGGGACTGGCGCTCCAGAATACGCTTGGCGACGTATTTTCAGGAATCGCGCTTAACCTCGGTCGCCCTTACGTGCTTGGAAACTGGATCGTCCTGAGTGACGGAACAGAAGGGCGCGTTGTCGAGACCAATTGGCGGTCGACCAACCTGCTTACCCCAGCTCACAATGTCGTCGCGCTGCCCAACAGTTTTCTCGCCAGGATCGGAGTGACGAATGTCAGCGGTCCAGACGAGAGCCATGGACTCGCCGTGACGATCAAAGTGGTACCGACGAAGATGCCGGCGATCATCCTGGATACCATGCGTTCCGTCCTGCTGAGTTGCAATTCGATCATCCAAGATCCTTCGCCTTCGGTTGCCATCAGAAGCCTGGATGCTGCGGCAATCGAAGTCGAGCTCTCATTTCGCGTCGCAAGTCTCGACCAGCGAATTAGCGCTCGGAACGAAGTTTTCGATCTCATCTATCGCCATTCAAAGTCAATCGGCATGCTGCTGGCTGAGCCGCTTTCGGCGTCGATTGCCATGAACAGCCGCCCAACCGACGATACGGCAGCCTCTGACAGCTTCACCCCGATCGAACTGATCAAGTCCATACCGATTTTCTCGGCGCTGACGGATGCCGAGCAGGAGGCGCTTGCCGCGACGACCTCGGTCCGCAGCTACCGCAAGGGCGAAATCATTGCAAGGCAGGGAGAAATGCTGCCGTCCCTCATGATTGTTCGGACCGGCGTCATCGCCCGGCAACGTGGCCAGGACGATGCTCACCCCCAGGAAATCGGCCGGCTCGCACCGGGCGACTTCTTCGGCGAGACAGGCTTGCTCGCCGGGATCGGCGAGGAGTCGACATTGCGGGCAATGACGCATGTCGCGGTTTATGAGATAGACCAGAGAAGCATCGCGCCGCTGCTGCTCGACAGGCCTGAAATGGCCGAAGATCTTGCCGCGATCCTGGCGACGAGGGTGTTGGCCTTCGGCGACAGCGGCATTCCAGGACACCAGCACGCGAGCTCCAAATTCGCGCTCCTTACAGCCATTCAGGCAGCCTTTCGCGCCGCTCCGTTCAAGCATGCTGGAGCGCCTGGCCGACAGGTCAAGCAGAAGGATCAACATCCATGACCATCCGCCAAAGCGATATCGTAGGCATCGAGGCGCTCATCCAGCCGAGCGTCCGTGAGTTCGCGGACGGATTGAAGGTACGGCGTTTGTTGCCCTCCTCGAACCGCCTGATGATCGGGCCCTTCATACTGTTCGATCATTTTGGTCCGGCTGTACTCGACGCGGGTCGCGGTTTCGACATGGGACCGCATCCGCATATCGGCGTTGCGACTTTGACCTACCTGATCGATGGAGAGATCGTTCACCGGGACAATCTCGGCGAAGTGCGGACCATCCGTCCCGGCGAGGTCAACTGGATGACGGCCGGGTCGGGCATCGTCCATTCCGAGCGCACGCCGCCAGAAGTCCGAGCGTCGGGGGGCAATCTCTTCGGCGCTCAGGCATGGCTGGCCCTTCCCTCCCGGTACGAAGAAATTGCACCCAGCCTTGCGCATTACGGCGCTCCCGAAATCCCGAGGATCTGTGCCGACGGGGTCGAGTTCACGTTGATCGCTGGCGCATCCGACGGCCTGGTCTCGCCGGTAAGGACCTTCTCCGACATGGTCTATGCCGAAATTGTCCTGACGAGCGGCGCGCTATACCAGGTGAAACCCAAACATGTCGAGCGCGCGATCTACGTTGCCGCCGGCGAGGTTGGGATTGTCGGCCAGGACGGGACGTTCCATGAGGCCGAATTGATAGCTCTGGCGCCCGGCACCGAGATCGTGCTCCAGGCGCCTGCCTTTCATGCGGCAAGACTGATGTTGATGGGGGGCGAGCCGCTTTCAGAACCACGTCACATCTACTGGAACTTCGTTTCCTCCTCGGCCGAACGGATCGCGCAGGCGAAGATGGATTGGCGCGAAGGCCGCTTCCCCGGCGTGCCGGGCGAGCACGAATTCATACCCCTGCCAGACGACACCTGAGCGTGGGATGAGGTAGTGACGGTTCCACCGGTGCGCAGATTGGCTGCCGCCATTCCCCATCCCAGCGCCGGCAAGAATGTCTCTCGTTGGCGACGCTACGATGTCGGGTAGAGTTCGATCATTGTTCCCTCGTCGAGCAAACCGTCGAACCACAGGTCAAAGATGGTTTCGAGCAGGAACTCGTCGTTGCTCGCTTCGGAAAACAGCGTCAGAGAAGCGTGTAATTTCTTCGCGTCAACATCACCGAAGACAGCGTGAGCGCTTGAGCCGGAGAGCCGTTGCAGTGCCCCGATGCATTCCCGATAACGACCTCCTAGTATCGGAGATGAGAGATAGGCGCCCGCTTCGTCGAGCGATGTGATCGCATATGGCGCAGGCGCGGCGTCGCTTCGGTTGACAGCCAACCTTGGGAAGATGAACTCCATATAGGAAGTGCACATCATTCCTTGGCGCAGAATACCTAGCGCGTCTTCATAGACAGCGTCCTGCGCTCTGACGAATCTCTGCAAATCATATTCGTCGCTCATTTCAGATGATGCCTTTTTCGCAACCAGCCTGTACCTATCCGTCGACGACATCGGCATATTCCGGCTGCTTTGCGAAGAACCGGCTCATGAAGGGGCATTTCAAGATCGCTTTGCGGCCGGTTTTGCGCAGCAGTTCAAACGTACCCTGAGCCAATCGCGTTGCGATCCCCTGTCCGGAAAACTCCGACGGGACTTCGGTGTGTATGAGAACAATCTTCCCGCTCTCGATCCTGTAATAGGCCGCAGCGAACAGTTCATCGGCGATCGACAACTCGAAACGATGCTGTTGAGTGTTCTCGATGACTTCCGTATCCATCTTTAACTCTCGATTGTACACTGGTTGGTCGGTATTGGTGGTTGCCGAGGCAGGTTGGTCGGTCGTTGGCCCTCTATCGTATTGCGGGCAGCCGCAACGTCACGGCAGTGCCCGACCCGAGCTCGCTTTCGATGTCGACACTTCCCCCCGCCTCCTCGGCGAAGCGCTTCACCATTGGCAGCCCAACGCCGCCGAGGCCTCCACGTTTCGTAGTGAAGAAAGGATCGAATGCGCGCACCATAGTCTCGCTGGTCATTCCAATTCCGTTGTCGGCGACACGAACATCTATCCGACCACCCGTGGAACTTTCGGGCGCCAAGGCGGCATCGATCGAGATCAGACCGCCGTCAGGCATTGCATCGCGTGCATTGAACAGAAGATTCAGAACCGCATTTTGAAGTCCAATCGGATCGCACTTTACCTGAGGCAGATCGGAGCCAACTCGAACCTCGAGGCGCAAATTGGCACCCCAAGCGCTTCGAACGACGGATTCGACCTCAGCCAGGCAGGCGCCCACGTCCGCATGCTCGATTTCGGCGTGGATATCTCGGGCTACGCCGATGGTCTGCCTGACAAGGCCGCCAGCTCGTTCCAAGGCCGTTTTGGCGCCGGCAATTACAAGCCCAAGATCTGGAGCCGCCGAGACGTTCGGGTCGCGAGCCAAATGGTTCAACGCCGATGAGGCGACCTGGATGAGATTGCCAAGGTCATGAACAATGCCGGCGGTCGATATCTGCACGGGTAGGCCGCTTCGCGGAACATCGGCAGGCCGGTCGAAGACATCTTCCTTTAGGCGTGACATTCCATTCCCCCGGTTGCTCGGTCGACTCTTGGTTGCTGGAAGAAGCTTAAATGAAGGGCATCTGTGGTCGATTGGGTCGAGGAAGAGGGCGAGCAATACCGCGGTATATGTCTTGCTATCGCGGCGCGGGGCCCAGCGATCATGTTGACGAGCACGAGGAACACAAGGCATCGCCCGGATGGGGCTGCTGTGGCCTTGCCCGGTGCCTTGCTCCTGCATCACTGGTAGCCGATCCCGCCGATGTAGTTGGCCAGGAGTTGCTCCTGGAGCTCCTCTTGATCGAAGAGTGCCTTCATTGCATCACGGATATCAAGCACGCCTATAGGCTTCTGGTCCGCCCCAAGTACCGGCACGTTCTGAAGGCCCCGCGCGGCCATCGTCTGCCAGACTGAATGGACGTCGTCATCGGGACCGCAAGAGACGATGGATCGGCTCATCAACGTCGCAACGGGCGCTTCTGTTGGCCCTGAATTGGCCAGATGGCGGATGATATCGGACTTGCTAAGCACACCTGCGGCCTCCCCGTTGCCGTGGCACACGACGACCAGGCCTGTTGCTGGTTTGGAAAGCGAGAGTGCGGCACCGCGAAGCGGAGCGTCGACATCGATCACTGAGAGGCGGGCCGACGTTATTGGATGCAGACTGTCAATGCGCATGACGCCCTCCTGAAAGCGCCTCGCGGCCACAGCCGGGAGGCTGGGGTTCGATGTTTTCCTCACTCCTGGAAGGGAGCATTCATCACGGAATCAACTGCCGAAGGAGCCCTGTAGCCGGGGACAAAGCGTTCGCCAAAATCCCGGGCAAAGTTGTCGTAGGTGGTTTCGCGACTGACATCCGCGATGTGGCAAAAGCATCTCGTCATCCGCCGCTTCATTCCAAGCCGCGGGAATTCGCCAACTATCCTTGCCATCTCTGCGGAAGAGATAAGCTTGTACTGCAAGCCGACGACGTCGAGGCAGATGCCGGCAGTGCACAGCGCCACCTCGGCTTCCTTGTAGAGGCCGATCGACGGCGTCGAGTTGAGGGCGACGCTATCCCAGATCAGTTGAGCGCGACGTTCGTCGAAGCCCCCGTCCCGGACGAAAGTTCGAGCCAGATCGGCGCCTTCCAGCTCGAAACGGCGAGGTCCGGCGAAGGACCCATTGAGCGTGATGTCATGCAACAGGGTTCCGACAGCGACAACTTCCGCGTCGTGCTCGACATTCTGAAGCTGCCCGATCCTGGCCGCGAAAAGCCAGGATCGGACGACGTGATTGGACAAGTAGGGTTCACATCGCTGACGAGCATATTCGATCGCTCGGCCAACAATCGGCGTGTCGGGGACCGAAACGCCTGCAAGCGTGCGCCTGGCAGTCCCATCCATGTCGGTGACCTTTCCTTTACGGCCGACGATCAGCCCGATTTCATTTCGAGTATGTCGTCAGGTTCTTCTCGTTGGTATCGACAACGAAGATCGCAAGCAGGCGGGCGCGTTCCGTCTTGCTGGCGTTCTCGCTCACCGCATGACGGTCGCCGGGAAATTCCGAGAAACTTTCGCCGGCACGATAGGTCTTCACCGGTCCATCATTGACCTGGCTCCGGATCGCTCCCTCCAGCACGGTGGCATAGATGAACGCGGATTTGGGATGGGTATGGGCGGGCGATGTACCGCCCGGTGCGTACTCGACGAGCACCCCTTTCATGCTCTTGCCTGGCACGTTTGGAAGAGCCTGGTCGTAGACAAGCTTTACGTCCGCGTCATCGGCGGTCGCCGCGGTGACGGAAGCGGCAATGAGCGCTGCGCAGAGAAGTGTCTTGATCATGTCTGGTCTCCTTGTTGGAATATGCATGGCTGGGGAACGCCGATCCGATTGGTCACAAGACCGGCGCTAGCTTTTGTTTGCTTATTTCGGCGGTGTGTACCGGCTGAGCCAGTCATCGAAATGCACGGCGCCGATGCGCGCACTCTCGCCTGGAACAAGCGTTCGATCGTCGATTGCCACTTGACCGTAGTAGAGAGCACCAGGATCAGCGACGACTTTGCGGGGGTCGTTGGTGGCCTTCAAAAAGCGACCGACGAGTTCGCTCATGCGAACGCGCTCCGGGCCGGCAATTTCGGTCGTGCCGTCCAACGGAGTGGCAAGCGCGACGTCCGCCATTGCGTCGGCCACATCATCGGCCGCCATGGGTTGGAAGTACGCCGGTGACATATGGATGGTATCGCCGACGGCGCCGGTGTTTGCGATGGCGGCCGTGAATTCGAAGAATTGTGTGGCGTGGACGATCGTATATGGGATTCCGGATTCCTTGATCAGTTTTTCCTGGAGCAATTTTCCGCGGAAATAGCCCATGCCCTGCAGCCGGTCGGTGCCGACGACTGACAATGCCACGTGATGACGGACGCCGGCGGCGGCTTCCGCTGCAAGAAGATTACGTCCGGACGCCGCGAAGAATTCCAGCGCGGCCTTCTCCTCGAAAGACGGCGAGTTCGCAAGATCGACGACGACCTGCGTCCCGGCGAGCGCGGCGGCCAGCCCTTCTCCCGTGACGGTGTTCACTCCGGAGTTCGGCGACGCCGCAAGCACGTCGTGTCCCTTTTTCCGCAGCCTCTCCACAGTCTTTGAACCGATCAGCCCGGTTCCGCCGATGACGACGATTTTCATTTCCAATCTCCTGGTTGGGCGTCTTGATTTGCGTTGTTGGTCGGATGCTGGCGTTTTCAGCCAGTTACTGACTGGCCGATGCAGCAGCATCCTCGATAAGGGACGTGACCTCGTCGGGATGCGAGACCATGAGGGCGTGGGAGGCACCCTCGACGACGACCGTTTTTACCGCATGCGCGCGCTTCGCCATGAAGCTCATGACGGCTGCCGGGATATTTCGGTCATCCGTGCCGTAGATCACGTAGGACGGCAGCGTCTTCCATGAGGGGACGCCCGAGGCCTCAGCCAGAGCTGCCTGCGCGACGGGACGTTGAGTGGCTGCCATCAGGGACGCCTGCTCTTCCGGGACGTCGGCGGCGAACTGAGCGCGGAACTTGTCGGCCTGGATGAAGAGGTCCTGGCCGCCGGCAGGCAATGCGACCGGAACAATCGCACTGCCCAAAGTGCTGCCGGGGAACATGCCAGAAAGCGTCAGGCTCGATTCACCGGTCTCCGGTGCAAACCCTGCCACATAGACCAGGGCCTTCACATTGGCATTGCCATTGGCGGCCTCGGTGATGACGGGTCCGCCATACGAATGACCCACCAGAACGACCGGCCCGGAAACCGTCCGGACGATGGCCGAAACCGCCGCCGCATCACTGGCGACGCTGCGAAGCGGATTGGCTGCTGCGATCGTTACATAACCGTCGCGTTTGAGCCTCGTGATGACTGCATCCCAGCTCGACGACTCGGCGAAGGCGCCGTGGACCAGCACGACGGTCGGCTTGGCCTTTGGGCCGACCGGCTGCGCCATCGCGGTGCTCGATACGGCAACTGCCGCCGCGAGCGCCAGGATCCTAGTAATGTTCGGCATTTGCTTTCTCCTTTGCGGCCCTTCATGACCTATGCGCAGAAGAATGCGCCGACCCCGCGCGTCGACCTATTGTGCGGAATGGTCAGTCATATGATGCCAAGGTCCAGGGTAGGTCATCGCTGAGACCAGGTGACCGGTGGCACGCTGCAGAGTGCCGGGCGGTGGCTAACAATGATCGATTGCCACGACGAATGTTCAGCGCAGAGGCAAGGCTGCCTCCCGTCAACGACATTGTTCGCTGCCATTGGCTTGCATCGCCCAATGCCAACGTATGGGTCACACAGCCGGATCGTCTAATCGTCTCGTGGGAGCGAGACTTTATATTTGGATGGGTGAAGACCACCAAGCTAACGATGGAGTTACTAAAATGAAAATGACAGCTCTTGCTGCCGCCGCTCTTGTTTTTACAGCAGGAAGCGCAATTGCCGGAAGCGACCACTATGGATCAAACGAGGGCCAGAAGCCTGCAACTGCATCTGACAACACGTATACCTCCTCGACCAGAAAAATGAACAACGATGCCGGCGTGCCCAAAACCGTACGCAAGCCTGTTTTCAACGACGAATATGGCCAAGGCATCTGGGGTCACTGATCCTGACCGACACAAAATTAAGGGGCCGGGGCGCGACCTCGGCCCTTCGTGGTATCTGAGTTACTTCCTTGAGAGGTGAACCGACTTCTCTTGCCGGCCGATCCCTCAGTAAGCGTCCGTGACGGCTTGTATCGGCTTAATTTGTACCACCGCGACGAACGTTCTCGCCTTCGATCCGGTTCCCACAGCGCGACGCGGTCGACGTCACCGCCGATCCTAGCGTTCGGATTCGCACCCCGGTGGGTGGAATAAGGGCGTGGCGACGGCGGACAACGGAGCAAGCGCGACTCAGAGCAACGCCATTCCTCCGTCAACCCGCAGGTTGATACCCGTGACAAAGCTGCTCGCGTCCGAGGCAAGGAACAGGGCGGCCTTTGCCAGCTCCTCCGGCTGTCCCATACGACCCAGGGGTATTGCTTCCGCCATCGCCTTTTCGAACGGCCCCCGCTGTTCAAACGGTAAGCCTAGCTTATCGAGAATAGCCGTATCCACCGGACCTGGGCTGAGCACGTTGACCCGGATGTCACGAAACTTCAGTTCGATCGCCCAGCTGCGCGCGAACGCATTAATCGCTGCCTTCGAGCCAGCATAGACAGCGTGCCCGTCCAGGACTTTCTCGCTGGCCATCGACCCCGTGACAATGATTGCGCCGCCGTTCCGCATGATCGGGCTCAGCTTCTGGACACCGAAGAAGACGCCGCGCGTATTAACGGCAAACTGCCCGTCATATTCTGCCTCGGAGACTTCGGCCGAGTGTGTGATGGTGTTTAAGCCGGCGTTCGCCACATAGATGTCGAGCGCCCCGAACCTCTGCCGGATCTGCTGCGCGACGTCATCATGGTGCGCCACATCGGCCACATCTCCTTGAATGCCCAGCGCGCCTGCCCCGATCTGTGCGACCGCTTCCTCGACCGCCTGCTGCCGGCGGCCGGTGATGACTACTTGCGCTCCCTCCGCAGCAAAGATTTTTGCAGCCGATAGTCCGATTCCACTGTTTCCGCCGGTGACCACAGCGATCTTACCTGACAGTGTGTCCATGTCGTTTCTTGCCTCCGAACGATTGGCGCCGGCCCTGCTGCAGGCGGCGAACGCTTCCGCGGCGTGCAGGCTGCGGCCAGAGGTCTCCAGAACTCGAATGGCCGCAGCTGAACGCAACAACGCGTAGTCATGATCGCCAGCTATCCTTTGATGAAGGCGAGCAGGTCGGCATTGACCTGATCCTGGTGCGTGGCTGTGATCCCGTGGGGCGCACCGGGATAATATACTTCCTTTGCGCCCCTGATCAGCCGCGCCGACTTGACTGACGAATCCTTGACCGGGACGATCTGGTCGTCCTCGCCATGCAGGATCAGCGTCGGCATATCGAACTTCTTGAGGTCCTCGGTGAAATCGGTTTCGGAGAACGCTTTGACGCATTCATATGCGTTCACGAGACCGACCTGCATGCTCCAGAGCCAGAACTGATCCAGAATCCCCTGGGAGACCTTGGCGCCTGGCCTGTTTGCACCATAAAACAACGGCGCGAGGTCCAGGTAGTGCTGCGAGCGATCCTTGAGGAGGCCAGCCCGTATACTGTCGAACACCTCGATGGGCAGAGCCTCCGGATTGGCCGGCGTCTTCACCATGATTGGCGGGACGGCGGCGATAAGGACAGCCTTGGACACCCGCTTCGTCCCGTGCCGTCCGATATAGCGAGCGACCTCACCTCCTCCGGTGGAATGTCCGACCAGCGTGACGTCCCGCAGATCAAGCGCATCGATCACCGCTGCGAGATCGTCCGCATATCCGTTCATGTCGTTGCCGGACGTAGCTTGGCTGGAGCGGCCGTGGCCACGCCGGTCATGTGCAACCACTCGGAAGCCGTTATGGGCAAGAAAGAGCATCTGCCCGTCCCAGGCGTTGGAATTCAGCGGCCAGCCATGCGAGAAGGTTACAACCGGCCCCCTGCCCCAGTCCTTGTAGTAGATTTCGGTGCCGTCCTTGGTCGTGATTGTGCTCATAGTCCTGGTTCCTTTGCCTTTTTGGTGGATGGCGGCGTTTGGCTTTCGGCCCGCGGTAGATTGCGAAGCGACCGGCAGTCCGGCCGTAGCGGCGAGGATCAATCCGCCCACCAAGACGTCACGGCGGGATGCGCCAATCGTGAAAAGTCCATCCCTGCTCATCGTGTCCATCCCTGATGCTTGGCCTTCAACAACTGGCTCACCATCACGATCATCGATCCGACCTGCATGGTCGCTTTCGGGGAGGGGTGAGCGAAGGAGCGGGCGACACTCGACGATCGTGATGGCTTGCGAGGAAGAGGATGCGCTTATCCGGCCTGCAAACCTATTCTACGGAAGGGTCTGTCGTGCGATGCCAAGGTGTAGGAGAGATACGCTGAGAAAAGGCTCGGCGGTTACTTGGTCTACGCTGCCCCCAAGCCTGTGCGGCACCGATTTGACGCAGCAACCGCCAAAGCGTCATCGCTGGATAAATGTCGGTGGAGTGGACCCGCGCAAATCCGCGATCAATCGGCTGTCCCTGCATCATACTTGCAGGAAGGTTGGGGCAGAGATCTATGTCGCGTGGGCCTGTCGCATCGGCGCGGGCAGTGTCTCCCATGCCCGGATCAGCTCGCCGATGGAAGCGGCTTCCATCTTGCGCATGACATTGCCGCGATGGAGCTTGACCGTCACTTCGCTAATGCCGAGGTCAAAGGCGATCTGCTTGTTGAGGCGTCCGCGCGCCACTTCATGCAGAACCTCACGCTCGCGTGGCGTCAGCGTTTCAACGCGCTCGATGTTGCGCTTGACAATCACGGCATCCGCCCGCCGCTTGGCATCCATCGCAATACCCGCGATGACGGCATCAAGCAGCGTCTGGTCCCGCACCGGCTTGGTGAGAAAGTCCACGGCGCCGGCCTTCATCGCCTGGACAGTCATCGGGATGTCGCCATGCCCGGTAAGGAAGATGATGGGTTTGGGGTTGCCGTTTTTCGCAAGATGCTGCTGCAGATCAAGGCCGCTCGATCCTGGCATGCGCACGTCGAGGATCAAGCAGCCGGGGCTGTCCAAAATGTCGGCGTCGATCAACTCGCGGGTCGAGGCAAAGCAAACTGGCTCGAAACCCGCCGACAGGATCAATTCCGATAGCGCCTCGCGGACAGACGCATCGTCGTCGACAATAATGACGAGCGGCTGCTCCGCTTTACTCCTGCGCTGCGGCGCCGACGATAGCGATCTCCGCTGGAGCGGCTGGTCAACTGTCATGATCATCCCTCGGTTTCTTGGTTGCGTAAAGCGTCACCCACCGCCACAAGCAGGGCCTGGCCATCGAAGGGCTTGCGGAAAAACCCGCTGATACCTTTGGCGCGGTACTGATCCGCTAGCTCATGCCGGCCGGTAATCAGGAATACCGGAAGGTTCGGACGCGCCCTCTTGACCAGGTCACGAAGCTCAAAGCCGTCCATGCCGGGCATCCCGATGTCGGTGATGAGCACGTCCACGTCCGACAACCCACTGATGACCAGCGATCCCGCCGACGAGAAGCCGCGAGCGATATAGCCGGCGGACTCCAGAAGATCCTCCAGCGACTCAAGCAGCCTCGGATCGTCGTCAACCACCGCCACGACGGGCCTTCGCTTGCTCACGTTCAGCCCCCTCCCGATCGGCGCGAGTGCGTGATCGGTATTTCCAGTCGCTCCGCCATGCGGACGAGGTCGGCAAGCGACGCGGCGCCCATTTTCTGCATCACATTCCTTCTGTGAATTTCCAACGTAACTTCGCTGATTCCGAGTTCAGCGGCGGCCTGCTTGTTGAGCAGACCACTCACCACCAGCGGCAGCACCTCGCGCTCGCGCGGCGTCAACTCGAGGTAACGTTGCTTCAACACGCCAAGTCCGGCGCGCTGCGATCTCTGTTCCCGATCCTGGGCAATCGCCGCATGGATTGCGGTCATAAGGTCCGCATCGCTGAAAGGCTTGGTCAGGAAATCCACCGCGCCGTGCTTGATCGCACGCACCGAGGATGGGATATCGCCATGTCCTGTTATGAAAACGATCGGCGGATGACCGCCTACCGCGATCTGTCTCTGCAGATCGAGGCCGTTGATATCCGGCAACTCGACATCGAGGATGAGACAGGCAGGCAAATCCGGCTTATCGGCATTGATATACTCACCAGCCGACCCGAAGGCTATGGCGCGCATGCCGTGCGAAACCAGCAGTTCGCTGAGCGCCTCGCGGATGCGTTGATCGTCATCCACGATGAAGACAATTTGCTCGTCCGTAGTCATGACGCGACTTTCGCATCGACGGACGCGAGAATGCCGAGATCGAAAGGCCGAACGGGTGTTTGAGAAGCACCGCCATCGGTTGCTCCCGGTGGACCAACAAAGGCTTGAGATTGTCGGTGCTCCGCATAGCACCTTCTATCAGTGGCTGGATTTGGGCGGATGTTCATGGCGCTATCCTAGTCCCGCTACACGCCATTCGCATCTCATGGAAATCCATGCATGGATTTCCATCGGACTGGCCGACACACCCGTTTTGGAGAACCGGAATGAAAACCAAGCGCTGCCGCGCGAAACAATCGCTTCATACGAGCGAGCGAGGAGGCGTCTGCAATCAGTGCCCTCGTCTCGGATGCGCTCGGGGTCATGACCAAGACTATTGCGGTCGTCCGATCATGGTGCAGCCTTCGCTTCAACCGGAAGCGTGAAGACGAACCTCGCCCCATGCGGAACGCGGTTCTCCGCCCATAAGCGTCCGCCATGAGACTCGATGATCGAACGGGAGATCGCGAGTCCCATGCCCATTCCTTGTCCTTTTGTCGTGAAGAACGGGTCGAATATCTTATCGGGATGTTCAAGTCCCGGGCCGGAGTCGCTGACTTCAATCTGGATTGTGTCCCCTGTCCGGCGTACACGCATCCCAAGAACCTTGTCACCGGCAACGGCGTGCATCGCCTCGATGCCGTTGCGAATAAGATTGACCAGCACCTGCTGGATCTGGACGCGATCGAACGCGACTAGCGGGAGGTTGCCTTCGACGTCGATATCCACGCGAACGCGACACCGCATGGCTTCCTCGGCCATGAGGTCACGCGCTTCGTCAATGACGCTGGGGATCGGCGTGCTGGTTCTCATTTCAAGGGACGGCCTGAACAAGGCGCGGATGCGGCCAACGACATCTGCCGCCGAGTTGGCGTCCCGGATAATGCGCTCGGCTGTGATCTTCGCGCGGTCGAGATTGGGGGGGTCGGCGGACAGCCAACGGTGGCATGCATTGGAGTTGGCAACGATCGCGGCCAGTGGCTGGTTCACCTCATGAGCTATGGATGCGGAGAGTTCGGCAAGGCTCGCCGCCTGGCTCGCGCGTGCAAGTCTCTCCTGCGCCAGTCGAAGCTGCTCTTGTGCACGCACCTCGTTTTCTATGTCCAGGCAGATAACGTTCCACTGCACTATGGCCCCTTCAGTGTTGCGCATCGGTGCAGCTCGCGTTTCGACCCAGCGATATTCGCCATCGAAGCGCCGTAGACGGTGCCTTCGCGCGTAAGGCTCGCCTGTGGTCAAGGAATGGGCATATCTCTCCTTGACACCGGCCAAGTCGTCGGGATGAACACCCGCTTCGAGTGTGCCGGCCAGCCGCGATTTTCCCGCTTCGTCCAGTTCTTCGAGGTTGTAGCCGAGAAATTCGCGGAGCTGCTGGCTGCGGTACATCGGCTCGCCATCCGGCGCGGCACAATCGATCATTGCCGGCAGCGTTTCTACGAGTTGCCAAAGCGCGCGCTCTCTCTCGCGCAGCGCTTCCTCGACTCGTAGCTGATCGTCGATGTCGTGCGTAAGGCCGTACCACTGGACAATGCGTCCGCTCTCATCCCTCAGCGGCTCCGCCTGGCCCTCCATCCAGCGGTAAACGCCATCGGCACGACGCAGGCGATACTTCATGAAAAAGCGCTCGCCCGTGGCGAAGCAACTGTTGAGTGCTTCCCGCAGGCTGGGCGCATCGTCGGGATGAACGACGGTGGCTATGAAGGCCGCCAGCCGGTTCGTGTCCGGCATCTCCGCGTCCGTTATGTCGAGGCCGAGAAAATCGATCAGCCGCTTGTTGAAGAAGGTCGGCTCGCCGTTCGAAGACAGCCGCCAGAGGTAGCTCGGAACCATGTTGACGAGTTGCGAGAGCGCCTGCTCTCGGTTGTGCAACGCAGCCTGGGTGGTCACCAGATCGTGGATGTCGACGCTCACACCGTACCATTGCAGAATATGGCCATCTTCGTCGCGGAGCGCCTCCGCGCGAGTCTCGGTCCAGCGATAGTTGCCGTTGGCGCGCCGTTGGCGATATCTCTGCACGTAAGGCACGCCCGTTGCGAATGAATGGCGGATCGCTTGCCGCGCCGTATCGATGTCGTCTGGATGGATCACACTTAGGGACGGCGAGCCGTCCGGGGCGATGATGTCGCCAAGAGTGGCCCCGGTGACGTCCGTGAACCGCTTATTGACATAGGATGGCGTTCCTTCCCGTGTCGTACTCCAGATCAAGGCGGGCACCGTGTCGATGAGTTGCTGAAGGCGTCGCTCACTTTCGCGCAATGCCTCCTGCGCTCGCACCTCGTCGTCGACATCGAGAGAAACGCCGTACCATTGCACAACGGCGCCGTTTTCATCACGCCGGGGCTCCACCCTGCATTCCGCCCAGCGATAAGAGCCATCCTTTTCAAGCCACCGAAACCGCATGGTAGAGCCATCGCCGGTCTCGAAGCTATTCAACAGCGTGCACTGCACTCCGGGAGCGTCTTCGGGATGGATCAGCCTCTGCAGTAACTCATCGATGCGCGGCTCGCCCAGATCTTCGAAGTTCGCGATGACGGAACGGAAATGGTCCTGGTATCGCTTGTTGAAGTAGGCTGGCCCGCCCGTCGGCATGGCGCTCCAGATGCGGACCGGCACGGCATCGATCATCTGCTGAAGTTGCCGCTCGCTTCGTCTCAATGCCTCGACGCTTTCGTGCAATGTGAGCACCGCCTGCTGGTGCTGCCGCGAAATGGCGGCCACGATCAGAGCCGAGAACGCCGAAATGACCAGAAAAAGCTGCAGCATGATCTGGTTGTTCTTTTGGGAACCGGGATCGCCGGCAAATTGACTGGCGCCGGATACCGTGAATACCGCCGTGATCAGCGCAAGCAGGATCAAGGCGACAGCGGCGCCCCTGAACTCAAAGCGCACCGCGGCCCAAAGAAGAGGCGGCATTATGATGTAGGCGAAGGGTAGGTAACCGCTCAAGGAAAGGACCGCAACGCCAAGGAAGATCAGCCCCAGGACGCAAGCTTCGATCCATCGCGCGGCCGAAAGCCGGGCCTTGCCGCGCCAGTTCTGGAACACGACCAGCGCCAGCGGCGCCACGATCAGGACCCCGGTCGCGTCGCCGATCCACCATAGAGGCCAAGCCGCGGCGAAGCTCTGTGACTGAATGCCAAACCACGCCAGCGTCGCACTTCCCACCGTCGCGCTTGCAACCGGCGCGATTCCAGCGGCCAATACGACGAATGCGAGAACTTCCTGCATGGTTTCCAGCCGAAGCGGGCGCTTGCAGGCCCGGTTCACGAGCCATGCCCCGGCCACCGCCTCAAGAGCGTTGCCGGTATAGATGAGGAAGGCCGCAGGCAACGGAGTGTGGAACCACAGCAAATTGCTGGTCAGTTCAGCCACACAGGCTGCCAGCATCCACCACGGCCAGCTATACCTGGAGGCAATGAGGAGCGTGGCGATGAAAAGCCCGCTCGGAGGCCAAATGGAGATGCCCGTTCCAGGTACGATCGCGAGCGACTGAGCGAATCCGCAGCCCAAGACGTAGGCCGCGATAAAAAGCCCTAGATGCAAGGATCGAGGGCGATGCGCCCAGACACCAGAGGAACTGCTAGTTTCTAGATCGCTGACAACATTGCCGGGAGGCAAGCCTGGTTCATTTGCCGCGAGAGGTCGACCCCTTCCCTGCGATCCAAATCCGGGTTGGTCCAACCCATGCTTCAGCGCGCGCGTTGGTTCGGACTCGGTTTCGCTAAGCGAGGTGGATGCTGTCGTCATCGGCTGCTCCTGACGGACGCACAAAAGCCTTGTCGGCTCTCCGTATAGCACTTGCTCTCAGCAGCTGGAATCTGGGCTGACGAACTCGCAGCCCATAATAAACCCGCCGCGCCCCAGCCGCATCTCATGGAAATCCATGCATCGCCCGGAGACCAGGACGATGCGGCCAGTTCATCTCGCGTCCCGCTTCGTCTGCCGCACGGCGGACCCGGAATGCCCCTGCATTCCCCACCCTATCTCGTCCGGTCGACACCGCTCGCAAGCCAAACCGGGAGCCCCTCCGGCAAATATAAGTTCCAATGTGTATGGCCTAGAGACCCTGGGGTGTGAAGCCTGTTCGGTTCGGCCGGCCAGCACGGCGGCCGAGGAATTGCTTGGCGAGAATGAGACAGGGCGCAGCGACCGCGAACAGCATGACAAGCGCGAAGAAAGCTTCATCGAACGAGATCGTGGCGACCTGCCTCTCAAGGGCGCGCTGCAGCAGCGGGAGCGCGGCCTTCGTCGCCGTGGCACTGTCCATACCGTTTGTCAGCAGAACGTTCGCGGTGGCCCGCAGGCGCTGGTCCACGGCCGCGTCGCCATTCACGAGGTGGGCAGCCAGTATGGTTCGGTTGTGGATATTTTGATGATCAATGTACGTTTGCAAAAGGGCTGTTCCGGTCATACCGCCCACCTGTTTGCCGAAGCCGAACAGGCCGATGCCGAACGGCAGCGCATCGGCGGCAAGTCCCCGCAGCGTAACCAGCGTCAACGCCACGAACAGAAGACCCAGGCCGAATCCCCGCAGAAACAAAGGAAGGCTCAGGTCCGATGAGCCGCTCGCGCTGGTCGAACCGGATAGGAGCCACATGGCTCCGGCGAAGAGCAAAACCCCAAACGGGACAAGCGCAATCGGGTGAATTCCGGTCTTTTCGATGACGAAGCCAGCGAACAGAAGCCCCAGCGCGAGTGCGGCCCCACTGGGTAGCAGAAGCACTCCTGCCCCCGTGGCCGTAAAACCGAGGACATTGAGGGCAAAAGCCGGGATGAGATAGGCGCTGCCCGAAAGAGCAAAGCCCGCGATGATGCTGACGAGCAGGCCAAAACGGAAGTCCGGACTACCGAGTGGCGAAACAGCCAGCAGTGAGCCTTCTGAACGGAGACCGGTTTCCCAAATAGCCAGAAAGCCGACGGCCACGATGCCGATGGTGGTGAGCAGGGTGATATCCGTGTCGTCGAACCAGTTGAACCTGTTGCCTTGCAGCAGGACGTAGGTCAAAAGCGCGACACCCAGGCCGAGCGACAAGACCTCAAGGACAGGAAGCCTGGTTTCACGCCAGTAGGTCCGGTCGCCGTCCGCCCCCAGAAGGACAAGGGAGGCGATGCCGAGGGGAATGTTGCTCAGGAATATCCAGTCCCAGGTGAGATGGTCGACGAGCCAGCCCTCTAGGGCAGGCGTAACGGCCGCCGGAGCCATCACGGCGCCTACAGCGAAAATTGCCTGGACGACCGGCTGATTTCTGTGCGGGAACCGGAAGAACAGCAGAGTCTGACCTGCGACCAGAATTGTGCCGCCGGCCAGCCCCTGGACAATGCGGCAGATGTCAATCCAGGTGAGGTCAACCGAGAACGTCATTGCCGCGGATGCCAGCAAAAGGGCGACGATCCCTGCCCGCAAACAGGCGGTCGGCCCGACTGCCCTGACAAAAAGCGGCGCGACAAGGAAAACCGTCAGTTTGGCCGCGATGAAAAAAACGTCGGCCATCGCCAGTTCGTCCGGTGTTGCGTAGGTGTCGCCAAGCATGTCGATCCGGCCGATGGACAGAGCAGTGGATGCGACCGCGTCCATGAGGGCGGCCAGCACAATGCCTGTCGCGATGAGCGAGGCGCGCAACGGTGCGCCGAGATGATGCTGCATGGCTCCCTCTTCAGCGAGACGCGTCACTGTACCGAGCGTCCGTTGGCGGTTCCGCCGGGCTGCGTTTCCAGCGCAATAGCCGCATCCCGGGCACTAACGGCGATGGCAACGCGAGCCGAGAGCCCCGGAACCAGACGGCCGGGCAACGGGTTGCGCGTCATCCTGACTTTGACCGGCACGCGTTGGACAACGCGGATGAAGTTTCCGGTGGCATTGTCCGGCGGCAGCAAGCTGAATGCAGCACCGCTGCCGGGTGCGAAGCTGTCGACAACACCGGCGATTTCCAGATCTGGATATCCGTCGACCCTGATGCGGACAGGTTGACCGATCTGCACCTGCTTCAGCTGGGTTTCCTTGAAGTTGGCGACGACCCAGACGTCGTTGACAGGAACGATGTCCAAGGCTGCCGCTCCCGGAGTGACATAGCGGCCGACGCGGATCTGGCGATTGCCGACGATTCCTTCGACCGGAGCTCTCACGATTGTGTTGTCCAGGTCGAGCTTAGCCAGATCGAGCGCTGCCTGCGCCTGCGACAGGGCTGCTTTCGCGCCGGACAATTGCGCATCCAGCACGTCAAGCTTCAGCTTTTGAGCCAATAGATTGGCTTCTGCGCCGTCGAGGGATGCCTGTGCCTTATCATGGCCAGCCTGTGCATCCTGCAGCTTCTGATCGCTTGCTGTCCCGTTCTTCTGCAGCGTCACGTAGCGGTTCAGGTTGGCCCGCGCGAACTGCAGGTCAGCCGCGGCGGATTGCTTCTGCGCCTCAGCCTGCGCGATCAACGCGTCCTGGAGTTTTCGGGTCGCCGCGATGTTGGCGATTTCCGCGTGCCGCGCTGCAACGTTGGCCTTCGCCTGGATCACTTTGGCCCTGTAGTCGCTGTCGTCGATGCGAAAGAGAACAGCCCCCTTCGCAACGCTGGCATTGTCGTCCACGGTGACTTCAACCACATAGCCCGCCAGCTTGGGAGCGATACTAGTGATGTCTCCGCGGATGTAAGCGTTGTCGGTCGCTTCCTCGAATCGGCCGATCGTCAACCACCGCCAGCTCCAAATTGCCGCCGGTGGTATCACCATCAGGGCAACGATGGCGATTGCGATCTTGCGGGCTCGGCTCATGATCACCTCGACCCCAAGTCAATGCACGCACCATCGAGGGGATAGCTCCCGGAGAGAGAGATGGTCGGTAGGGCTGCAAGCCTCGGTGCGTGATAGGCTTTCACGAGAATGTCTCCGTCGAGTTGCGGTTCTGCACCAAGCAGAGCTGCCGAACGATCGCGGATTTCATGGTCTCGCGGCTATCACACCAATGAACATCCCAACTCGCCCGATCGGTAGTTCGTATTGCACCTCGGCACAGGTTACTTCAGAAGCACAAGAGGCAAACCGCCCCATCACATGGCGAGCGCTTACTTATTTTGTCTGGCGCGTGGACCAGGATCCGGAGAGATTGATCGGCTGTTTCGGATCAATGTCCACGCTTCCTAGCTGTTTAGTCCCGGCATTTGCTGGAGCGGATTGAGAGTGAAGCGCTCGGGCTGGGAAGCCCATGCCTTGCAGATGAACTCGTAGGG
>NZ_JAMYKT010000011.1:0-217156 GCF_040317515.1 Mesorhizobium sp. M1428
AGAGAAGCGGCTACGTTTCATGTCCTGGTCCTCTCGATGGGCCAGAACGAACTTCAAACCGGATTAGATCAGAGGGGCAAGGTCAGGACGTCTCGCGAAGTTGGTCTGATATTTTCAGGCATCATGATGGTTTCCTAGTTCACAGCAATTGCCGGCTGACGGCCGCAGTGCGACCCATCAGGGGCGAGCTTCTCTCGTTTGGGAGGCTATGGATCACCATATGGTGTTGGCAGCACCGTCAATGAAGCCCGACGCCCTGCTTCTGAAGCCAATAGTTTGCGACTTAAGGCCACACCCATAAACGCATTGGCGATCTACCATCGTGTCCCCGAGGCACTCGCCCGCCGCGGTTTGCCGGCGGCGGGGTGGCACTGGCTTGTGGGGCCCTAGGCCCACTCGCGGCGCTCGCACTGGATCTCGGTGCGGGTTTCCCTTGTCTCATCGCCCTGTCAGCGCCTTGCAAATGAGCGAAACCAAGCTGTCGCGCGCTCGCTCGTGGAGTGCGCCTTTCGGCCGCCATGCAAGGAAATCATCAACGCTCATCCAATCAGCCGGGTTTGTGTCGGCGTCTGGCTGGCTGAATTCCACATACAGATGCAGTTCGTCCGGCACGAAGACGACCCTCCACAATCCTTCGATGTCATTGGCAAGGTTGTAGGCGAGGACGGTCATGGCGGGGCACTCCTTTCGCCGTGGAGCGTGCCTATCTCACGGGAAAATTCCATCACCAGAAGTTAGTATTGACGCTCGCGCTTTCTCACAAATCCAACGTCCGCGTGATGCCGAAAGGTGCAGCCAGCTTTTTGTGTATCTCGATTGGGAACACGGGACCGCCGCGAAAGTTCGGTGCACGCAGCGAATCCTCCCCCTCCAGGTATTGCTGCAGATCGGTATCCCGATCGGCCCGCGCTCCCCGCAAGGGCGCGGGCCTCGGCCTGTGGTGCTCATGCCATCTACTTCGATCCGCAAGATGGAATATGATCTGGATAGAAGGACCCTCTCGGTGTGGTTCGTCGCCAGCCGTAAACGATACGAGTTTGAGGGGGGTACCGCCGGAAACCTTTGCCGCGTTCCGGGCCGCGTTCGCCAAGGGCCGCTATTTCAACGACCACATCCGCAACAATTTCCGCTACCGTCTGGTTGCGAGCGATAGCGACCCGGGATGACCTGACCTGCCGGCGGCTCAATCGTCCTGTCGCTCCAACCGGCGGTTGGTGGACGCGTTGCCGCTGTTGCGCTTAGGGTTGGTTACGGTCCGCGCTCACCTGGCAAGCCCAACCCCCCGCATCCCCCCGCCTGGTGCAAAGCGTTTGATCGGTCCCGCCGTTCTGGCAGTGCGGCGGGACTTTTTGCGGTCCAGGTGGAACATCGGCGCGCGGGGAAGGCGCGGTGCACGCAGCACCCTTTCTCATCCAACGTACGTCGCTGGCGCTGAAGGGTCTCAACGTCGGTTTGCCGCCGGAGCTCAACTAGTGGACTATTGCTCGACCGGAAGCGGCTCGTGCTGCGGCTCAGCGTGGTGGAAGACCTGTCCAAGATCGCGCGCGTCGAACGTTTGGCCGCAGACTGGGCAGTAGACCAAGTGCTTCGACTCGTCCTCTACCGGCCCGTCATGCGGCCTGCCCTCATAGCCCGTCGCGATGTTGTCGGTTCTAATCCGGGGCAACGACAAGTGCCTTTCGTCGGTTTGGCGGCCGATATTTCTCGCTTGTCACGGTCGACCGTGACTAGTGGCCCGAGGTCGATCGTCGCGGTGTCCTCGTCGATGCGCGTGACCTCGCCTTTCAGGTCAATTTGCTGGCCTCGGTTCACCTTGGTGTGGTCGATGATGGAATGTGGGAACTCGTAACCTGGGATAGAGACGCTTACGCGGTCCTCTGTTATCCGCCTTCGAACCGTGGCAGTAATCGCCACTTGGTCACCAATGCCTATTCCCCGAGCCATGCCATGGATTCTGGTGCGGGCAGTGTCTTCTTCAAGAGGCTTCTAATATACGCCGGCCATCCTAAGGCTGACCTACGACCAGAGTTACAAAAGTTGAACTTCATCGGGGAACACTCCTTCTGTCTGCCTGTTCGATTTGGCCAGGCGCATCCCGCGCATTCAGAAAGGAGAAAGAAGATGAAACGCATCCTTTTGGCTTCGGCCGTGCTGGCGGTGTCGGCGGGGCTTTCCTTTGCCCAGACGACGAGCGGAACTTCGAGCGGAACCTCGACCACCACAACCATGCCCAGCACGACGGATCAGGGCACCGGCACGACCAGCAGCGGGACCAACATGTCCGGCGATCAGGGCACCGACACGACCACCACCAGCGGCACCACAAATCCGAACTCGGCCAGAGACTGCGCGCCCGGCCAGCAGACTGGCAGCGCTCAGCAGGCGGCGCCTGGTCAGCAGGACACGACAGCCAACACCGCCGCGCCGGGCCAGGTGAAAAAGACCGACGAAGGTTGCTGATTGGCACATCGGCTCAGGTTGGGAATCACCAGCGTGTGGCTGGCTGATCTCCCCCGACCACCGCCTGAACTCAACTCGGCTGGCGAGCAAGTTCCCGCCAGCTCAACGTTCTGATGCTGAAAATACTGGACCAGATCTATGCGGTCTCACCGTTAGCGCCAGCGAAGCGACGACACCGGGGCGGGACAGGCGGGGCCGCTACAGCTCCAGGCTTGTCTTCCCGGTGCGCACGGCGTCGACGACTTCGCGCATCGAGTCGAGGACGAGCTGCCGACGATCCGCATGCGGATCAGCAACTCAGGGTCGATCGAGGGACGGCCGACCGGGCAGGCCGCACCCTAATACCCAAGCGGAAAGGCCACGCCCACGCCTGGACACGGCCAGTGTATATCGGCGGGCTGCTTGCCAATGAGCTCTAGTGATGTCGAGCGCCCGCTGCGCCGATATGAGCGTGGAGGCCAACAACAGGCGTATCAAAGGTCTGGCCTGATCGCGCCGGCTGATGATGCGCATAAAGGCCTGGGGGCCAGGCATCAGCGGCTCGGCCGTCGCCACGATCTCGGCCTGCCGCCACTTGTAGAAGGGCGCCAGATACTGGCGGATGGCCTTTAGCGTAGCGTCATGCTGGAGCGCCAACGGATCGGGATCGATGCCGTCAAAGGCGACAAGACCAAGTACCCAGGACGGAAGCCAGCAGCGATGGGGAAGCGCGACAAGATCGTGAAGTTGGATGCCGAGGGCATGACCAGAACAGCGATAGCCAAAGGAACTGGGGGTCAGTGAGCGGAGCGTTTATCCGGCGCTTCAGGGGACCGGTGAGCGCCGATAGGTGACCACTAGGACTACGAGGCGAATTAGGCCCCACCAGACTATGAAACGCTCCTCTCCCAAGCTGACCCGCGCTCTTCCGTATCTTGACCCTCAGCTTCAGACGCCTGTCGAGGAAGTGTTCGACGCTGGCCATCACCCGTGCGCCCGCACGCTCGCTGCGAACATAGAGGGCAGTCGTCGGCGTAGCGAACGAAGCAGTGCTTGCGTCGCTCCAGTTCCTTGGCGAGTTCGTCCAGCATTCCGACTTTGAAACATGGCTGATTTCCACACAGTCGCGGCGGGGCAAGACCGGCTTTTAAGCGGTTGAGACGGATCATGGATGGTCGCTGGCTCTGGATGACGGAAACGGATCAAAACGACGGCTGGATGCTCTGCATAGCCAACGAGATCACAATCTGCGGCTTCGGAAGCGAGGCTAGTCTCCATGACGTCAGGGCACGCCGCCGCTTCCGGTCTGCCAGTCTGGCGCATGTGTCAACAGTTCCGAGCCGAAGCACTGCACCGCCCTCCCAGCCAAAGAAAGTTGGCTCGCCCGACTGGCAGAAGAAGGCCTCGATGCTTCGCGCCTTCGCGGGGCCGTCAGCCAGACCATCGCCGGTGAGCCGCCGAAGGAACGTGGCATCCTTGCCGCGCTGCGCCGATCCCGCTGCCGGAGCCGATCTCCAGGTCAAGATCTGATGCGACATCTGCTCGATACAAACCGCCTCGGAGCCCCTGCTCTAAAGGACGGCCCAACGAAACGACCATAATCTTTTCATCTCCTCCCTCACAGCCGTCGAATTCGTCGCGGTGTGCTTGAGAAGCCGTCGGGCAAGCGGCGTGACGAGCTCGAAAAATAGTTCGCGGCGTCGGACGGTGCACAGATGCTTTTTGCCGGCCGGGTCCTGTTGTACGACGAGAGGATGGTCCGGCTAGGCAAAGTGCCGGGCCCAAGGAGAGCCAGCTCAGCCTCAATCGAATCGGCCAGCGGTTCTTTGAATTCGCGGTAATCCACATTCATGCAACCACTGCCCTTGTCTTCGCGTTTAGCTGCGTTCAATCGTGGGGAGCGACAAGAATGCGGGCCTTCAGTCCAATTACAATCTGCCTCAATCGCAACCTGACGGTGGTCGCGTCCATAGCCGACGCAATGAAGGTGCTTCAGCAACCATGGCCTAGAATGGGAAAGCCGGGGCGGCTCAACGCGATCCGAATGGTCGAGGAGTCCCTCGCCGGGCATTGCAGCCAGCAAGCTGCGCTCGAGGCCTTCAAGGCGGCCGCGGCTGAACAGGGACTCCTTAGAACAAGAGGGACCACCGCAGGTCTGGGGAAAATTGCGCGGATGGTTGAAGATCTGATGTGAGGTCATGCCGGCCTCGCTAACACTGAAGAGCCGCCCCACTTGAAGCCCGAAATACTGCCTTCTCCCGCGGCAGCCGAAACGCCTCAAAACGGGCTATTAGCCTGGACGTGAGAAGGCCCTGGCTTCGTCCGGGACAGCCAGGATGCGGATTCCGACGTGAAGCCGGCCGCCATTCCGATCAAAGACCGGCCACCATTCCGATTTGAAGCCGGCCACCATTCCAATCAAAAGTCGGCCAGTTTTCGGCACTGAACATTACCTCCTGGGTCAGCAACTTTGGCATCAAATGCCCCGCGATGAACGGGGAGATTTTGATGCCGGCAAAGAGAAGGCTGACCATGAGACAGTTACGACAAATGCTGCGGCTTGCCGGAAGCGGGACCAGCTCCCGCGAGATTGCCGTCGTCTTGGGAATAGCGCGCAGCACGGTGCAGGATAATCTGCAGCGCGCAGCGGCGGTTGGATTGAGCTGGCCCTTGCCGGGCGAACTGACCGACGATGCGCTCGAGAACAAACTCTTCACTCGCAACGGCGTCAAACAGGGCACGAGAAGACGCACAGAACCAAACTGGGCCGATCTTGCCGTCGAGCTCAAGAAGCCCGGTGTCACCTTGCTCATCCTCTGGGAGGAGTATCGTGGGTCGCATCCCGAAGGATACGGCTACAGTCGCTTCTGCGAACTCTTTCGCAGTTTCGAGCAGCGGCTTTCGCCGACGATGCGCCAGGAGCATGCGGCCGGCGACAAGGTCTTCGTCGACTATTCCGGCAAGAAGATCCCGATTGTTGATCGCAAGACCGGTGAGATCCGCGAGGCAGAGATCTTCGTGGCAGTGCTCGGCGCATCCAGCTTCACCTATGCTGAAGCAACATGGACACAAACACTTCCCGACTGGATCGGCTCGCATGTTCGGATGTTTCGTTTCTTCGGAGGCGTTCCCCGGTTGGTCGTTCCCGACAATTTGAAGTCTGGCGTCAGCCGCGCCAGTTTCTACGATCCCGAGATCAACCGCAGCTACGGCATGATGGCATCCCACTATGGTGTCGGTGTCCTGCCGGCACGGCCGCGACGGCCGAAGGACAAATCCAAAGTCGAGAACGGCGTCCGCTTCGCCCAATCATGCATTCTGGGGCGGATGCGCAATCAGACCTTCTTCTCGCTGGCCGAGGCCAATGCCGCCATTCGCCAGGCACTCGATCGCATCAATGATCACGTCATGCGCCGGCTGGGCGTCAGTCGCCGGCAGCTGTTCGAGAGTGTCGAGCGCCCGGCTTTGGCCAGTCTTCCACTGGAGGATTACGAGTTTGCCGAATGGCGTTTGGCCCGCGTCTCGACGGATTACCACGTCGAGTTCAAGACCTTCTTTTATTCCGTGCCGCACAGCCTCATTCGCCAGCAGGTCGATCTGAGAGCAACGGCACGCACCATCGAGATCTTCCACCGCGGCAAGCGCGTCGCGGTGCATCAGCGCCGCTATGGCGGTCCTCGCCATGGAACCGATCCGGATCACATGCCCAGCTCCCACCGGCGCTATGCCGAGTGGACGCCAGATCGCTTCCGTCGCTGGGCCGCATCCGTCGGCCCCGAGACGGAAGGCTTGATTGTCGCAATCCTCGCCAGCCGCCCACATCCTGAACAAGGCTTTCGAACATGCCTGGGTGTCCTGCGCCTGTTTCGCGATGTCACACGCGATCGCGCCGAAGCTGTGTCAGCCCGCGCTGTCGAGATCGGTGGCCTGAACTGCAAGAGCATTGCCTCGCTTATCGCCAATCACAAGGCCGCAAGGCATTCCACCGAACCGACCGCCATCGTCGATCACGCCAATCTGCGTGGCCCTGATTACTTTCATTGAGGAGACACACCAATGCTTATCCATCCCACCATCGACATGCTGCGCGAACTCGGCCTTCATGGCATGGCCACCGCCTTCCAGGAGCTCGACGCACAATCCGAAGCACGCGGCCTCGAGCATGGCGAATGGCTTGCCATGCTGCTTGAGCGCGAGGCTACCATGCGCCGCCAGAAGCGTTTCGAAGCCCGCGCCAGGGCTGCAAAGCTGCGCCATGACGCACAGATCGAGAATGCCGACTTCCGTGCCGCACGCGGTCTTGACCGCAATCTGTTCATGGCGCTCGCCGGCTGCGACTGGATCAGAAAGCATCACAGTCTTCTCATCACCGGGCCGGCGGGCGTGGGCAAGAGCTGGCTGGCCTGCGCTCTCGGCCACAAGGCCTGCCGCGAAGACTTCTCCGTCGCCTATCACCGCGTTCCCAGGCTGTTTGCAACTCTTGCCCTTGCCAGAGGCGACGGACGTTATGGCCGGATCCTCAAGCAACTTGCCAAAACCGACCTTCTCATTCTCGATGACTGGGGACCGGAAAAACTCAATGATGACCAGCGGCGTGATGTGCTTGAGATCATTGAAGACCGCTACGAACGCCAATCGACAATCGTCACCAGTCAGCTGCCTCTGGATCGCTGGTACGAGATCATTGCAAACCCAACTCTGGCCGATGCCATCCTGGACCGCCTCGTTCACAACGCCTATCGCATCGATCTCACCGGTGAAAGCATGCGAAAACAGCGCTCGCCAAGAGCGTCTGAAACAGCTCAAGCTTGACCTGAAACGAAACCCAATCCAAACATCAACGAGACCCAGGATCAGTCCGAAAAATGGCCGGCTTCAAATCGGAACACCGGCCGGATTGAAATCGGAATGACCGGCCGGCTTCAAATCGGAATCGATGGCCGGCTTCGTCGGAATACGCAGCCAGGACCCAAGTCGCGGCGGTGGCAACTAATCTGGTGGTGGCCGTCAGATGGTTCAGCCAGGTCGGCACGAGAACCGAAGATAACCGGGACTGTGCCGGCGTCGGCATTCGCAAAGAGGGGCACTCTGCATCGTTCTCGATGGCTAATCAGCAGGAAGGAACGTCTTGGCCTCTTTGGCAGCAGCCTCGAAGGCCTGACGGACCTCCACCGGGGTCAGCCGCCCCTAAAATGCGTCGGCGCAGGACTGGATCGCCAGCTTCCACTTCGGTCCCCTCTTCGGCCACTTCATGTTCCTCGGCGGCTCCCTTGACGTGGCTCACCCCGTAGGTGAGCCCAGGTCGGTTGGCCCTGACGTAGACCGGAGGGGATAACCAGTGGAGTGCCATGAGGGGGAACTTAGGCGGGAAGAGCCCGTTGACCAACCCAGCTGTAGGCGCGGATAGGGGAACGATGTAGGCCCCTCGCGGGTTTAGAGGTTGCAGCGGTCGTTCTTCGGATGTGCAGCCGCTGTGGCGGGGGTCCGTCCTTGCTGGCGGCGGGCTCCGCAAAGCGCGGTGTTGGTCGGAGACAATAGAACCTTATACCGCAATCCAACTTAGCTAGTTGTAATGTCCCCTCCTCTTTTGCAGCAGCCAGGAATGCCCTGCAGGCCTCCTCCGGCTCCATCTGACGCTGCCCCCAGTTTCTATTCATTTTTGAGTTCCTCAGCCCTCCAGGAACGCCAGAAGCGCCGCATTCACCTCGTTGCTCTCTTCGCGTTGAACCCAATGCGTCCCCTTCTCGAAAGTCTGCAGGCGGCCATCGTCGCAAAGGGCGAGACTGCGCTTGGCCAGCCCGGATTCCAGAGCCTGGTCCCGCATCCCCCAGATTACAAGAGTGGGCGTCGTGATCCGCTCCTTCAGGCTCGGGCGAAAGCGCAGGGCGCGATACCAGTTGAGCATGTTGGTCAGCGCCCCCGGCCGCTCCCAGGCCTGCCGATATTCTGCAATCTCCTCTTCTTCGAAGGCGCCTGCCCGGCTGGATGTCCTGAGTGCTCGTGCGAGCAAGGCCGAGCGGCGCGCACCCAAAACGGCTTCGGGCAGCAAGGGATCTGGAAGAAAACCGCGTAACTGCTCCGCAGAAACTGCGTCGGAGATCGCAGGGCATGGGTAAACAGCACCTCGGGATGGGGCGCATTCAGGATGACGAGCTTGTCCAGGCGATGAGGCAAGTTTGCCCCGGCCGCCCAAGCGACGATGCCGCCCCAGTCATGGCCGACGAGGTGAAACCTTCCGATGCCGAGCGCGTCGGCCAGGGCGACGACATCGCCGAGGAGCTTGGGGAGCGTGTACTCGTGGATGCCCTCGGGCTTGTCGCTGGTGTTGTAGCCCCTCTGGTCGGGAACGATGACCCGATATCCGGCGGAAGCGAGCGTACGGATCTGCCGTCTCCAGCCGATCCAGAAGTCCGGGAACCCGTGCAGGAGCATGACCGGCTTACCCTCGGCAGGCCCGGCCTGAACGACATGAAGCCGAATGCTTCCGGCGTTGACGAACTGATGTTCAGGCGCGAGTGAGATCATGGCTGGTAACGTGGGTGTCGTTAAAGTGATCCAGCGCAATGAGGATTTAGATCAGGCTGCGTCGTCCCGACAACATGCACGCTCAGCCGTCGCATCCTCCGCCAGATGGGCATGGGAGCCGAAGGGCCAAGTGGGGATGGCGCAGGTGTTGGTACAGGCGGCGGATGTTTATTTGTAAGCGCAGGTCTGCACCTGCATCCTTTGGCGCTATTATACGTTTGCCCCGCGAAGAAGATGCTCCGGACCGGCGGCCATGTCGAAGAAAACAACCGAGGACGCTTACGAAGATCAAGTGCAACTTGAGCGGCGGGCCGAACGGGAGAGCCGCGGACGCAATGCCGAATGGCCGTCAGAAATTCCCGGCCGCGGCTGGAAGGACGTGCTGTGGCGGGTCTTTGCTGAGGTAACCGAGGACCGTGTTATGCTGATCGCGGCCGGGGCCGCATTCTATCTGCTTCTTGCCCTGTTTCCAGCGCTTGCCGCGTTCGTGTCCATCTATGGTTTCGTCGCCGATCCTCAGACCATCGCTCAGCACATTGCGTTCCTTGGCGGCGTACTGCCTTCGGGAGGTCTGGATATTATCAGATCTCAGCTTGCTTCCTTGGCCGCTCAGAAGGCTGGCGCGCTCAGCTTCGGCTTCATCTTCGGCCTTGCCGTCGCACTGTGGAGCGCCAGTAACGGCATAAAGACGCTATTCGAAGCCATGAACATCGCCTACGAGGAGAGTGAAAAGCGCGGTTTTATCCACCTGAATCTCCTGGCGTTGGGCTTCACACTTGGCGCCATCCTCATTGGTATCGGCTTTATCGTCTCGGTGGGGATTGTGCCAGCCATGCTTGTGCTGCTGAACCTCGGCGGCTGGACCGAAGCCCTTGTGCGGATCCTTCGGTGGCCGATGATGCTGATCATGGTCGGCGTCGGGATCACGCTGATTTACCGCTACGGACCCAGCCGGGAAAGGGCAAAGTGGCAATGGGCGACATGGGGCGCCTTCCTCGCGGCTGTGGTCTGGGTCGCAGTTTCGATAGGATTCTCCTATTATCTTGAAAACTTCGCCAACTACAACGCGACGTATGGAGCCCTTGGGGCAGTCATCGGCTTGATGATGTGGACCTGGATCTCCGTGATTATCCTGGTTGTAGGTGCGGAGCTGAATTCCGAGATGGAGCATCAGACAGCGAAGGACACCACCACAGGTGCGCAGCAGCCGATGGGTGCGCGAGGTGCCACGGTCGCCGACACGCTGGGCGAATCGGCCGATGCGGCCGACCAGCAGTCGCGTTCGAGCGAGCGCAACACTTAGCGCGCAGATCACTTTGCACGCCATCGTCAAGCGGCTGCAGCCGAGCGTGGCCCAGCAACGGCTCAAGTCGCTGGTCGCCGGCTTGCCCAATGACTGGCGATCTCACCATCCAGAAGCAACGCACAAGCACCGTCGCCGATGCCGAAACCTCGCCAGCCTCGACGAGGTCATTGTTTTGCTCAAGCGTCAGAGCCGCCGACTTGAAGGGCGAGATCGCCTCGCTAATCGACGACGATCCGCTGTGGGCCTGTCTCGATCAGGTCTTCGGTTCGGTCAAGGGCCCCGCGTACTCCTGATGGCCGAGTTGTCCGAGATTGACACCTTTCCAATAAGGCCATCGCCAAACTCGTGGGCTTGGCGCCGATCGCCAATGACAGCGGCAGGCGCAGCGGTCGAAGACCTGTGCGCGGCGGCCGTAAAGGTCCGCGCTCCATCCTCTTCCTCATCGCGCTCACCGTCGCCAGATATGATCCCCCCGCGCCTTCAGGCAGGAAAGGAAAAGATGATTATTCGCATTGCGCCCGCCCGCAAGCTACCCATCATTCCCAATGCAAAAGCACGCGATGCGCGCCACGAGTTCGCAAACGCAACTTGACACCCCAGATAGTCACTCATTGGGAACCAACGGGCCTTACCTCCGTTTGCTCCTCGAATGGAGGAAACCATGAACAACCGGAATTCTGAACGGCATCCCCCAACTGCGCTAAGAGCTGGTGACGGTACCCCGGAAGACATAGGAGCGACCGTAAGCGGCAGGTTATCCAAAGCGTCCGACATAGCGCAAGGGGCAGCGGAAACCGCCAAACGGGCGGCCGTTGGTGGCGCGTCCACCGTGACCAATCAGGTTAAGGAGATGTTGGACCGTCAGGTCGGCAGCGGCGCCGAGGTGATGGGCCAACTGGCGAGTTCGACTAAGCGTGCGGCCGAGGACCTCGACGCAAACGCACCGATAGTCGCTGGGGTCGTGCGCACTTTCGCGAATAGGCTTGATGGATACGCAGACGACCTGCGAGACAGGTCCGTCGATCAGCTGGTTCTTGCAGCGTCCGATTTGGCCAGGCGCAAGCCGGGTTTGGTGTTTGGGCTGGCCGCAGTAGCGGGCTTTTTGACGTTCCGCACACTGAAGAGCGCGCCTCCCGCACCAGAGTCCATCAAGGGAAGGCGGCAGGGAGCGAACTGATCTGATGGCACAGGAACAACTGAAGAATTCGCCTCTCCCTCAAGCACTGTCGGCAGTGTTGGCGGACGTCGCGGACCTCTTTCAAAAAGAGTTGCGCCTGGCGCATGCGGAGCTGTCCGCCAACGTCTCAACGAAGCTCCAAGCAGGTGTGTGGATGTCTGCTGCTGGCGTGCTGGGAGTGGTCGCCGCTCTGCTTCTAGTGCAAGCCCTCGTACTTGGAATAGCCAGCTTAGGGATGGCCCTGCACTGGTCGTGTCTGATCGTCGCGGCCGCAACGGCCGTCGCCGCCGCTTTCGCCTACTATCGGGGCCGCGCTGATGCGCAAAAAGAACTTCTGCCGACACACTCCATAAGCCAAATAAAGCAGGATATTGCGACAACTAAGGAGCAATTAACATGAGCCGCAATTCACAGGTCCAGGATTTTGGAACGAAAGAATGGCTTCTCAGCTCCGCTAGGAACAATCCCGAAGGCCTTCTGCTCGTCGCAGCAGGGTGCGCGTTGCTAATGCGCAGCCGCGGTTCAAGTGCCGGGCATCGCGAGCAATCCCGTGGAACCAACGGGCGCCAAAATGCTGCGCACGTACGCACCGCCAGCGGCGGGGCGTCAAAAGCGCAGGAAGAGGCTAGCGAGACAGCAGAGGCCATGCGCGACAATTTAGCCGGCATTGGGGAGAAGGTGAGTGAAACCGCAACTCAGTACGCATCATCCGCCGCGTCATACGCAGAACAGGCCGGTCGCTCCGTATCCGAGAAGTCAGGGCGCGTGGTGCAGCAAGCCCAATCAACGTTCCAAGACACGATTGGCCGCATGGTGGAAGAACAGCCATTGGCTTTTGTTCTGGCCGGCTTCGCAGCCGGTGCCGCTATAGCTGCTGCTTTGCCGGCCAGCGATGTCGAGAGGCGCACGCTCGGCCCAGCAGGAGAGCGATTGACGGATGCTGCTGAAAAAGCTGGGGAACGCTTGAAGTCCTCGACAGCAAAGGCGGGCGAACGGCTCAAAAGCGCCGCCGAGGAACATGGGCTGAATTCGGACGGCCTCAAGGAGGTCGCAAGGGACGTTGCGGGTGCCTTTGGGAGTGCCTTATCAGAAGAGCAATCAAGTGAACCCGTGCAGCCGTCTTCGCCAAGCCCAAGTGGATCGAGCGGTCCATCCACCGCCAAGCTGCAACCGGGCAGCGCCACCCCTTCGGAAGGAATAACGGCCAAATCGCAGCGGTCGGACAACCCTCGGTCGAGCAAACCTGCCCGCCCCGTTGGCAAGAGAGATTTATGATGGCCGATCCGCAACTTGAGCATCTTGAATACGAAGTTGAGGCTGCCCGGGCTAAGCTCGCCGAGGATTTGTCGACACTTCGGTCGCCAAACACGCTCTCCGAGTTTACCGATGATTTGAAACACGAAGCGCTTGAGGCAAAGGATGCGCTGGTAGAGAAAGCAAGAGCCTCAATGCAATCGGTGGCGCAGGCGACTATTGACGATCTCAAGGCCAAGGCGGCTGCCAATCCGAGCGCTGCTTTGGCGATTGGGGCCGGTTTGGGGTGGCGTTTCCTCCGCCATCCGCCGATCGCAACCGCACTCGTCGGAGCGGGATTGATCAGCTTGTTGCGGACCAATTCAGCCCGGCCACCCGGCGAGCAGCAGGTGGATCACCTATCGTACGCCAAGGAGCGCCTGAAGGAGCAATCTAGTGATTTGGCGGAAAGCGTCAGTGATTTCGCTCTTGAAACGGCTGGTAAAATAAAACGCGAAGCTGCCGAGTTGACCGGCGTGGCCAAGGAAACTGTTAAAGAGAAGACAGAACGTCTGGCTGCCGCTATCCGCCGTAGCGGCGATGGGCAGCACGAGGGCGAGACTGCCGCAAGAGCATCCGCGCCCTTCGATGAAGCGTCGTTAGCTCGCCAAGACGCATCGCGCGATGAGCATACCGAGGACAAACTCCTTCTGGCGGCAGCAGGTTTGGCAGTCGCCGCGGCTGTCGGCTTTGCCTATCAACGACGTCGGAATGAGCAGATGGACACCGACCGAACTGGAAGGGCGTAGACAGAGGTCATTGCAGAGAAACAGTCGTCCTGAAGGCAAAGTATGATGCCGCGCTCACATTTATCGAGTCCCGACGAGTTCAGCCATCGGGTTGCATATTCTGGAACCACGGACGGCGCGATGACGATGCGCACGGCGGAGAAGATCGGACAAAGGGGTCAAGCCCTTCGAGCATGATGATCGTCGGCCGGTCGGTCATGGCCCTCAGCGAAACCGCCAGCGACCGGCTGAAGCGGAATTTCACCCCGAAAACGATGCAAGTGCTGCCGACGCCATAACGTGAGCGCAAGAATTGGCAGTTTAATTGTATCTTTTGCGAGCGAAAACATCTGCACGCTCCCGCATTACGCGATGTTAACGCCAGTTTTCCATTGTAAGTTCCCTCGCTGGGCTGGGCTGACAGGAACCTCTGCCCGTCGCTGGCGCGCTCTGTCCCCTGTCAGGACGAACTTTCTCGGATCCGGCTTGGCGCTGCCGGTGCCCGCGCACGCAACTGCTCAGTCATCAGGGACGAGTGTTCTCGGGCATTCCGCTATCGCGACCTCGTTTCCAACGTTTTAACACGCCCACTCGAGCTTGATCTCGCCGAGCGTTGCGCTAGCCCTTCCGATCTGGCTATTGCCAATGTGTATTTGACCAGGCTTGCGCAGGCGAACGCTTCGACTCGCTAAGTGACGACGCCGCAATATTAGCATCGCTCGTCGTTGCAATTTCTCGAATGCGCAGCTCGACGACCGCCTGCTAGGCGTGTTCGTTGCCCAGCGCTCACGAAGGGGACGCGCTAGCGGACGAATCCCGATCACCCAGTTCACGATCACTACGTTCCTACCCGATCACCGCTTGGCGCTGTCGCTGTCCGCTTCGGCCCGCGCAAGGAACTGCTCGGTTGTCGAGGGAAGATGGTCCTTCAACCATTCCGCCATCGCGACCTCCTCTCGCAAGTTCTCGTCGCAAGCCCGAAGAACCTCCGTTTCGCCGAGCGATCGAGCAGCGGCAATCAGGATCGTGTAGGAGGCGATTTCCATATGCTCGAACGTGTAGCTCGCGAGCGATCCTTTCATCACCTCGTCTCCAGCGAAGACGCCGCTCAGCGATTGCGCCATCGCCGTCAGCTTACCGCCAGCGTCCTTCATCGTGGATGAACCCTCGTCCATCTGATCGAGACAAGTCTTCAGCCGGGCAGCCTGCTGCTTCGTTTCGTCGAGGTGCTGTCGGATTCGGTCGCTCAGCTCGGGATAGTTCTCGATGCGACCCAACTGCCCGTTCAACATCGTTTCGGCCTGCTCTTCCATGGCATGAGCATCTCTAAGCCATTGGACAAACCATTCGCGGCTTTCTGACATTTCGAATCTCCTTTGCGATCTAAGGAAACTTTCAGAAGAGGACATTGTTCCGGAGTAGAGCCCGCCGAACGGGCCTTGACCGTCGCAGAGATCAGCGTCATGGCGGGTCTCAATTCATCTCGCGAAAATCCTGCAGCGATGCGTGGGAAAGGCCAAGATCGCGGAAGATCGGCGCAAGGAAAACGGCCCGTGGACGCTCGCCGCTGCGCCGCTCCATTATAAAGTCCAACTAGCACTCGCCCGCTTCCTGGCCATCCGACGCGGCGACATACGGCGACATGTTGAAGTGCCGCGCATGGCATACTGCGACCGCTGCATGTCGTTCCTGGCAAGTAACAACGGCAAGCAGATGAAGCTACCAGCGCTCGGCGAAGCTGAAGTGGATTGTCGACGAGGCGCTGATCGCGGCGGCTGGCGCTCCGCATTGAGCCTTGTGCCTCACCGCACCACCGCAGTCACAAGGAACGCGACGGCCTCTCCGCTCGTTGATTGGTTTTCGAATCGAGCCGTCGTCATGAGGTTTCTAATATACGCCGGCCATCCTAAGGCTGACCTACGCCCAGAGTTACAAAAGTTGAACTTCATCGGGGAAGACTCCTTCTGTCTGCCTGTTCAATTTGCCAGGCGCATCCCGCGCATTCAGACAGGAGAAAGATGATGAAACGTATCCTTTTGGCTTCGGCCGTGCTGGCGGTGTCGGCGGGGCTTTCCTTTGCCCAGACGACGAGCGGAACTTCGAGCGGAACCTCGACCACGACAACCATGCCCAGCACGACGGATCAGGGCACCGGCACGACGAGCAGCGGGACCAACATGTCCGGCGATCAGCGCACCGACACGACCACCACCAGCGGCACCACAAGACCGTGTGCAAGGATTATTTTTCCCACCTGACGCTCACCAAGTTCTTACGCAAAGTGAGCATTGGAGAAATTGAGCTTCCGCTAACCCGAGCAGAAGAAGCCAGAAGAGTGCCAAAGGCGTTCATCTCCAGCGACCTAGCTTCATACCTCGATAAGCGGCGCAAAATGGCACTGTCTGAAGTGCGCGCCTTCCGACGTAGCTAGCGCTCCCATGGCTCCTTTGCGCTTGGAGTTCAGCAGTCTCTAGATGACTGCAGGATGCTACCTCCCGTCCGCCATTCGTGCCCCCCTACCCCGAAATACGCCGACGGCTCGCGGGAACCCGCCAACTCCGAATTCCCGTTCGTGTCGAAATGGCAGAAAAGCGATGGAGGACTGCACGATGGACCCGCAAAACGACCCTTTCGAGATGTGCTGTCTTCTAATGGGGTCGTAAGCTGAGTTCGAAGCTATTGGACATGGTGTCAACAGCCTGAGGGTCGCCAAGGTCAGAGCGGCCGGCCGGCGCCCATCATTATGCGCGCGATCGCGATCTGCGCCTCGACCTTGGTGCCGGCAGGTGGCTCGCGTTACCTGCGGGCACATTAAGCGCTTCTCCAACCCTCTCGAACTCCGAGAAGAGACCGGAACCTTGATCAGGTGCGGGCAAAGGTCCGTTGCGAAAAATGCGGCCGCAAGGACTCGATGACAGCGGAAACCCTTCAGGCAGACGATCCTCATTCCGGAACTTCCGCAATGGAGCGCAGCCGAGATGCTCAAGCCGCTGCTGGCGCGGCGGACTGAAATCAGCGGTCAACCCGACCGTCGCTCGCTGTTGGCCGCCGCTGTGCCGTGGCGAAGGAACAACAAGAGACTGGTCCAGTTAGAGCCATGCATGCGTCGATACAAATGAAAGAGGAGATGACAATGGCGATAAAAAAAAGCTCTCAGGGCAGCTCCAAGGGCTTGGAAGACCTTTTCTATGATGGTCTGAAAGACATCTACTACGCCGAACGCAAGATTCTGACGGCGCTCCGGAAAATGGCAAAGGGCGCGGAGTCCGAAGAGTTGAAGGCGGCGTTCGAAAAACATCGTGACGAGACGGAAGGTCAGATCGAGCGTCTGCAGCAAGTTTTCGACGCCTTTGGCAAGAGAGCCCAAGGGAAAACGTGCCCGGCGATCGACGGCATCATCGAAGAAGGACAGGAGATTTTGGAGGAATTCGAGGAGGCTCCGGCATTGGACGCGGGTCTCGTGGCTGCAGCCCAGTCCGTCGAACATTATGAAATAGCGCGCTACGGGACTCTTGTCACATGGGCCGGGTTACTTGGCTTGAAAGACGCCGTCCCGCTACTCGAACAGACGCTCAAGGAAGAAAAAGCAACCGATGAGGCGCTCACCCGACTAGGCGAAACAGGCGTCAACGAACGGGCGATGCAACAGGCCGCATAACTTCGGATCGAATCGACGCGACCGCGGCCCCCAGCAGACGGGATTGGAGCTTGGTTGTATTCGCCAATCCAGGCACACGTGTACACCGCAGCCGCCGAGCCGTCGACGTGGTGGTGGCCGACCGATTTCGACTAGGCCACCGGAACTGACGATGGGGGACTGCGAATGCGATTACTTGCGCACGCCTTGGGCGACAGGATGTTGGTATGAACGAGAACACCGCTCGTCGGCCCACGGCAGGCTCTTCCGGGTTCGACAGCTTTTTCATGGCTGGTTTCGAGTGTTCCTCGCATCGTCGTGCCGACGGGGTGCGCCTTGATCTGATCCGTGCGACCTCACATGACACCCATGCATCCGGCGACTATCGCCGCTGTGCCGAGCTTGGGCTTCGCACGATCCGCGACGGCTTGCGCTGGCACTTGATCGAAACAGCGCCGGGAGTCTTTGACTGGTCGAGCTGGATGTCGGTGATCGAAGCAGCCCAGGCGGCCGGGGTGCAGATTATCTGGGATATATTCCACTATGGCTCGCCAGACCATATCGACCAAGGTGGCCCGGGGTTTATCAAGGCCTACGTCCGTTTCGCCGCGGAAGCTGTTCGGGTTCATCGCTCCGCTACCGGGGTGGCTCCCCTGGTGTGCCCGATCAACGAGATTTCGTTTTTTGCATGGGCGGTGGAGGTCGGCTATTTCCCCCGCGTCGGGCCCAACAAGCGTCGATGGTTCAAACGACACCTTGTCAGGGCAGCGGTCGCCGGCGTGAGGGCGATGCGGGAGGCTGAACCCGGCTGCAGGTTCATCTGGGCTGAACCGCTGATCCATATTGCTCCTCGTGACCGTACTCGCCCCGAACGGCGGCGCGCCGAAAATGCTCGTCAGGGGCAGTTCGAGGCGTATGACATGCTGATTGGGCGCGTGGAGCCGGAGTTGGGCGGCAGCGAGGACGTTGTGGACGTCATCGGCCTAAACTTCTATCCGCACAACCAATGGTACTTTAATGGCCCAACCATACCGATGGGGCACCACGAATACCGTGCACTTTCGGAAATGCTGGTCGAGGTCGCCGAGCGATACAAAAAGCCGATGTTCATCGCCGAGACCGGCGCCGAAGGGTCCGGTCGGCCGGCCTGGCTTCATTACGTTTGCGACGAAGTGCGCGACGCGACCAGCCTCGGGGCACCTATCCAGGGCATATGCCTTTATCCGGCGACAGCCTACCCAGGTTGGGACAATTCGCGCCACGCCGAAGTCGGCTTGTTCTCCACCATCCATGCGGACGGCTCGCGCGCTCTTCGCAAGCCCCTTGCCGACGAGTTGGAGCGCCAGCGCCAATTGTTCGTGGCCTTCGAAAAACAACAAGCAGGCGCGCCATAGCCTCGCTGATCAGAACAGTGCGCACGTTTCAGCTGCATCAACAGCACAGCTAAAGCTGTTCGCCGAGAAAGATCCTTGGCCTCTTTCCCCGTGGGTCGCCCTAACGCCGGTCAGCCCGGAGCATCATTCACTCGGCCGCCTCGCGCTGCGTCGGCGTGACGAGCATCCCCTTGCCGGCAAGGCGCGCCTGAATGCGTCCGAACGTAGCCAATGCCTGGCCGACGACCTGATCCATATTGTAATAGCGATATGTTGCCAGACGTCCGACGAACCAGACCTCCGGGCAGGCCGCGGCCAAAGCTTCATAGCGCTTGTACAACGCCTCGTTTTCGGCCCGCGGCACCGGGTAATAAGGATCTCCGATGTCCGTGGGGTATTCGTAGGTGAGGCTGGTCTTCGGACTCTCTTGACCGGTCAGATGCTTGTACTCGGTGATCCGTGTGTATTTTTCCGTCTGCGGATAGTTAACGACGGCGACCGGCTGGAACTGCTCACAATCAAGCGTCATGTGCTCAAAGCGCAGCGAGCGGTAGGGCAAGTGACCAAGCTTCCAGTCGAAATATTCGTCGATTGGCCCGGTGTAGATCATCCGCTGAAAGGGAATCTTGTCGCGAATTTCGCGGTAATCAGTCTGCAGCAAGATCTTGACCTTGGGGTTATTCAACATGCGGTGGAACATGCGCGTATACCCGCCTGCCGGCATGTTCTGGAAGCTGTCACCAAAATAGCGATCGTCACGATCGGTCCGGGTCGGGACTCGCGCCGTCACTGACTTGCTCAACTGGGAAGGGTCGACACCCCACTGCTTCCTCGTGTAGCCGCGGAAGAATTTCTCGTAGAGCTCTCTGCCGACAGTGCTGACCACGACGTCCTCGGCGGTGCGGACTTCTTTGACCGTTTCGCGCCGGGAAGCGAAGAAGTCCTGCAGCTGCTCGGACGTTAACTCAAGGCCGTAGAGGCGGTTTATGGTGTCGAGATTGATCGGTATCGGCAGCAGCTTTCCATCGACAAGCGACAGCACGCGATGTTCGTAAGGCCGCCATTCGGTGAATTGCGACAGATAGTCGACGATCGATTGCGCGTTGGTGTGAAAGATGTGAGGCCCGTAACGGTGAATTAGGATTCCCGCCTCGTCGTAGCAGTCATAGGCATTGCCGCCGACGTGATTTCGTCGGTCTATGATCAGGACGCTTTCCTGCCGTTGCGATGCGATACGCTCGGCCAGCACACTGCCGGCGAAACCGGCCCCTACGATCAACCAGTCGAACACGCTCACGCCCTCCTCAGGAATGGGACGACGCTCTTCATCGCATGGGCGCGCTCGATGTGGGCAGCCATCGCGCTCCAGGTCTTCTCCCAGGACATGTCGGCGAGGTAGGCGTCGGCCTTCTTGACCAGGAAATCGCGGGGGTGGGCCAGGATCGACCGAAGCTTGGCCTCGATATCCTCCGCCTCGACAATCTCGACAAGGCCTTCGACGCCGTAGGTACGCACAACGTCGACGATCGCCGTGGACAACACCGGCAGTCCTGCCGCAAGAAACTCGGGAGTCTTGGTCGGGCTGATGTAGCGGGTCGCTTCGTTCAGCGCGAACGGCATCCAGCCGGCACTCCAATGCCTGAGATAGTTCGGCAGGTCTGCATAGGACTTGCCGCCCAGCCAATGCAGGTTGCCTGCCGTGGGAAGGCTCGCCCGATCGATCTTGACGACAGGGCCGAGCATGACAAAATGCACGTCTGGCATTGCCGCAGCCGCCTGCGCGATAAGTTCAAGGTCGAGCCGTTCGTCGATGACCCCGAAGTACCCCACCCTCGGGTGAGGTATGTCGGCCTGATCGAACGGGTCCTCACCTGGCGCCCTAGCCTGATGGAAATGAGTAGCGTCGATGCTGCTCGGGAAGGGAAAGATCGCCCGGTGCAAGCTGCGCTTGGCCTCATAGAGGCTCTGCCCGCCCGTGAAGACGACATCGGCACGTTGCAACAGCGCCTTTTCCAACTGCGTCAACTCTGCGGGAGCGTCTTTGAACGCGGAGAGTTCATCCATGCAGTCGTAGACGCAGACGTCACAGGCGAGATGATCGCTGAAGCGTAGCGCCATGGGCGTGTAATACCAGGTCGTCAATCGGTCATGCGGCGTCGAGGCGAGGATCTGATTGACGAACCTGCGCTGGATCGCGTCCGCCCTGGTCGCGGAGGTACCAACTGGGATCAGCGGCGTCACTATTCTGATCTTGGGGGTAATATTGTGCACCCGCATCGAAGGGTGGCGCCTCTCATCGAAGATCGGCTCTTCGAAGTAAATTAGCTGTTGCTGTTTTGACGCCAGGGTCAGAATGTGTTGTGGTCTCTGATATACGAAGTTCCATCGGAGGTGTGAAAAGCAAATGAAAATAGACGGTTGTACAGGGTTTTTTGGTGTTTTGGCCCGGCCCGCCGCCATTTCCATGTAGATTATCCTTCGATATAGTTACAAAATGCCTCGACTAACAAAAGTCAATCGAGGCAGCTTTGACATGAAGTTCGCAGCCTTCTATATAACTTCCATCCCGATAAGTTGTTCCATAGCTCCAAACTGTCTCGGGCGAGACCAGCCGTCCGCTCCACTTGCGACGGCTCGACAGAGAAGGGGCGAGCCGGCCGCCCCCATTCGATCCACATGATGAAGCCCCTCGCGTCAGGTCGGGCTCCCCAAATGTGGCCCTTTGCCACAGAGCGGTTCAAATCCTTCAATCGTTCAACAACCGTTCATCAGCGGAGCTATAAATACGCTTGGAATCGATTCATCTGAGTCGCGCCGGTGGTTCATTTGAATGGAGACCGAGACGAATCGAGGGATGGCTGGCGAATGAAGATCGACTTTGAAACCAACGTCTTTCCATTGTTTCACCCGCAGGTTGTGGATGATCTGAAGGACCCTTGTCCGGTGTTCGACGGCACGCTCTGGCACGTCTTCGGCTCCAGCGGCACCGTCACAACAGAGAGCTGGAAAATCCTCCACGCCACAGCGCCGGATCTTTATGGACCCTGGACAGAGCACGAGGCGATCGTTTTGCCGGTAACCGGATCTGGCATTGCGGCGCCCGGCGTCATTCATGAGTGCGGCGTCTTCCACATGTTTATCCAGACCGAATTCATGAAGTCCGGCGGACGTTGCGAGCACGCGGTGTCCAATGACGGCTTTCATTGGGTGGTGCTCAATCCGGCGATATTGTCGCTGCCCGACACCGATGAGGACGGCATCTACGATCCCCATCCCGCAATCGTCGGAGGCAAGCGCTATATCGTCTATTCAGGCATGCCCAAATTCACCAGGGTGCCCCAGCCTGATGTCTATCTGGCGCGCAGCCAATCCGATTCCTGGTTCGGGCCATGGAAACGTCTCGGCAAGATACTCGATCATCTCGACGTGCCACATCACAATGCGCGCGAGCACCCCGATTACGAATGGGGGATCGAAGGCGCGCAGCTCGTCGAGCTGCCGGACGGTCGTGTGCTTCTCAACGCCACCTGCTTCCTCCCCGAAGGTCCGCGCGGCAGCCGGCAGCGCGTCTTCTTCGCCATCGCCGATGACGTCAAGGGTCCCTACGTTTCCGTTGGCCCCGTTCTCGACCCTGGTGAGCCCGGCGAGAATGGCCATTCGACGGTGATGATCGACGGCCGGCAACTGACCTTGTTCTACCAGAGCAGGCGTGAGGCGACGAACCATCGCTGGCGGTTCGGGTTGGCAAAGTGTGACCTGGATCGGCATATACTTTCGAGAGTTGCCTAGCTGGTAAGTTCCGGCATTTGCCGGAACGGAGGATGCTCTGGCTGTTGGTTGGTGGGACGGATCCCTTTGTACTGGTGATTGAGGGTAGCAGGGGATTCGCAGCCAGTGGGCAAAGCTTGCGACGAGGGATCTATACACGTCAGGCAAGCCGGTCGCCTCATGGACGGCGGTGCCAGCTGCAAGCCTAGCCTAGCCTAGCAATGAACTGTAACTGAGCGCAGCAACGCGGCCAGTCGATTCACGCGGTTTTGATCCTGAGCACAATGTCCTGATCGTAATTTCCAAAGCCCTTGCCGAAAATATTGATCCCGCCGGGGCGCTTGGCGTCGTCCTTGACGCCGATACGGACGCGGATTGAATGATGGCTCTTCAGATCGAGTGCGGCGAGGCCGGTTTCGGAAATCCTGAGGCCGTCGACATAGGTGCCGTCATTGGCAATTCGCCAGTTCTTCAGCTTACCGTATTGCGAGCCCTTGAGCTTCCACCAGGAGGGCGTGAAGACGCCGCGCTTGTCGCCGAAATCCCCCGGCGACGTCCAGGTGCCGACATCGACACCATTGATCGTCAGCGTGATGTCCGAGGGCCAATCGGCGCTGGTGCCCGGCACTTCCGAAGACAGCTCTATCGCAACTTCGAGTCCGGTGATCTCGGCATTGGCGAGCTTGGCATTGTTGGGGAACTGGTATTCGACAAAACCGCGCGTGAACCATAGCAGACCGGCCTTCATGCGGTCCGGATCGAGGAAAGTGTTCGGCACATCGAGCAGACCGATGATGCCGTCCGGCGAACAAAGGCCGCAGGGCGCGGTAACCTCGAAGCCGGTATAAAGCCCGATCGGCATCGACACTTCGATCGCGTCGTTCTTGACCGCACGATATTCGCTCTTGAACACGACGAGCACTTTTTCGGCGGTCGGATAGCAGATTTTCCGGTTGCCTTTCTTCGCTCTCTCGGTGCGGATCAGCCCCGCATCCTCCAGCACCTGGATGTTGGTCGAGACGGTCGACTGCGGTAGCGACAGCACGGCGGCGATTTCGTTGATATTCATCGGCCCCTTCTCATGCAGCAGTTTCAGCATCGAGATCCGCGCCGAGGAGGCAAGCCCCTTGAGCACGGCAATGCCTTCCTCAGGTTCAATCACCAGAAAATTGCGACTCATGAAATCGCCAGTCTATGCTCGTGACAGAGGTTATGGCTTCGCTCATTGCAACGGCGCTGACCGAAACGCCGAGCCGTTGATTTGGTTACATTAAGCCCTCGACCGTCAGTATGCATCGCAAGCCGTACCCGCAAGGATGGTGCGACATGTCTACATTTGTTCTCCGACCGCCAGCTCCTTGTAGTGCGGGGGTGCTTGTCAGTCCGTGGCCTCGATTTGCAGACGACTAGATGCTGGCAGCCACAAAGAGAGGCAGAAGCCGAACACGGAATTGGGGCCGTTCCCCTGGCCAAATCCCCAAGATACGGGACCTCGACGTCGATGTTAGCCGAACCGGCGCGGATGGATGCACAGGATGCGGTTCGCTGAAGTGCGTGCCGCCGTGAAGTAAATCATCGGATTCGCCACCCGATAGAGTCGGGACGGGGTTCTACCTATTGCTTTTGAGCATGATCTTTTCCGAAAATCGCGATTCCACTTCTTCGGGATCGCGCCAGTGCCGGCCTACTTCACTGCTGGCCGCGGCAGCGACCCTGTCCACCATGGCGAGAACAGCTAGCGGTGCGGTGTGGTGGACCATGTGGCCGGCCTGCGGGATGATATCGACAAAGGAACCAGGAATCTCCGATTGTAGTCTAAGAGCCTCGGCGTTCGCATCGAACAACCGGTCGCCGGCCCCGGCAATAATGCCGGCAGGCATCAACAGGGTGAAGCGGCCGCCGGCCAGCGCGTCGGCCAGCATCAATCCCGATTCGGCCGCGATCGACCGCAGCTGTGAGGCCAGCTGGCGATGTCCTTTGCCGACGAAGCAAACCCCGCAGAGACGATGCCGGGGCGAAATACTTGCCCATGGCGAGCGGCCAGGTGAGCAGCACAAGCAGCGGCAGCAAAATGTGGGGGAAACACCACCGGCGACAGGCAAGGCCGGCAGCCCGCCAGTGCAAGGCCCAGGCGCGGCGGCAAGAACGGACCGATGAAGACTCCCGATCGAATCGTCGTCCGATCGAGCTCATCGACTCGCCCGCCTGCCATCGAACCCAAATCTCAGGCGCTGAGCGGCCGAGTAGTAGATGCGACTTCGCTGCTTCATGGCTCACACTCCCTCTTTCAGAAAAGAGCGTGTGTTGCTGCGATCAGTTGAATCCGCCACCCAAACCGAACGCGGCTGCTAGGCAGGCCGAAGCTTGTGCAAGTACAGCTGTGCGTCACAAGGCAAGTGAACTAGCACTACTTTGGCAGATTTTTAGCGGAGAGGGTTCTGCGGCAGTGGGGACAACGGATTGGGGGCGGCTGCGCGAGCGCGGAGAGGATGGCTTGCCTGACGGCGGGTAGGCTCGGTTGGGGCGGTGGGCCGAGGATTCTTTTTTCCCCCTCCCGCTTGTTTGAGGCGGCGAGATTGCAGGAACGCATAGGCGATCATCGTCATCAGCGCGTGTCGGTGCAGACCCGTCCATGAGCGCCCCTCGAAGTGGTCGAGGCCAAGTTCCTCCTTGAGCTGCTGATGCGCCTGTTCGCAGACCCAGCGCGCCTTGATGGCGCCTGCGATCTGCTTGAGCGGGGTGTCGGCGGGCAAGTTGGAGAGGTAGTATTTGCGCTCGCCGGTCGAGCGGTGCTCGCCGATCACCCAGACCTCCTCGCCGGGCAGATGCTGAGCGCCCATGTCGCGGATGCGCTGGGGTGGGCCATCTGCAACCCGGACACGGACAGCGGCGAAGCGCGCCGAGAGGCGGCCTTTGGTGCCACGCCGCCAACTGACCGTCCGCCATTGGGCTTTTTCCAGCATCGCCTGCGCGGTCATCGACTTCACATCGGGGATATGCCGGCGGCGCGGGCGGCCGCGTCCGGCAACCGGGAAGATCATCGCCACGTCGGCGGCATAGACCTTCTGCTTGAACGGGATACCGACGGCCCAGGTAAGGCCGCGCTCGGTGAGCGCCTGCCGGAAGGGGGCGCTCAAACCATATCCGGCATCGGCGAGCACGCAGCCAAAGCGTAAGCCGGCTGCGCGAGCCCGGTCGATCTCGGCCAGCGCGATTTCGGGCTTGGTCCTGTAGGCACGATGGTCCTCGGGCACACCGGCACGGTCGAGCCGGGCGGGATCGGAAGTCCAGCTCTCGGGCAGAAACAGCCGCAGCCCCACCATGACCGGCACTTCGCCAGAGGCCAGCGTCAGCGACACCAGCGTCTGGCAGTTGGCGTTCTTGCCAAGCGCCGAGGCATATTGCGGCGCGACGCCGACCGAGTGGCGCCCCTTCTTGGGGAGCGCGGTGTCGTCCACGATCAGCCACGCATCGTTCCCGCCAACTTGTCTGTCGGCCTCCGCGAGCAGCACCTTCTCCAGCGGCGCAGCATCCCACACGCCGCTCGCGATGAAGTGGTGCAGCTGGTCATAGTTGATGCCTGCATGGCGCGCCGCCATCGGTTGGACGCTCTTGCGATCCCCAGGGCCAATCAGGCCAGCAATATAGGCCGGACACATCCGCGCACGCGTCTTGTGCCTCAACGCCGAGACGAACGGCTCAAGCCACCGCTCCAGATCGAGTTGCCAATCCCTGTTCATGGCCGGCCCCTCCAACAGCCGACCTCTCATGAATCACGCAAAACCGCTCTTGGGAATCCTCAAAACGCTCCCAGAACTAAAAAACTGCCAAAGTAGTGCTAGGTCGTGAACTCATAAATGCGGAATGACCGAGATTGTTGGTATGTGGTCATTCCGATGCCGCGCGAAGATCGGCGACAGCCTGTTTTGTTTCCTTGGTCATGTCAGGCAATCGGTCATCTGAGAGGGCTGCGGTCATAATCTCGGTCGCAAGAACCGTCTTCTCTGCTGGGTGCTCGGTCCAGTAGCTGGAAGGAACGCGCGCAAGGCTCGCCAACAGATCCCCCTCGAAGAAGTCGCCGGCGCGAAATGGATTTTCAGCCAAGCGTTGCAGCATGAGCGGGACCAGCCATTCCAATCCTATGCCTTGTCCGACAGCCAGCCGTAGCTCCTCATCGGTCAAGGTGTTCAGGGGCTTGCGCCGGAGAGCATGACAGGTGCGAACGACATACGAGTCGAACGTCGGCTCGCCCCACCTCTCGCCGTCAAGTTCCTCCAGTGTGCGATCACCCATTGCTTTGGATCGGCGCTGCTTGGCAGATCGTCTCATCCGAGCCCTCCACTGTCACTGCCGTTTGAGAGCCTACTTTGCGTGGTGGCACAATGTCGAGCGTCCGCAAAAGGTCGCTTTTCGAATGAGGCTTTCATGTTTTGGCGGAATCTGATTCAGGCTCCGCATGAGCCGATATGACCTGACTGACTTCGAATGGCGCGCGATTGAGCCGCTGTTGCCCAACAAGTCGCGAGGCGTGCCGCGCGTTGACGACCGCAGGGTGTTGAACGGCATCTTCTGGGTGCTGCGATCGGGTGCGCCATGGCGCGATCTGCCGGAGCGATACGGCCCGCGCACCACCTGCTACAATCGCTTTGTCCGATGGCGGAAAGCAGGTGTGTGGGACCGCCTCATGGATGCCATCACCAAAGCCCACGACGGCAGGGTGCAGATGATCGACACCTCCATTGTTCGCGTCCATCAGCAGGGCGCGACGGCAAAAAGGGGGGTCGAGATCATTGTCTCGGTCGATCCCGAGGCGGGCTGACAACCAAAATCCATGCTCTTGTCGACGCCCAAGGCAGGCCGATCAAGCTGACGCTTACGGCAGGCCAGAAGAGCGACATCGCCTCCGCAGCGGACTTGATCAAGGATTTGCCCGAAGGTGCCATGCTGCTTGCCGACAAGGGCTACGATGCTAACGCATTCCGCACTGCCATCACCGAGCAGAATGCTTGGGCCAATATCCCGCCCAAGACCAATCGCAAGGACCCGATCTGCTTCAGCCCCTTCCTCTACAAGGCGCGCAACCTCGTCGAGCGCTTCTTCAACAAGGCCAAGCAGTTCCGGAGGATCGCGACCCGCTACGACAAACTGGCTGAGAACTATCTCGCCGCCCTCAAACTCGTCGCAATCCGAATCTGGCTACGCGGTAATGAGTCTACGTCCTAAGAAGCTGCACGAACCGCGGGTGATCGCGAATGGCGTCGAAATGACTTCGTGACGGATTCGTTCCAATTCGTTCTGACTCACGCTTCCTCCGACGGCTCTTTCCAGGTACCGCACCGCTTCCTCCACTTCCCCGAGCACGGAATACATGCAAGCGGCGTTGTACTACGTCACGAAGTCGTCCGGATCGATCGCCAGCGCTCTGGCCAGCCAGGAACGCGCCTTCTTCCGCTCACCGATATACGCGAGCGAGGGCGCCGCGATGCAGCGGTGCCGCATTTTCAGGATGGCGGCCAGTTGAGCGTTCGGCGCGCTCGAAACAGACCCTTGGTTCGCGAGCGGATGAAGGCGATCGCGCAGGAGCGTCCCCCCGTGTAGAGTTGCCACCCTGGATCTCGCCTTGGCCGGCTGCATTCCTGGCTGTGTCCCCTAGGATACATTGTCGAGCAGGGTCGACTTATCCAAACCATGTGTCGGCTCAGGCGGCCATTCACCATTCGGCGTCATCTCGTTGACTGTCTCGGGTAGATCCCGCGCAATCCTTCTGATTAGCTCCTCGCGCGAAAGACCCGTCTGCATCGAAATGGACGTGAGTGTACCTTCGTCCATTGCCGCTTGGACGTCCCTTGGCTCAATCGGTTGGTTTGGCCCGCTGCCAACCCACGAGTCGACCTTCGATCCTGCCCCCACCTCCCTGAACCGGTCGAGGATCTCACCAAGGTCAGCCCTCGACACGCCATTCGTTATCTGAGCCAGAATTCTGCGTTGCGGGTCGTTTGGGTTAAGATACCCCGCTCCCGGAATCAATTCACAGAGCTTGTCGGGGTTTTGGTGTGCCAGAACGCCAAGCATCGCGATCGCCAATCTTCCCAGATTTGCCATTTGGTCTCCTCCACGGTTTTGGCCGATGAGCGAATCAAAGCCAAGTCTTGGCGGATGCCGACGCGTGTGGACTCGAACAACTTCTTGCCGGTCGGCTCGCGGGCGGACAGGACGCGTCCTTCGGGTACTCGTTTTCCATCTGACGTCTTCTCCTGACGCAGAACTTCGGGGCGCTTGGCCGCAGTCGCCCTGCGCCGATCGAACGCCCTAACCCGGCGCCTCCCGGGTTTGTTCCGCTTGTCAGAGTTTGTCGGCGACGATGGGGCGCGCGACCCGACGGGTAACTCTACCGGCTCGAGAGACAGAGTCTGCCCAACTTGACCATACTTCAGAACGACGACGGCTCGGTTAGCCTCAGCTACCTTGGACTGCCGCCGGCTCGCGCACGAATTTCAATTTCGGCGGGACGGCGAACACCCTGAACCGCTCAGCCAGGCTGTCAAGAGCTTGACGCATGCCCACTCCCGCAGCAGCCGCACCGTGTCCACTGATGACCATCCGCGGGTTCAGGGCAGCCAGGTGCTTCACGGATCTTTCCGCCGCATCCCAGTCCGGCGTGAAGTAGCGCGGCGGACCGTGCATCTCAAGATCCTGAACGGCGACCTCATAGACTGACTCCTGACCGGTGGTGATGAAAGCGTCCCCTACGATCAGCGAGCGGTCCTCCTCGCGCCAGAGCGAGATATGCCCAGGAGCGTGCCCGGGTGTGTGTAGCCATCGCCATCCGGGCATTCCGGGGATCGATCCGTCGGCAGGTAGGAGTTCCAAACGGTTGCCAAGATCAATTGGCCCCCGTGGAAAAAGCGGCGAAAGCAGCGCCATCAGTCCACCCCCGACCCAGGGATCCGGTGGCGGATAGGACGCGGTTCCGTCCAGATAGGGGCGCTCGAGTGCATGCGCGAAGACAGGCACGTCCCACCTATTCGCGAGGCCTAGAACCGTTCCCACATGGTCGAAATGGCCGTGGGTCAGGATGATCGCGGCCGGCCGTGCGTTCGTGCCAAACCGCTTTTCCGCGACCGCAAGAATGCTGCCGCGGGACGTCGGCAACCCGGTATCGATCAGCATCCAGTTCCGATCTCCGCTGCCCGGTGCGCCGACGAACACGACATTGACGATTGCTAGGCGCAAATAGCCCAAGTCCGGTGCGATGCTCCAAGCGCCGTCGCCACGATCCTCGCGCCTGGCGTGGTCGATCTCGGAAAGTCGAATCTGAACGGTCATGTGATCCCGTGCCTCTCTTGTTGCTGAGCAGCCGCTCGAGTCGATCGGCGGCGGTGGTATATCGCCCCGAACTTGGCACGGCCCTCCTTGTTCCTCCTTCGCCACCCAGCTCCGGACAGTCCACCACAGGAACAAAGGCTCGACCAAATCGGTTCGGCATTACCCGGTCGCGCCAGGACGAGCTGGACTGAGCAACGAAGATGGCGCGCGCCCCATTGGATGCGGTATTTCGCCAACGCGGTTCCCGGTCCTAACAAGGCGGCCGAGTTCGAAGCCGACTGCTGAAAGAAGACTTCGAATGAGCGAAGTGGGGCGTATGGACGAGCACCAGGTGGAGGCTCCGGTTCCGCAAGCTTCGCCTATGACTGGTCAAGTTGGGCGCCAATGGTCGAGGCGGCCCGATCGGCAGGTGTCCAGGTTATCTGGGACATCTTCCATTACGGATCTCCAGACCATGTCGATCAGCGATCGCTGCATTTCATCGATGCCTATGCCTCGTTCGCGGCAGAAGCCGTGAGCGTACAGCGTTCGATCGCCGGAACACCGCCTCTGTTGTGTCCCATCAACTAGATCTCCTTTTTCGCATGGGCTGTTGAGGTCGGCTATTTCCCGCGTGGGGCCGAACGAACGTGGATGGTTCAAGCGGCATCTCGTGAAGGCTGCCATCGCGGGTGTTCGTGCAATGCGGGAGATCGACCCCGCCTGCAGATTTGTCTGGGCCGAGCCCCTTATCCAAATCGCTCCTCGTGACCGGACCCGCAGCGAACGGGGTCGGGCCGAAAACGCCCGTCAGGGGCAGTTCGAAGCTTACGACATGTTGCTGGGCCGCGTCGAACCTGAGTTGGGCGGGAGCGAAGATGTTGTCGATGTCGTGGGCCTGAATTTCTAGCCGCACAATCAATGGTAAATAAACGGGCCGACGATATCGATGGGACACTATGAGTACCGCGCTTTGTCGGAAATGTTGCTCGAGGTTGCTTATCGGTACGGTAAGCCGATGTTCATTGCCGAGACCGGCTCAGAGGGATCCGGGCGGGCCGGCTTGGCTCCACTATGTATGCCGCGACGAGGTGCGTGCCGCTATGGGTGTCGGAGCATCGATTCCGAGGGTATTTGCCTGTACCCGATAACGGCCTACCCGGGCTGGGACAATTCGCGTCATAGAGGTGGGGTTATTTTCGGCCATCCACCCGAATGGCACACGCCGCCTCCGTCAGCCCGTCGCGGACGAACTGGTGCATCAGCAAGATCTGTTCACGGCAAACCGGACGCGCTGATTGTGTTGCGACACACCGCAAGGGCGAGCACCGAAGACCAGGGCAAATTACGGTGTATTCCTCAGCCAAAATCGGCGCCACGCGATGCCAAGTGGCATGGGTGCGAGGATGACCGTGCAGCATCAGGAAGCGGTGGCCCCTTCCACCAACCCGCACTCTGAGCGTCGCTTCCGGAAGTTTGATCTGCTCCAGCGAGAAACCTTCAAACATGCAACTCCCTCCATTCGCAACATTTGCCAAACGTGTAAACGGAGAGGCAGTTCAATGTCGGCTTCCGCGGGATCTGAACTTGCCTTGTATTCCGCGAAGAGGTCGTGAGCCGAACGGCGGCTTTAACTGGTCCCTCGGCAATAACCGGACGGACAGCAAACGGCCCCCAAAAAGCCGCCAGGCGGCGACGCGCCTGATATCGCACTTCGAGATCAACTCTGCCGTTTCCTGTTAGCCGAAGTTGCAAACGGCCCCGCTCACAATCGTGGTTGCGCCTTTGGGCATCGTGGTTCAGACCGCTGGCGGATTAGAACTCATGTTGGCTTTGCGATCGGCTCATCGCTGCCGACAATCGGTGACCTATATAAAGGGGCATGTCCACGCGCCGTAAAATCAATGCAACAGCGAAGCTGATTGGAGAGTGGCCTTTAACCCCGGCTGCAACGTTTGGATCGTCCGTCAGAGCGAGGGGTATTTTTCTCGAAATACGCGCCCGCCTTCCAACGGACTTCAGGAAACTGCTCCATATCGAGTCCCGCGTGCTTACCCTGCGCCTGTCTCAGGGCGCCGAGAATGATGTGCAGGTGGTATTCGGGATCGTATCCAAAGCACTGCAGAATATCGAAGACCTGCCCGTAATCCCCCGTGAAATCGAGGACATTCTGACGATCTCGACGGCCGAACGGCACCGCTGGTTGAAAGATGGTCGCTTGCAGAGCGCCGGGACGAAAACGGTGAAACTCCGCGGGCGGGCAAGGAACATCACCTTTCACGTGTTCGACCCGCAGCACGTGGAGGATGTGCTTGACCGCGACCTGGTTACGGTCTGGCGCGAACAGGACGCAGCGACAGCTGTAGAGAATAGGCGGCGAGCCGCGGGGAAGGCCGCTATGAAACGTGCTCAAAGAAGCGGTCGCGGAACTGCAGCTTCAGGTGGCTATTGCCACGATGAGAACTCACACTCCAGTTTGCGCGGCTGGGAAGATTTTGAGAATGACGGGCTCCTGCGCTGATAGGCCGGGCGCACAAGCAGGTTAGGACGTTTGCCTGCGCCGAGCGAGATGCGCAAGGAGGGCGGTCAAACGCATCGCGTTCAGGACCCGCTTCGCAGGGACACCGCCCTTGCGCGCCATCTCGACACCCCAATGCATGTGGTCGAGCTCGCGGATCGAATGAGCGTCCGGATTGATGCTGAAGATGCAGCCCTGATCGAGTGCCTTTTGATGCCAGCGCCAGTCGAGGTCGAGTCGCCACGGATGTGCGTTGATTTCGACAGCGACGCCGTGTTTCGCACACGCTTTGAGGACTTTGTCGACGTCGAGATCATAACCCGGCCGGCGCAACAGCTGGCGACCGGTCATGTGCCCGATGATTGTCGTCCGGGGATTTGCGATCGCCTCAATGATACGCTCCGTCTGTTCCTTCTTTGGCAACTTGAAGCGGCTGTGCACGCTCGCGACGACGAAATCGAACTGCTCCAAGATATCATTCGGGTAATCGAGCGAGCCATCCGCCAGGATGTCCGCCTCGATGCCCTTCAGTATGCGAAATTTTCCATTGTATGCCTTGTTCAGCCGGTCAGCTTCGCGGTGCTGTTCAGCAATCTCCTGCAACGAAAGGCCGCCTGCGTAGTGAGCGGACTGCGAATGATCGGCGACACCATAGTATTCGAAACCGCGCTTGCGCGTCGCTTCAGCCATTGCCTCAAGCGTTTCGGTGCCATCGGATGCGGTCGTGTGAGAATGCAGGATGCCATGCAGATCTTCATCCCGAATGAGGGCGGGTAGCTTTTGCTTTGCCGCTCGCTCAATCTCGTCCCTGCCTTCGCGCAATTCAGGCTCGATAAACTGCAAGTCTAGAGCTTGGTAGATTTCTTCTTCTGTCGCTGACGCGATCAGCTTTCTCCCGCGATGAAGCCCGTCGGCGTTTAGGGTGAATCCCTTGTCGGCCGCGAACGTCTTCAGTTGCTCAAGGTGATCTGCCGAACCGGTTGCTTCGAGCAGGCTCGCGCCAAAGTGCTTCCTGTCCGTGACAACAAGCCTGAGGGTCGTATCCTCGATTCCAATCGACTTTCTGCCCTGCGCTACCAGAACGAAGTCGGAAACGAGCTCGCAACCGCGCCGGAAGTCACCGGCAATTTCGACGCGCGAAAACTCTGGATGCTCTTGCTTCACCGATATGACCGCATGTTCGAGAAGAGCGGCGGCCTTGTGCAGGTGAAGTTGCGTTTCGCCGCTTCGCACGATGGCCAGGTTCTGCAGCAGCTTTGTCTGAAGCGCGGCGCCGAGGCCTTTCACTGGGCGGATGCGGTCTTCTCTCGCTGCGGCCTCGAGCTCCGCCAACGAGTTCACGCCGAGCGCCTGATGAAGCTTCAGTATCTTATCGGGACGAACCCCGGGTATGGCAAACAGCTCCATCACGCCCGCTGGAACATCCTCGCGCAGCTTCTCAAGGCCTGGGTGCGTGCCGGTTTGGTAAAGCTTGGTCACGATGTCTGCGATCGCGTCACCGATCCCCGGGATCTTGGTGAGGGCGCCGGCGGCGATGATCCGATCAAGCGGCTGCGACAGCGCCGTCAGACTGTCTGCCGCGCGCAAGTATGCCTTTGTGCGATAGGGATTGTCGCCGCGCATAGACGCCCGTTGCGCGTATTCCCTCAAAAGACTGGCGACGGTCCTCGGATTGATTTTTGCCATGGCTTCAGCCAAACGACACCGATCTCCGCAGGTTCCAATCAGGCAAGGCCATGAGCGCCGCGTTGCCGTTTAAATCCCGGCTTTACTGCCTTCTTCCCGCGTCGGACGCTACAGATTGGGCAAGGATTGGTCAGCGCGACCCCATCCCGCCAGAGCTTTGGAGGCTGCGCGTTTCTTTAATTCAGGAGCATCGCCCACGTGGAAATGAGAGGGCGCATCTATTGTCTTCATCTCCGCCCACGTGATCGGTGCCGCGACAGGAGCGCCCGGACGTGATCTTGCGCTGTAGGGCATGATCGCGGTCGCCCCGCGCTGATTGCGTAGATAGTCCACAAAGATGCGACCCTTGCGGCGCGCCTTTGACAAGACGGCCGTGAAATGGGCCGGATCGCTCTGGGCGACCGCCTGCGCCAGGCGAGACGCGAAGTCCTTCACCTCTGGCCACTCGGCGCCAGGGGTGAGGGGCGCGATGACGTGCACTCCTTTGCCTCCCGTCAGCATCGGGAAAGTCGTAAGTCCCAGCGATTTAAGGATAGCACGGAACTGAAAGGCAGCGGCGCGGACGGCCTCAAAATCGAGGCCTTCATCGGGGTCGAGGTCGAACACGAGGCGGTCGGCCTTTTCGACATCCTCGATCCGAGCTCCCCATCCATGCACCTCAATCGTTCCCATCTGGACGCAAGTCATCAGTCCATCGGCATCGTCGACATAGAGATATGGTTCCTCGTGCCCGTCCTTCTCCGTGATGCCGACGTGGTGGACTTTGTCGCCAAAGCTGCCGGCGTCGTGTTTTTGGAAGAAGCACTTCTTCGCGCGGCCCTGTGGGCATCGAACCAGACTGATCGGCCGGCTGCCAACCCAAGGAAGCATGATCGCCGCGACCGCTGCGTAATGGTCCGCAAGCTGTCCCTTGGTGATGTTGGACTCCGGATAGATGACGCGGTCACGGTTACTTATCGCGATGGCGGTTGTCGCAGACGCGGCGAGATCGGCTGCATGACGTTCCGTCTCGAGCACGACCGCCTCGGGGTTCTTGTCTTCGCGGAGACCAAGATAACTCGGATGTCGCAACGTCCCTTCGTTTGTCATTTCGGTGAAGGCAATCTCCGCGACCAGTTTCGGACGGAGCCAGTGTGCGCCGCGCACTTCGGCGCGTGGTGCGTCGACGGTCGCGGCCTTCTGCTCAAGCGGCGCCATGATCTTCAAAAGACGAAGAAGTTCAGCGGTATCGAAGCCGGTGCCGACTTTCCCGGCGTAACGCAGCTTGCCGCCGTCATGAACGCCAAGGATCAAGGACCGAAACGCGCGGACCTTGTCGGACGGCGTCCAGCCGACAATCACAAATTCCTGCCGCCTGATGCATTTGATCTTCAGCCAGCTTGCGCCGCGGGCCGCCACATAACTCGAATCCGCGAGCTTTGAGATGACGCCCTCAAGGCCGGCTGCGCAGAAGCGATCGAGCAGCTCTTCTCCGCGGCCGAGGATATGGTCGGAGTAACGAAGGACCGGATTTTTCGCAGGCAAGATCGCCTCCAGCTTCGCCTTGCGCTCAACAAGAGGAAGCCTTGCCAGATCTTCGCCGTCGAGCTGCAGCAGATCGAACGCATAAAAGTCGATAGTCGCCGGGGCACCCTTCAATGCATTCTGAAGCGCCTGGAAGTTAGATCTTCCTTCCGCATCGACAACCACGGCCTCGCCGTCAATCAGGGCGGAGCGCACCTTGAGCTTGCGAGCCTCGGAGAGGATCGAGGGAAAACGGCTAGACCAGTCCAGACCAGATCGTGTGTAGGCTCGCGCCTCGCCCCCGCCGACGGCAACGAGAATACGATAGCCGTCGTATTTCATCTCATGGATCCAACGATCGCCGGCAGGGACCGTGTTCACGAGCGTTGCGAGCTGGACCGGCCGGAAAGCGGGCGGCGCTAAAGTGACCTCGTCACGAGCGGGCGACTTCGCTTGATTAGCGCTCGACGCATTGATTGCCTTATGCGACGTTGGCTTGACCACTCTGTCCTAAATCATACTCAGAGATGAAAACAGCGTTATCCGCGTCCAACGCGCGACTACTTCTTTAGTTTCGCTGCAGGCCGTATTGAGCTTTTCGCGATCATTGCCGACGCGCTTGATTAGCGCCTCGGCCTGAGGCCGTGCTTCCTGCCTCCGGCCCTTCCATTCCCGATTTTCGCGCACAGCTCACAGGCAACAATCAAGAGCAGGAACGTGCCCTCAAATGCCGCCACAGCGTATCCGGTTTCTGCCATCGGCTTTAGAAGCCTCATATTCCGGTTCCGGTCCATATAGTGTGCGTTCGGTTTTGAATCTTCTCGTCGAACCCATATTCGATTGACGATTAGTCGACGTGACCCATTGACGCCAAGTACCTCGCCCAGAGCAGCTCCGATGCCAGTTTCAAGAAGTGCAAAATGGCCCATAAATGCGCCGACCAGAGTGAATGCTCTCGTATCCGGGTCTATTTCGAGCAGCGCGGACTTGGTCAGCATTAGACAGCCTAACGGGTCCTTCCCAACATAGCCATGGGCACCGGCCTGCTACTCACGCAGCACCCTCTCCTCCTTGGCAGCAGCCTCGAAAGCCTGACGGACCTCTTCCGGAGTCACACGGTCCTGAAGGGCGTCGGCGCACGGTTGCACAGCCTTCCGCCACTTAGGTCCCATCTTGGTCCACTTCATGAGTTCCTCGGCGGCACCCTCGACGTTGTTGCACCCGTAGGTGACCCCAGGTCGGTCGGTCTTGACGTACACCGGAGGGGAGAACCAATGGGTTGCCACGACAACTCCTACTCAGGGGAGAGATACACGTTGGCTTCCTTGGCGGCAGCCTCAAAGGCCTTTCGTATTATGTGGGGGTCAATCGAATCGCCCTCCAAGGCTGACAGGCAGAGGGTCACCGCCTTGTGCCAGCGAGGCCCTCGCCGGGTCCACATCTTGAGCTGCTCAAGGGCTTCCTTCGCATTGTTGCAGCCATGCCTGACACCGGTTTCAGTCTTCACGAACACCGGAGGGACGAACCAGATGGGCGCCATGATACCTCCTACTCAGGGGAGAGATACACGTTGGCCTCTTTGGCAGCCGCCTCAAAGGCTTCACGCACCTCATGGGGGACATCCTGCCCTCGAACGCGTCGACGCAGGATTGGACCGCCTTCGTCCACCTCGGGCCCTTTGTGTCCCACGCCATGAGTTCTTCGGCGGTTCCCTCGACGTGGCTGACCCCATTGCGAATGCCCGGACGTTTCGTCTTCACGTAGACCGGGGGAGCGAACCAGAGAGGACCCATAAGGGGGAACTTAGAGCGGCAAGAGCCCGCCGACCAACCCCGCTTTAGCCGCAGCTAAGGGAACGATGTAGGCCCTCGCGGGTTTAGAGGTTGCAGTGGTCCTTCTCGGATGTGCAGCCGCTGTGGCGGGGTCCGTCGCCTCTCCCTCACCGGCGGCGGGCTCCTTTCGCGAAGGCGGTGTTGGTCTGAGACACCTAGAACCTTATACCGCAATCCAATTTAGCTGGTTGTCATTGGGGGGAGTAATGTCCCCTCCTCTTTTGCAGCAGCCAGGAATGCCTTGCGGGCCTCCTCAGCTTCCATCTCATCGAAAATCACGGCCATGCAAACGCGCACCGCGAGGTCCCACCAAGGGCCACGCTTGGTCCACTTCATCAGCTCCTCGCCGGCTGCTTCGGCGTTGTTTACGCTGCGGATGATCCCGGGACGCTCGGTCTTGACCGGGACCGGAGGGTTGAACCAGTGGAGAGCCATGCGGTCACTCTTTGTCGGCCCGATCAAGTTCCTCCAGCAAATACTTTTGCTCAGCCCAGTTCCCGTTCTACAGGCAGAGTGAGCAGGTTGCGAAGGTAATTACGGATTACCTCTGACTATTGAAATGGCGCAGGACGGCGCGCTTCCGTTGCGATGCCACAGCGGCTGAAGTTGGCTGACAGCTACTCGCGACCGTCGATAGCCACGCAGAGGCCCATGGCAGTTGCTGCCTCGACGATCGCCTCGGTTAGTTCTTCGTTGGAGGCCACCAAATAAGACGCAGTCTCCCGAGCTTCGCGTAGTGCCGCTTTGATCGAGACCGTGTCGCCACGGTCCGCCCTGTTGAGGAGGCGGTTATTCGCGAAGATCGAACCCGACGAACAGGCCAAAGGCTGGGGCAACATTGACAATAAGCCCACCAGCTCGCAGTCAGTTTCCGCCAGATGTGGCCCGTCTCGGCGCACCGCTGCAATAGTCTCTTTGACGGAGATGATTTGGCCGCGACGGACTTGTAGGATCAGCTCGTGAACAAGGTGTTCGGCAGTCACTTTGTCGGGTCGGCAGTTCGTCCAAACGTTCATACAAGGCCTCCCACCTCAGCGAGAACCCAAGGGAACATTCATGACCCTCTGTCGAGAAAAATCAAGAAGAATGTTTGATAACTTCTGAGGGGGAATCAGGGGGACAAGCCACGAAGCGAGCCTCTATACTCTTTGACCTGACGCTCAGCCAGCCCGCTAAGGGACTTCTTCCGTCGGCCCCTGTTTGGCCCGATCAATAGCCGCAAGTAATGACTGTAGGGTTGGCGGCAGTTCTGGTTCGACCTCCAGATTTAAGAACGTTTGTACGTGATGACGATAGCCTTCGGAACGGATCAGTTTCCGAAACGCTCCGGAGACAGACTGATGGTCTGCTTTGTTGCTCGTTGTCATGTTCGGGAAGTCCGTCCCCAATGAGCCGTAACTCGCCCGCAACGAACGGGTTCCATCAGGAGGTCGGAATATTTTGGCTGAAATTTCTGAGCGGGAGATCGGCTAACTGGCTCGCGCGAAGACCCCCGTGCCCCCTTCGATCCGCCGAGCATTAATCCCCGCTGTTTGAACAGAAGATCGTGTCGATCTAGCGTCGGTGTTGCACATAGCGACCGTTGAAATGCTTCTGTCCAATGTTTGCTCACGCTGTGATGCCAACAGGGCAGGCTCTTGCGGCAGGATGCCGCAAGGTCGCGACGATGAAACGCCGGCCCAGTTCAATCCGCGCGACGTCCTTCAAAGCTGGGGGGATCGATCTTCACCAAGCGGTCTGCGGCCTCGACCGCAGTTCGTATCCTGCTGCACAGCGCGAGATTTTCGGCCAGCATTTCTTCAGTGCGTTGAATCGCGAGCTCGGTCCGGTGGATGCGCTGCCTGGCATTGGCAACTTCCGATGTCAAAAGATCGGCCGCCATCCCGTGGCCGTGGGGTTCCATAGTGTCCATGGGTTTCTAATACATGGGGGAAGATACGTTCCCTGATGTCGGGCGAAACGGCGGGCCGCAGAAAAGCGCGATGGGCCGAACGACCAATGCGCGCCCTGTCAAAACAGCGCCGGCAACAGGCGAACGGCTTCGGCCGCTCTACATCCCACGGGCAGAGGCGATCACGGTCCAGAGGGCGATTGATCTGTTCAGGTACGACTACAACGTAAGCGAAGACACACTCAGGCGGCTGGTGATCAAGCACCGTCTTCACAACCAGACAATGCCCGGTGCTCCGTGGAGAATAAGCGCTCCCGGTTTGGCTATGGCGCTCGCCGGCGATGATGACGCGCTTGCGCGGTTGAGGCGGGACGATCGCGAGCATCCGGACGTAACTCGGTATTTCAAGCGGCTCGGCATCCCGCGACCCTGACCTGTTATCAAAAGTTGTGGTCGCGGCGACTGTCTAAAATAGACATTAAGTAGATGTCGCGGCCCGACAGGGCTCCAAGAGCGAACCGTTGCTGCCTTGCGCATCGCCCTCTAGGCCGCCGGCGTCGAGTTCATCCCGGAGAACGGCAGCCGCGCCGGCGTGAGGCTCCGCAAACCTTAGGCGTAGACTCGTTACTGCGCAGCCACACACCTACTTTTGCCATCGGACGAAGCGGTTGCAACAGGTGGTGCGCGGGCCATAGCGCTGAGGCAGGTCGCGCCATGGAGCACCGGAGCGCAGCACCCAGAAGATGCCGTTCAGCACGCGCCGATCATCAACACGTGGCACACCTCTTGGCTTGTTGGGTAGACGCTTTATTCCATTGCTGACCATTGTCCAAAAGCGCTGTTAACCAAATTTTCTCACCCGCCAATGCTTATTCGCGCGACTGAAGGGGTGAGGTGATCGATGTGTGATTCAAACATAAGCGCGTTTCCGCTGCATCGGCGGCGGAAGTTGGTCGAAGGGATCGCCCGGGTCCTGGAATCCAAGAACGGGAAGGACGCGAACGCCTTCTGGCGCAACACCGCCAAGGCAATTCTCGTTCAACTGTCCGAATCAGGAATTGCACCCGGGGTCGCCGAACAGGAAGTTGGAACGCTTCTTCATGCTGTCTTGGCCGATATCGCCACCCGCAGTGCTGCGAAACTTGCACAATAGCATCGGCTCACGATGAAGGATTGCCGCATAGAGACGCCCCGGGGCTCCACAAGCGTAGCACCACTGCATCCGTCAAACGCAGGTTTCTCACTGCGGATGAAAAGATAGGCGCGTTCGTCGAAATAATGCGCGCGAATGTGCTCTCGGGCGAGATACGGCTCCGCCTCGCCTGTCCGGCGGTCATCGACCAAATCGAGGTAGGCGATGCGGAAACCCGCATTCACGAAAGGCCGACGGACCTTTTCCACGAGCTGAACCCGCAAAACCAATGAGCCGCCGTTGAGTTCCACACTGCCATTTTATGCGACTTTCTAGGCACAAACCATGAACACTGCCGCGGCGTGGTTATTGACTTGCATGTTCCGAAATGACCGCATTTGGGGCCGTGAGCCGCCGTCGAGGAAGGGTTTCATCAACGGCGGCTTGGCGCCGACATTGTTGAAAAAGTCCGACGCACCGCAAAGTCGCCACCGATATTAGAATCCAGTTCCACCCCGGCGCGTTGCACGGAAACAGGATTCAATTTTGGGGTCTCTGCGGAACGCCATTCTACGAAAGTGCCGCAGGCGACCGAGGCGCGGACTTTTTTCAACACTATCGAGCGGACTTTTCCTTGAAAGGAATGGTGATGGCCGCTTCTGATGCGAGCTGATCGGGAACATCGAAACATCCCGTTGGCTTCACGCAGCTTCATTGGATCGGGAGGCCGTTCTTTAGGGACCGGCCCTGCTTCTACCGTTGAGTAGGATCGGGAGGCGCTTCCGGTTTGTGGGGGATAAGGTTGCCGAGCCGGAATAGCTTTTGTTATTGTTTTGTCCTTTTGCAGTTTGGCGGGCTAAATGCCCAAATCTGTACGGGCCTTGTGAATTGGCGTTCCAGCGTGGATCGTCCTTGTTTTTGGAGGAGCATTGCCGGTTTACATCCCCCGCTCTCTGTCGGTCGAAGACCGTACCTTCACCGAAGAAGCGCTGCTTCGTGAAGGGAGAGTTTTTGTTGTCTTGGCGGAACCGGGCGCGGGGAAGACCGAGCTCTTGGACAAGCTGGCTGAGCTCCTTCAGACGACCCGTGTCAGGGCTAGCGTCTTCAGGAACAAGCCAGCCGCGACAGGCAACGGTCCGCTCGTTATCGATGCCATGGATGAGGTTGCTCGCATCGACACGCTTGCAACCGACAGGATTATTGCCCTGGCCAGTGAGAACAGCATTTCCACTATCGTCTTTGCCGGGCGCTCTGCTGAATGGGACAAGAGCCGCACCGCCTATGTCGAGGAGTGCTTCGGCGTAAAGCCGGTCATTGTTCGGCTGGAGCCGTTCAACGAGGACGAGCAGCGTCTCCTGTTCAACGCAAGGTTTCCGGGAGAGGATTTCGGCGCGTTCGCGCAGGAGGCACGCCGGTTCGAACTTGAGCCGCTGTTGGGAAACCCGCAATTTCTGCAGCTGCTCGGCGATGCGTACCTCGAAAGCGGCCGTGTCTTCATCTCGAAGGCGAAGATATTTGCGGACGCAGTGCGCAGGCTGGCGCACGAGACCAATGTCCAGCAGCCAAGGCAGAAAGATAAGCCACCCACCGATGAGATCGTGGCCCTTGGCGAGGAGGTGTTCGCGAAGCTGATGCTCTCCGGCGCCAGCGGCATCGCGACAGTCGAGCCTCTGGCGGATCGCGACTACCCCTATATCAACAGCCTTTGCGGTGAGGGCGCTTCTGCCTCGTATCTCATCGACACGCGCCTGCTGAAACCCTCCGGGGATACTGACAGGCACGAACCGGTGCACCGGATCGTCGCGGAATACTGCGCAGCGGGTCATCTGGTGAAGCGGATCGAAAACCCTGCTGATCGATTGTCGCTAGACCGCGTTCTGGCCATAGTGGCGCCAAACGGCGTCATCCGCGACGAACTTCGTGGCATGGCAGGTTGGATGGCTGCCATGGGCCACGAGCCATTGCAGCTTACTGTGATCAAGCTCGATCCCTACGCCGTCCTGGCGAACGGCGATCCGAGTCAGCTGACGCCCAGATCCAAGAAGGAGTTGCTGGTGGCGCTGGATGCGCTCGCCGACCGTGATCCGTTGTTTCGTCGCAGCGATTTGTGGCGCCGATTCAACGTCGGACACTTCTTCACTGCTGATATCCTCGACCGCGTGAAGACGATCCTTGCAAAAAAGAGCACGTTGCAGGCCTTAGTTCTGGAGCTGCTGATTGGGACAGAGGCGGCTACAACACTTGCTCCCGAGCTTTCCGCGCTGGTCACCAATGCCGGTGTTGACGTGGACACGCGAAGGCTTGCGTCTGAAGCCCTTCTGAGTGTCACAACTTACGATCCGACCTCGGATTTCACTGCGCTGCTGGCGGAAGGATCGCCCGCATCGCTCGAAGTTGCAGCAAGGACCGTGACCAGACGCGGTGTCCAGCCGGTCGGTGCGACGTTTGTAAGTTCGCTTCTTGAAAAACTCACCGCGCTCTATCCGCGGCCGAATGTGCGCGACCGCGATGGGATTTCGCTCTATTTCATTGACCTGCTGATCCGGTCGTTCGAGTTGGCCGATGTAGAGCGTTTCCTTGATGATCTGACGACAAGTCTCAAGTGCACCTGCACCCCAAAGCATGCGTATAGCTGCACATGCAGGCACGGGAAGAGTAAGGTCGCTGCCAAGCTGCTGGATCGGAATTTCGAACTCAGCGAAGGCAGAACGCAAGATCCGGCTCATATCTGGTCCTGGCTGAAGGCTCTGCATTTTCAGGGCCAGGTCGGAAGTGATAGTAGCGTGGCAGTCAAGCATCTCTCGCAGGATACCGAGCTGCGTAGGACGATGCAGCGCATGGACGTGGATGGGGTCACCGGCGAAGATGCAGCCCACGAAGCGGTCATGCGGCTATATTCAAGTCATGTGCATTCCGGACTCCGCATGCATGAAGGCGATGCGGAGGCCTTGAGCCAGCACGCGTTCGATATCGGGAACGCTGATCTTTGGGGTGCGCTTCTAGTCGGTTACGACCGCTGGAGCAAGAACAAGGGCCCGAACCCGCTGCGAGCCCTGCAGCGACAACAGAGCCGAACCGCACGGGCTTTTCTCGCCGCACGCTCGCTCTTAGAACGGCGACGCCAGAACTACAACCGGATCGAGCGAAGAGGCCTCCATGTGCGTAACCGGAAGCGGTGGCGGCAGCGTGAAGAAGACGTTGTAGGCCAGAACCGTGAGCATTTGCGTGCGAACATCGCCGCAGTGGAAGCGGGCCGAAACTGGTTTTGGCTGAGGCAATTTGCGCAGAAGTATTTGCTGGAACCGGATGAGTTGAACGGTCTGGTGGATGATCCGGAAACGCCTCTCAAGGCTTTGCGCAACTGCTTCCCGTTGCTCGACGCATACATTCCTACTGTGGAGGCGCTGGGCCTGCGTAAGCGTCCGGACATAGCCGAGGTGCTTCTCGCGGCATGTGTCGTGCTCTATCGCGACGGCAAGGACCTGAAGGAAATCGATCCGCGTATAGTAGCCGCAGCGAAGGCGGAAGCATCATCCTATCCGACATTTGCGGAAGGGGAAGCTGAGGAATTTGAGGCCGCGCTTGATGCCGCGCTGTTCACCGCGGACGGATCGGCCGAAGCTTTTGTCCGAGCTTATATCGAGCCGCAGCTTGTCGCAGGCGAAAACCATCCTCAGCGTTGCTACAGGCTGGATCAGACGCGAGCGTTTCAGAATCTGCGCAAGACATTACCGCTAGAATGGCTGGAGCGCTTTCCGCAGACGTCATTCGAAGCGGCAAGCACCCTGTTCAACATGGCGTCGAAACACGGTGACGACTCCGAGCTAATCGCGCTGATCGACAAGCGTCTTGCTGATCCGGTCATTGAGAACAAGGAAGACCCGGAAGTTGAAAAGCGCAGCAGAGCCCGGCACACCTTCTGGCAGCTCAACGCTTTCCTCTACGACACGCCGGGCCGAGCGGCCGCGTGGGACGAACTCAGGCGCGATCCCAAGACCATCTTCGCTCTTGAGCATCGATTGGGACGTTTTAACGAAGACAACGACGTCGACAAAGCGCCTGTGACGGCTGAAATGGTGTTCAAGATCATGGACGCCTATGTTGGGGTCTGGCCCAAGGTTCATCTTCCGAGCAGTTGGGGCAGTGACAACCCTGAAGAGGAAACCGCTTATCGGTTCCTGCGCGACCTTATCTGGAAAGTGGCTGAGGACGCTCCAGCGCGTCGCATCGAGGTGCTGGACCGAATGATCGCCGATCCGCGATTTGTGGACTTCAGGGGGGCCGCCCTTACTCTTCGTGCCGAAGCCGGACGGAAACTTGCCTTGCAAGATTTCCGGGCTCCATCGCCAGCCGATATCAATGCGCTTCTCGATCGTGGCGACGTGGCCTCCGTCGAAGACCTTCGTGCGTTGATGGTTGAGCAGTTGGGCCAGCTTCAGCAATGGCTGATCGGTTCGGAAACCAACCCGCTGGATTCCTTCTACGACGGTGGCAAGCGGCTGGATGAAAATACGGCTCGCAACCGTATTGTCGATCAGCTTCAGTCATCGATGAAGGCACTCGGCCTTTCGGTCAACATCGAGCGATATATGGCTGGCGGTAATCGCTGCGATATTACGGCGTCTGCGGTGTTCGGCGGAGCCAATCGCCTTCTCGTAACCGAGGTGAAGGGACAGTGGAACGACGAGCTTTATACGGCTGCATCGGCGCAACTCGATAAGCGTTACGCGATCCATCCGGACGCAGCCAAGCAGGGTGTTTATCTCGTGCTGTGGTACGCCAACGGGGAAAAGGTCGCGAAAGTCCTCGATCCGACCATTACGACCGCCACCGAGCTGAGAACGCGAATCCTCGAGAAAATGTCCGACGATCTCAAAGCGAGAATCGATGTCGTTGTGCTCGATCTGTCGCGACCCCTGGCGGGGCCTAAGCCCGCAAAAAAGGCCACAGGCAAGACCGCACCCCATCGCAAAGCGACGCCGAAGTCATCTTCGCCCCGGAAGAGGTCGGTTCCGAAGCCTGCCGGGGATAAGTAACGTTCGTTGGCCTCGAAGCGCTCAGCGCCTTGAGCGCTTCGCAGGCAGCGGTATCCGGAGAGCGCCCAAGGAACGCGGCGAAGCGCCGGACATGACGAACGTGGTCCTGCTGCGTACGGCCGCGAAGCGAGGTTCGTGCATGAGGCGCAAAGCGGATGCCAAAGCCGGCGCTTGGAATGTCGATTTGTCTAGCTAAGGGGAAAATATCGAACAGCACGGTATTTCAGCAACGCATCAAGTAAAGTCCAATCTCATCCGAGCTCATGGATCGCCACGCCCGGCACTACAGTCTTGGCGATCTCGCACAGGTGCTGGTGATGTGTCAGGTAAATAACCTGTCCGGCACTTGCCATCTTCCCAAACAGCCGGAAAACCTCCTCGGATCGGAAATGGTCGAAGGTTTCCATTATGTCGTCGGCGATGAATGGAACTGAGGGTCGAAACTGAGCAAACTCGTAGTACCCGGCCAGCCTGAGCGCCAGGTAGAGTTGAAAACGCGCACCCTTTGACAGCGCGTCGGCAACCTTGGATTGCCCATCGCGCTGTAATGCGATGAGTACTTCCCCACCCTTCACCGGTTGAGTTGTCAGGCCAGAGTACTGGCCGCGCGTCATGAGAGCGAATGCCTCTGATGCGCGCTCCATCATCCCGGAGCGATGACGCTCGCGGTAGACGCGCAGAGCATTTCCAGCCGACAATATTCCCAGTTTCAGCTCGATATAGCGGACGGCCTTTTCCTCGATTTCCAGAAGGACGGTGCGCCGTTCGGCATCTATCCGGGCAACAGCGCTGTCGCCGCCAATGGCGTCCAGCTTGTCAGTCGCGCGCGTCTGCCGAATGAGCTGTTGCTGTATCGCCTCGTCAGAAGCGCGAAGCCGTTGCTCGGCTTCAGCCTTCTCGACTGCGAGGCTGTCGAAATCGACAGCATCCAATATTGAACGCGCTTGCTCGAGCCCTTCCGCAGCGAGCTCGGATGACATTTGCTCCTCAAGTTCGGCCACGGCTGTGCGCAGGCGATCCCTGTCGCGCAGCAGTTCGTCACGTTCCACGACCTCGGCTAGGGTGGCCACGTTAAAAACACTCAGGACCTCGTTCTTGCGGCGCTCATGTCCGGAAATTTCAGCATCGAGGATCTCGCGACTATCCTGCAATCGCTTCAGGTCATTGACGAGGCTTGCCTTGGCCTCCCGCGTGCGCTCGGCGCGCTCCAGGCGCTCGGCAAGCCGAATCGCCAGCTGTTCCGGGTCGTGGTCATCGGCTGCCTCGCCCGCTTCGGCTGCAACGGCGGTAACCTCGACCAGGAAATTGTCCCTGTCGGCCTCCATCTTCTCGATACGGAGTTGCATGGCGTCCCGGTCCTGAAGACATTTGGACAGTTCAGCCAATTGATCGAGGACGCCGCCGACGCCGGGCGCCGAGATGCCGCTCTCGAGCCAGGTGCCCTTGAGCGCTTCGGCAACGCCGGCTAGCCATTCATCCCCATGCCGCTCTGCGACTTCGATGGCTCGGCGCCTGGCGGCCAGATCCTCTTGCCTTGTGCCAACGGTATTGAGCGCCTCGGCACGCTCAGCGTCCACCTTGAATTGCCTGTCAAGGAACAGCTCTGCCACGGCCATGACCGTCTCCAGGCTGTCACCAGGATCCGAACCAACGCCGACGCTCGCCAGCGCGCTGCTCAGCTCCCCGTGTATTCGGCCTCCCTCATCAACTGCCCGCTCGGCCTTCTTGCGTGAAAGCTCGACCTCCTCCCAGGCCGCGAGCCCATCGATGTAGGCAGCAATGCGATCCTCGATCAGTTCGATCAGCTGTTCGGGGGATTTCTCCGGAATTTCTCCAACCAGGGGTCTTGCGGCTGCAAGAATTTCCGAGAGCACGGCCTCCCGATCTGACCTGTTGCGTTCAAGTTGGTCGCGCCCATGCGCGATGGTGGCAGCGGTTTCTGCGAGGTTGCGGTTTGTGCTGCGAATCTCAGCGAGCTCCCGGGCGTTGGCCAGACGGCCTGCTCCGGCAGCGTCGTCTCGGGCCAGTGCTGCCGCGAAACTATCCGCCGTTTCGCAAGTCAGGTCATCGCGATGTCTTGCCCAGGCCTCGTCCCGGGCACGCCGAATGGCGTCCGCCGCGTCATCGTCGGTGACATCGACTGAGGCACGAAGCGCATCCAGCCGCGCCGCAAGCAGGTCGTGGTTGCCGTGGTGTTCGGCAAGGCGTTCGGAGAGAACGCCCCTGCTCTTCCCGAGCTCTGCTGCCAGCGCCTTCCATGCGCCAAGTTGTCCGGCATTCGGAATGGCGAGCCTGGCCAATGCCTGAGGATCGCCCGACCAGGGATGCAAGCGCGCGATCGCGGCCTCCCATCGAACTGCACCCGCATCCGCGGCCTCGCGTGCCGCCTTGGTTTCCCTCATGTACCCGCTGGCCCTTGCCGTCGACAAAGCCGAAACCAGCCTTGCCCTGGCAGGCTCGGGCACGGCCCGTTCTTCGCCGACCCGCTCGCGTGCCGCATGAAGTGCATCAGCAGCAGCCGCAGCCTCCTCGCGCGCAACGCGCACGCTAGTAACGATCCCGGATCGCTGCTCGACCATGATGCGCACAGTGCCAATGGTTGCAGCAGGCAAGAGCAGCTTGGCAGGATGTGGCTCCGAGGACCTTCCAAGCGCGGCAAGGCAGGTCGCCACGGCATTGTCGAGGATTTGCAGCTCCGTCCTGCGACTTGGAAGGTCCAGGCCGGCCGAGACGTGGCGCACCTTGCGGTCAGTCAAGCCGCGAACCCGTTCGGAAATCGCAAGTATCACCGCGTCCACATCGACCGAGGCGATTTTCGTCGTCACCCGCGCGAGCTCGTCCACACTTGCGGATAGCCGCGTTCTCAGACTGGCATCGGTCTCGATCATGTCGGCGACGCTGCCCGTCCAGGTCCGTGACGGGGAAGCGATTTCAGGCAACTCGGCTAGTTGGGCTTTCTTACGTCGGATATCGGCAAGGATCGGGATCGCGCGAAGATATTTGGCGATGGTATCGAGCCGAGCCGACAGTACCGACCGTTCGGCGATGCTGCGGTCGTATTTTTCTGTCGCGTCCAGGCGCTCTGTCTCGAGAGTTTCGAACGTCGACGCCAAGGTGTCGATCGCCTCCTTCCCGGACTTCAGTTCCGCAAGCCGCTTCTTGAGCAGTGCAAGCTCGGTTCCGTGTGCCTGCTTGCGATAGAGCCGGTCTGCTTCGGCCTCGAGTACGCTCAGTATATCGCTTGCGTGCCCGAGCCCGGCGCTGGCGGTGAACAACAGCTTGCCCAGGTCGCCGCGCGATTCCAGGATTGATTTTCCACCTGCTTCCAGCGTTTCGTCGTCCAACGAGAACATGGTCTCGTATGCATCGCGAGACAGCCCGGCGAGATGTGCTGATATCGCCATTTCGCTGACTGGTTGGCCATTCGCGTTCAACAATGAGTTGGTGCGCTGTTTCGTGCGTGTGAACGTGTGCTCCGCGCCGCCGAGTTCGAGCACCCCGCCGATCCGCATCGCGCTGTACTCGTGCAGGAAATTGTAGCGGCTGCGTTCCTCGATGCCAAACAGCAGGTCGAGATAGCCGGAAAGCGCGGTCGACTTGCCGGCCTCGTTCAGGCCGAAGACGATATGCAGGTCGGGACCGGATTCCGGTTTCGGCCCGAAGTCGATCGCTCTGTCGGTGAATTTGCCATAACGGATGAGCTCAAGTCGCCGGAGCCTCATTGTGATCCACCGGCCTTCAGGCGGGCGGTGACCAGGTCGGCGCCGTTGGCAAGCACCCTGTCGAGGAACAACTCCAGCTCAGCCTCGTCCTTACCCGCGAAATCGCGCCCGTCAGGCGGAAGATCCGCGATCATCTTCTGTACCAACGCCCTCGCCTCGGCACGGAAAGCTTCCGAGCTGGCATCGGCACGCATGGATTGAGCGAGTTCGAAAATCGGATCAGCGACGCCCTCAGATGTTTCGGCTGCGGGTGGCGAGACGTTAAGTTCGAGCTTCTCCACCCAGGTTTCGCCTACCTGTTCCGCGACCTGCTCAGCTTCCGCGAGCAGCAGATCCCGGTCGCGGATCAGTGCCCACGACAAAGGCGACATGCCGCTCAGACCGAGGCGCACCACGGCATGGCGGGATCTGACGGAGGCCCGGATAGCTTCGAGCGCGGATCGGACACGCCCGACGACTTCGGACCATTCCACCGTTACGGTCAGGTCAACGCTCACCCGCTCGAATTGCGCGATACTGGTCAGCCTTTCCTCGATCTCGATGGTGCGGTCGTCTCGTATCGTCACCAGCGTAACGGATTTCTCTCCGTCCTCGTTGATGTCCCTGCCCTGCGGAATTCCTGGCATCACCACGGTGCTCGCCCCAGTATGGACGTGGCGGACATGGATGTGCCCGAGCGCCCAGTACTCGAAGCCATGACTGTGCAGGTCGGCGACGTTGCAGGGCGCGTAGACGTCGTGGCCGGGCGATCCGGCCAGGCTCGTATGCATGATGCCGACATTGACCGCGCCTTCACGCGGAGCTGAATACTTGGGAAGCAGACTGTCCGGCGCCTTTGGGCTCGCGAAGCTCAAGCCGTGGAACATGACGTCAAGCCCGCCGGCTGTCTGCAGCGCTGACTGGGGACGGCCGCCGAAGATCGTGACCGTGTCCGGGAACACGAGCTGTTTCGATATCCGCGACATTGCGTCATGATTGCCACGGATCTTGAAAACCCTGATGCCGGCCTGGTGAAGTCGTGTCATCTGTGACCCCAGAAACCGCGCCGTTTTCATCGACGTCTGGTCGCCATCATAGAGATCGCCGGCAATGACCAAGGCATCGACACGTTCCGCAAGGCAGAGGTCAACTATGGAGATGAATGCCTGACGGCTGGCGTCTCCGACAAGTTCGGCAAGGTCGGGGTTTCGCATCGCCAGCGAACGCAGTGGCGAGTCGAGATGAATATCGGCCGTGTGTACGAATCGAAATGCCATCGAGCGGTCTCCGCCCACGAACATATCGATGTTCGATCGCGGTCCGATAGAAGAATTTCACGACACGCGGTGTTGGGTGTCCAGACCAGGTTACTGTCAATGGGCGCTTCCGCCGCTATCGTGTTAGAGGGTGCGGTGGTCAAAATTCGACACGCTATCCCGGCAACAGCGAGCGGAGTACGGCGGCGAGCGTTTCCTATGGACACCATTCTGGCTCAGCCAACTTCAAGACGTCCTCTTCGTCCTTCCCGTCGACCAGGAGGAGCGCGACGAATAAACTATCTCAAACCTCTCTCTTTTAGGGGGATTATTTTGTAGAGGGCTAGTAAATTCGGCTCCTTTAGTTGAAAGAGCCATATAGGCGAATACTGTCGCGGGCAATCTGCGTACGCTTGTTTGATCTACCGGCAATATGTCCCGGCGCTGGTACGCTTGGCTAGGGAGGGAATATGAGCTTTGCCTCATGGAGAAAGTGTGATTTTCAAATTCATACGCCCCGCGATCCTGCTTGGGTCGGGGTAAGGACTGTTGGGTTAGGCGAACCCACAAAGGGAACTGGCGCCCCAGCAACGGCGCAGGACGTTGATGTAGCGCGCAAACAGTGGGCGAATGAATTTCTGGATCAATGCTTCGCCGGAGGTTTGAATGCCATCGCCCTCACCGATCACCATGAGATGGTGTTTGTCCCTTACGTTCAGCAAGCAATCGCGGAACGAAAGGCGGCCGACGCCCAATTTGACTTCTGGCTTTTTCCAGGAATGGAGCTCACAGCGGCTGGTGGGAAGCAATGCCTGATCATCTTTGACGCCGACATTTCGGAGGATTGGCGCAGACAAGCACAGGGGAAGCTTGGCATCGTCTATGCCGATCTTGACGAAAAGCACGCCAAAGGTCCAAAGGTCACCCAACTCGCCTCCCACTACGCCGATATCGGCGCCGAGTTGGATAAACTCGAAGGGCTTCGCGGCAAGTACATCGTTCTACCGAATGTCTCCCAAGGCAACAGCCACACAGTCTTGACCGACGGGGGCCACGCGGATTTCCGTCGTATGCCTTATGTCGGCGGCTATCTTGATCAAGGCCAAACGCACTCCACGCTGGGGAGCAAAAACCAAAAACGGCTTTCCGGTCTCGACAAGACTTGGTGCACGCGGGAGATTTTCCCGCTTCCAACTTCGGACAGCCGATCGGCCGATTTTTCGATGGTTGGGTCAAACAGTACCTGGATAAAGCTCGCAGCTCCGACAGCGGAGGCAATCCGCCAAGCATTCCTTGGTCACAAATCCCGTATCACCATCAAGCCACCCCAACTCCCTTCCCTCGTGGTGTCTGAGATCGAGATCGACGGCTCCGCAATTTTGGAGAAAACTAAATTCCCTTTCAGCCCCGAGTTCAACTCCGTCATTGGCGGACGGGGCAGCGGGAAGAGCTCATTCCTTGAATATGTGTCCTTTGGCTTAGGCCGCAGCTGCTATGATGTGGAGCGCGACCATTATTCGGGAACACAACGCATGCGTGATCTGATCAACGACACGCTCATTGCAAAGGGTGCACGGGTCAAGCTAACTGTCACACAGGACAATGCGGCTTTTGAGATTGTTAGGGGTCCTGCCACCGCCTTTCAGCCGACGATTACCTATCCCAACGGCTCGAAGCAGACTGCAACGGTCAAAGAGCTTCGGGCACTATTCCCTGCCGTAGTGTATAGCCAAGGCGAGCTCGCAGAGATTGGAAAGCAGGCAGGCAAGAAAACCCAGCTTTCGGACTTACTCCAGTTTGTAAATCCGGATTACAAGCGCGAAGACGACCGCCTGACCCTCGACATTGAAGCTGCCAAGGTCACGGTCAAGGGCGGCGTACAAAGCCTCGCTGCGCACTGGATATTGCAATCTCAACTGCGCAAGCTCACCACGACCAAGGCGTCGCTCACTCAGCGCGTCGAAGCACTTGAAAAGACGCTTCCGGCCCTGTCCGAAGAAGATCAGTCCATTGTCGCGTATTTCGATAAGGCGAATGACTTTGAATCGAAGCGGCTCCAGGCGTCAAAACACGCGGACCAGATAGTCGAAGAGCTGGACAAATCGATCAGGGAGCTCGTTAACGAACGCGATCTAGCGACCGATTTGGCAGATGACTCGGCGGCAATCCGCAAAGGCTATGGCGAATTGTTTTCAACGTTCAGCGCCGGCATAAAACAGTTCAAATCCGATATGAGAGCCAAGCGCTCAACATTGGCTGCTGCTGAAACCGAATGGGCGGCAAATTTCAAGGTGGCAAGGACAGCAAGAGACGAGGTTCTCGAAAAGCTGGGTGCACACAGGACCGCTACAAGCCAGATCATCAAGCTTCGCGAAGAGATCACCGACCTGACCAACCAGATCGGCGATTTGGACGCGAAAATAAAGGCCAATGGAGACCCGGCCGCCGGTTTAGATGAAAAGCTCGTTGCCCTCAGAGCACTAAATGATCGTCGTACGGAACGGACGCAGGAGTGGGCGAAAGAGATCGAGCGTCTGTCGAACGGGAAAATCAAAGCGATCGTAGATGCGGCGGGCGACGTTTCGGAGATCAAAGACGCAGTCGATCTTCTCGCCAATAAAACCGGATCACAAGAGGCAACCCGTCTCAAAGAATTGGATGATGCGGTTGCCAAAGACACGCCCATAGCGTTCCTCGACAAAATGCGCGCCGATAGCCTTTCGCTGTTGTATTGGCGTCAGATAGGCGCGGCTAGCGGTGAGAAGCAGCCAGATAGTGCAGTCTTGTTCGGAGTGCTTGGTGACACAGATCGCATTCGCGCGGCCTTGAGCGAAAAACTGGACACGACACGGGTAGAAACAGTTGCGGCCGCACTTCCGAAGCCCATGATTACCCTCTCCTATTCAGATGGCGCTAAGGAAATTGCCTTCGAAAAGGCTTCGGAGGGCCAGCGTGCGGCGGCGTTGCTCTTTATGCTTCTAGAGCAACCTGGGGGGCCGTTGATCATAGACCAGCCCGAAGGCGATCTCGATAATCGCATCATTGCTGAGCTTACTGACAAGCTGCACACTGCAAAGCAAAACCGGCAGCTCATTTTTGCCAGTCACAATGCAAACATTGTCGTCAATGGATCGTCAGAGTTGGTTGGCCATCTTGACGTAAAAGATACAGGCGAACGCCAGTTTGAATGCGCGGGTGCAATCGATACGCCATCGATTTGCAAGGTCATTACCTCCACCATGGAGGGCGGTGAGAAGGCATTTAAAGACCGCCAAAACAAATACGGGTACTGATTTTGGAGGCCGCCGTTCAGGTGTGTCTGGTGTAATCCGAACTCACCTGTTTCCCATCGGCGATATACTTCACTCGGCTCCATCACCTTCGTTGCTTGAGCAAGAGGGCGACGCAGAAGCAACTGATAGAAAAGTGCCTCAGCTATTGCGAGGAAGATGGCCCTCGCCTCGGAGCTTTCCTGACCATGACCGACTTTACAGTTTTTCCTCCTTCACGTGGTGATCCGCCGTCCTTCACAGGAGTGGCATTGCTGCAGGACCGGTGGAACGACTACAGTTTTATGACTCAGTACCACCTTGTGGTTTCGGTGCCGGAGTTCAGCGGCCTGATTGGAGCAGTGAAGATATTACGCCGCAGTCAGACCGAATCTGACGATCTGCAACTTCCAACTGGGCCTCTCTCGCCACTCGGTGACGACTTCGTTTCGCTCGGACAAGAGCTTGACTACTACGAAAGACTGGCCGGGTTGCCCGAGACGCTTCGCCAGGAGATTCTGGCCTTTCTCCGCGATGCGCTAGCATTCCCACAGCACGCTGAGACGTTCGCTACGGAAAAAGGATGGAGTACCTCCATCCTGCGATATGTTGACTGGGACAGCTTCCGCCGTGACGCTGCGGTTCTGCTGAACCGCGACTACGATCGCGTCGCGCGCCTTGGCCTAGAGGTTTCCTTCCACGTTGAGGGTTGGGTCGATCCGCTTCGGATCGATTTCAAAGCGCCCGGTGGTCATTTGTTTTGGGACACGAGCGTGCTGCCCGAGAGAGTTGCGGTACTGATAGGTCGTAATGGTTCGGGCAAGAGCACACTGCTTTCGCGGCTTGCGCGCGTGCTCCACGCCTCCCAGCGCGAACGCGCGAGCGAGCCGCTGAAAGCACTCGGTGCGATCTCACCTCTCGGGATCGGCTTCACGCGAATAGTCAACGTCGCCTATAGTGCGTTCGATGCGTTTCAGCTCCCCGGGGTCGATTATCGTGAGCGGAAACAGATTGTCGACGACCTAGAGCGTGGCGTTGGCCGCTATCACTATTGTGGCCTTCGCGACATTGCATCGGAAGTTCGTCAAGCGGAAGGCATAGGTGACATCGATGGCACGCCCATCCAACCGCAGGACCTTGATCGGCAAGAACGTATTATTCTCAAGACGAGTGAGCAGCTGTCTAAGGAGTTCGGAGCCATTGTTCTTCGCATCAAGGAGAGCGGCCGGCAAAACCTCTTCAACGAAGTCTGTCGCGTTCTGGGTTCAGACTCATCGTTCTTCGATCTCGGCTCCGATCCTGCTGCCTCAATTTTCGAGTACGCTGTTCCTTGGTTTCGTGTCTGGAGCACCGGCCATAAGATAGTTATGCATGCCGTCGCGTCGCTCGTCGCCTATACCGAGCCTAAGTCAATCGTCCTAATTGATGAACCCGAGAGCCATCTCCATCCACCGCTACTAGCAGCCCTCATGCATGCGGTACGCATCATTCTACGGCAGAACGATGCGTTCGCTGTTGTCGCAACACACTCACCTGTGGTGGTACAAGAAACGCTCGCTCGCCATATTGCGATCGTTCGGCGGTCGGGAGCGGAAATAAGGATATTCTCACCTCGCATAGAGACTTATGGCGAGAGTATCGGCGAGGTCACCAACGAAATCTTTGGCCTCAACGTCGACGCGACGGATTTCCATAGCGTGCTGTCTCAGCTTGTAGACACCGGGCTTTCCCTCGAAAGCATTGAAGGCCTGTTCGAGCGTGGGTTGAGCCTGCAGGCTAGGGCCTTTGTGATGACGAAGCTTGCGAGCAACAGGACCTGAAATGTGGGTCATCACTCCCCAACAACTCGGCGACGTTGATGAAGCGCTAAATGCCGCCCTAACACTGACGAACGGTGCCGCAGTCTACGCGATGTCACCTGCCGAGCGTGCAGCATTGCATGAGGTCTACCAACTATACGACGCGTGTCTCGGTCAACCACATTTGGACCTTACTCCAAACGTGCTCGATACCGCTCGTCCCCACATGCGCTCGGCATACGATCAGGTCCAAATTGGTGGGCGCCTGGCAGCGCTCCGTGAGCAACTCTTAGCGTCGACCGATCAGTGCCCCTATTGCGGCTTTGGGGAACCGCGCGACCTAGATCATTACTTACCCCGCAGCGTATATGGTGAGCTCGCGATATATCCTCGCAATCTGATTCCAAGCTGCAGTCCATGTAACAATGCAAAGAGAACGATAGTTCCTGGCCTGGGCCCAGCGCACGGCCCTGGATTAATACACGCGTATTTTCAAGATTTGCCCGATATTGAGTTTCTGAAGGCGCAGATAACGTTCGAAGGTGGTGCTCTAGAAGTACGGTTTTGGATCGACAGCCCTGATTTAGAGGCGGATCTCGCAGCTAAACTCGAATTTCAACTCGGTCGACTAAAGTTGAATGAGCGGTTCCGCAGCCAAATTAATAAATTCCTCTCAGAGCAGCGTACCGCTATGCGCATGTTCAACGAGATCAGCCCTGAACTTTTCGCACAGTACCTTGGTCGCTGCGCAAATAGTCTATCCGGATCGTTTGGGCGGAACGATTGGCGGGTTGCACTGTTGCGCGCGCTATCCGAACATCAAGAATTCTGCACTGCGCCAGAGCTGTATATTGGAGTATGAGTTCCTCATTGTCGTCGGACGCATCCGGCTAGGTTGCTACAACTCACCTGCAGCATTCTTCATCCGCTCCAGATGCTCCACACAGATTTGTTCCGCAGACTTCTGAAGCTCCTCCGTCCGCTCGCCCAACTAGACAAGCGCTTCCTCGGTTATCTCGGAGTGCTCGGAATACCGAGCTTTGACATAGGCCTCGTTTAGGTTGTTGAACCGCGCTGGCGCATTTTCACAATCGCATGCGAGCCACTGACGATGAAGGGCTATCGCAGCGATTTTGATCTGCTGGCAGTCGTCAACAACAACAAGCTCGCCGACTTCGCTTACTGGTACAAGGCAGTCGACGTGTCCGTTATAGCAGCCTTCGACATATACGAAAGGCTGCCAGATCCGAGTGCGAGCTACCGATCCCGGCGGTTACGCGACTTCATGCGGCGTATGACTTCCCAGTGTGTTGGAGGCGATCAGGGGCAAGTCCTTGGCGCTGATTCTTTCCACCATTGTGACCAGTGTCATTAGGTCGTTTGTGAGGAAGTTGTCGAACTTCGCCAATGCGGGTTGCGCTAGTCGTACAGCCAGGTCTTTTCCGTGTGGCGCCGGCGAACCGGCTATGTCCTGCAGCGTTTGCATGGCCTTCTCCGCTTCGCATTCCTGAAGCTCAATGGCATGCCCGAAATGCGATGCTCTAACCTCGCGCGACAGCAGTGCCAGGGTCAGCGTCTGCAGTTTCCTGGTTCCGACCCAAGGGAAAATCAGGACCCCCTCTCCATGCGTAATGATTGAACGACGATTCAGCTGCAGGTCCAGGAACGAACTGCGCGCCTCATCCAGCAGCCGCTTTGCGGCGGGATCGAGATATGGATAGGCCTCGTCGGATGCGAGAACCGTGCGCATCGTTGCCACCACATGATCGTGGATCGCCGCCCCCTTGCCATTGAAATGCGGTGGCTTTCCCGCCCGTGTCGGCTTGACCATGATGACCCGAGCGCGATCGTCGATTTCGCTGACTTGCCAGCGGCGCCCCGCAAAAATGATGGTTTCGCCACGTGCAACCGGGGAATTCAGCGGGTAGGTGCCGAGTGTGCGTGCATCGTGAATGATGCGGTACTCTCGTTCCGTGGCGAAAACAGCATAGAATTCGTACGATTCCGTGATTTTTTCCCCGGTCGATCCGATCATGAGCAAGCCTTCCGGAGACTGCTCAAGCAACTGGTTTTCAGGTGTGGCCATGCACCGGAGCAATTCGGCAAACAGCCTCCTGTCCACGGCTCGGAAGGGGCCGCGCTCGCATAACAGTTTCCAGGCGACCGTCGGGCTTACGCCCCCCGTCTGTGCTATCAGTGCCATCACTTGATGGAGGAGCGTTGAAAGATGCAGGCCAGCTGGCAATGGCGGCTCACACCATCCCCCCCGCAGGCACTCAACCATTGCAATCGACTGAACCAGATCCAGGCGTAAGCGATCAATTGGGTGTCGTCCCTTACCAATGGGGGGCTCGATGACGAACATGCGCAGCGTTGCGGGCTTTCCGGCCCTGCGGCCGGATCGGCCAAGGCGCTGGCGAAGTGATGCGACCGAAAAACCGGGCCCGATCTGGGCGATTGTCTCCACCTCGCCAATATCGATTCCGAGTTCCAGGGTGGTGGTCGCGACCGCCGTGGTCGGGCGCGGATCGTCTCGAAGTCGCGCTTCGACCTCCTCGCGCATTGCCCTTGCGAGATTGCCATGATGCGGGAAGAACTCATTTGGAAAGCTCGCTTCGTCGCACATCGAACGCAGCATGTCGGCATAAACCTCGACATTGGCGCGAGATCCGGCAAACAGCAGATTGCTCTGGCCGCGCAGCAGACGAAACAAGTCGGCCGCAAGCGCCGCTGGGACCGTCGGTTGTTCGAAAGGTTCGGCCGACTTTCTGGGCGGATCGCCATCGTCTGATGTGGCCGTGAGATCGCCCGGGGCGGTGCCGTCCAGCAGATAACCCCGGATCTGCAAACGGACCCCGTTTCCCTCGTCCTCGCCTTCCACGATCGTGACGCTGGTCCCTTTGCCGGGCCGCAGCGCCTCGGCAGCCAGGCTCATGTCGCCAAGTGTTGCCGACAGCCCAATTCGATCGATGCGGTCTCGCGCGGTCGCCACTTCGATCCTGTTCAGGATCGACTGCAGCTGCATGCCACGCTCGGTGCCGATGAAGGCATGCAACTCATCGATGACCACCGCATCGAGGCGCGAAAACAGCTGCGTAACCTCACCGCCCCTGCGAACGAGCAACGCCTCCAGCGATTCCGGCGTGATCAGCACGATACCTGACGGGCGTTTCCGTGCCCGGGTTTTGGCGTCCGCCGATACGTCGCCATGCCATTTGTGCAGGAGGACGCCACTGCCCTCGCACAGGCTCTCCAGCCGCCGGTGCTGATCGTTGATCAATGCCTTCAGTGGGCTGACATAGAGGATGGCGAACCCATCGGCGCTGCCTGCGTGCTCGGCATACCGGGTCAACAACGGCAGGAAGGCGGCTTCAGTCTTGCCGGCGGCAGTGCGTGCGGAGATCACGACATCGCCGCCCGCGAGGATGGCCGGAATGGCTTTTTCCTGGACATCACGCAGGGACGACCATTTCCGCTGCCATATCCAGCGCCTGACCGGCTCGGAAAGCGTGTCAAATGCGGAGGGTTGCAAGCTCGTCGTCCGATCCGCCTTCGACGTCGTCGATCGCCTGGTCGCCAGCACTGCCTCGATCTTCCGCGACATCCATTGCGCCGAGCATCTCTTTCCAATCCGTGCCGGGGTTTTGCTGCAGGATCGCGAGCAGATCGACGAAGGCCTTCACCGTGTTGCGCGGGGTACGAAAATAGGCCTCGCCGATCCGGTTGGCGCAATGGTCCATGAATGCGTGGAGCGCCTCATCCGGTACGAGCCATTTTTCCTGATCGCCCGCCGCAAAGACGTCGCGTAGCCGCTCCAGGAGATGGTAGAGTTCTTCCGGCGTCAGGTTCGGCAGATTGACCACCGGACCGGAATAGTCGGCAAGGCCATTGCCGGCAAAGCTGTTCCCGGCAAGGCGGGACTGCAAGGCCTCGTAAGAGTACAGGCCGCGCCGCGTGTCGAGCAGGAATTCCGGCGTCCCGCCCAATATGAAGCCGATACCCTGCGTCGTGCCCTGCAGAACATCGTTGAAGATGCGCAGAATCTGCTCGTAATTCTGTTTGCGGGCCTGGGCGCTCTGCAGCTTGTAGAGATTGACGAGTTCGTCGAGACAGATCAACAGGCCGCCGAAGCCAGCGAGCCTTGTGAAACGGGCGAGCAGTCTCAGGCCATCATAGAAGGACGCGTCGTCGATGATGGTACGCACGCCCAGGTCGGCCCGCGCCTCTGTTTTGGTCGTGTATTCGCCGCGCAACCAACGCAGCGCCGCGTCCTGCAAATTGCCATTTCCTTCCTCGTAACCGCGCGCATAGGCAACGATCACGGTTGCGAAATCATATCCGCCGACCATCTCGCGAAGGTCGCCAAGACCGTCCTTGATCGCGGTTTCGATGGTCGTCCCGCTGGAGGAAGCCCGCTCCGACGCTTTCTGGATGTAGCTTTCCAGAATGTTTCTGAGCGCCCCTCCGTCTGGAGCAGTGCGGGTCGCCAGGCTGGTGGCAAGCTCGGCATAAAGCGTTCGCGCCTGTCCACCGGTGGCATGGATGCGTCGGTCCGGAGAGAGGTCGGCCTGGCAGACGGCGAGCTTGCGCTGAAGTGCGATCTGCCTGATGAGGAACAGGAAGAAGGTCTTGCCGGCACCATAGGCGCCAATGACGAGACGGATGCTCGAGCCGCCATTGCTGATACGCTCTATGTCCTGAATCAGCGCTTCGATCTCGCGCTGGCGTCCGACCTGGATATGCTGGAGCCCGATGCGCGGTACGACGCCGGCACGCAAGGCACTGATGATGGTGTCTCGATCTCTCGGTTTGATCGGTGGGGTTTTTGTCGTCATGCTGACATTCCTTCGACAGACACGGTAAGCGACGGAGGCTGGGGAATAGTCTCGGGAAACAGGCTGGTGTTGACGGTGACAGGGTCCTCGCCGTCCAGGACGAGTTCATCGAAGCGGTCGAGCGACCAATCGTTCAGTGCTTGCTTCGCCGCGCCCGGCATCAGATCGGCACCACGCACCAGACGCTCGAAATCCGAAGCTGTCCAGTTGTCCTGCTCGATCAGTTGCGACAGAAGCCACGCATAGCGTCGCTCCAGTCCGTCGAAGCGCGCGTCGCCATTGGACGTCTCGATTTCCTCGATCGCGGGCGGAAGCTCGATCGGCGGCTCTGCTTCGTCGACGAAGATATCGGCAAGGACGCTGGACGTGCTCCGTGTTTCGCGTCGGATCGCTTCCAGACGCGAGATGTCGACGCGCATCGCAGGCGCTCCAGGAGGCGCCAGCGACACCGGAGTGCCCGGCGGCTGGATCCCGGCGGGGATAACCAGGGGAAGATCGTCACTTCCGTCACGCGGCTTGTTCTGCGGCGCAACACTCCCATGCAGTCGCGAATACAGGGAGTTTTCGTCGAGATCCATCAGCCTGAACAGTTTCTCCAGCTGCGACACTTCTCGTGCGTGAAGGGTTCCGTCTGCCGCGGCGACAGCCACCAATTCATCGGCAAGGTCTTCGCGGCGGTCCTCTGGCACGTCTCCTATGCGTTTGGTCCAATCCACCACGCGGCTGGCATCGGCTGCGCAGACGGTGAGTTCGGCTTTGAGGCGTACACGTTCGTCCCTCGACAGACCGGGCGCTTCGTTAATCCTGCCGAAGAGCCTGCGTTCCTCCAAGGGGTGAAGGAGACCGTCGGCGAAAGCGATCACCATGCCGAGCATGATTGACAATTGCATGGGACGGTAGTGGTCGCCGGGCTCGAGGTCAGCTTCGGCTTCACGCTCCAGAGCAAAGACCATCGCCAGTTCGTCTGGCTTTGCCGACTTCAGGGAAAAGGAAGGGTCGGCGGTATGGCCATAGCCAAAGGCGGCCAGAATTGCTGAGAGTTCCTTCTGCTTCGCCCGCGCGGAAATTTTGTTGGGCTCCATCCCGGCCAATTCAGCGAGTTGTCGCATGGGTATCAATATTCCATCACGCGCTAGTTCCTGGAGCCGGCTCAATGGGCGACCAGCGAGTGTTTCACAATTCTTCACGCGCAAACCCAAGGGCAGCTGAGCCGCAGCCGCAAGGCTAGGCGTCAGTCCCTCCGAACGGCCGAGCATGCGGCTGTAGTTGTCGAGCCGATCCGTGCAGTCGTCGAAGATGCGGCGTGCACCGCCTATCGGTTCGCTGCGGTTTGTGATGTCCGGCAGGTCACCGCCAAAGGCGCGGATTGCAAGATCGAACGTCCCGCTGCAGGCACGGTAGTTGACCTTCAGTTTTCGTACTCCGGCGGCCGGAACGCGCACACCATTTGGATATTGCTTCTCCACCGCTTCCGCGAACAGCTCTCGCAACAGAGTCTGTGCCCGTCGCGCCGGCGTTCGCACCCTCGTTTCGGGGTCGGCTAGGACGTAAGCCAACAAAAGGTCCGGCTCGATCGCCTCTCCGCTGCGCACCCGCATCCCGAGGGCGACCTTCAGCATTATCGGGATCTCGTAGCTATTTTCCTCGACCTCCAGATCAAACTTTTCTGGCAACCGAGCCGATTTTAGCTGGTAGGCCGAAAGCAACGCACCAGCATAACGCTTGAACGAACCATTCCCTCCATACACCTGCAATAGCCGGCAAACCTCGGCAACGACACCATCGGCGTCGGGTGGGCTTTCTTCCAACATGAGGCGGCGTTCGAGACCGTAGAAGTAGAGGAACACGTATCCGATATAGGCGTCGGGATCGGATCGCGATCCGGCAAGCCAGTCCAGAAAGGATTTTCGCGCCGGGGGCGAAATGCTCAAGTAGGACGGCCAGTAGCCCATCGTCTGACCGAGCGGATCGCCGTGAGCGCCCACGGTCAATCTCGGGTCGATCAGGCAGTTCTCCGGGTCGGTTGAAGTGCCCTGCCTCGGCAGGTGCTCGCCTACATAGATCATGCCCCCGGGAATGTCATGGCTTCCCACCATTGCTGCTGTATTCGCAGGAAACCAATGTGCCGACTGGCGGGCGGTGGGGCTCGCTCGCACTGCGGGTAGCCGGTCGAACCACCGCGGCTGGTCCGTTCGGGCCGTGTTGGGAACAAGCATAGGGCCGCGTTGCCGAATGAAATCCGAAACCTGAGCATTGTCCGATGCGAGCGATCCATCGGTTGTGGTCGTTACCGGGGTGACCTTGGTGGTTTCAATGCTTTGCCAACCCGTCTTTGCGGGAGCGGCTGAAGGATTGGGCAGTGGTTTGGGCGGTCTAATGGCTCCGCGTTGTCTGATGAAGTCGTGGACAGCTCTATTATGTGCGGCGACAGAAGTCGCAATATCTGATGGTAAGGCTTGTTTCTGTTCGACCGGTTGTCTTGCAACTGCAATATTGGCTGGAGCGATCAGATCGTTCCGAACCAAGAGGTGCCTGTTGCGTCTGGCCGATTGGTAGAGACCGCTATCAAGTTGGCTGCCCTTGCTTTCGGAACCCGACGGCTGCGTCTGATCCGTTGCGGCCGTAGGGGGAATGAGAACAGGACCGCGTTGTCGAATGGATTCCGCTATCTGAGCACCATGCGATGCGAGCGATCCCGTTGTCGTTACCGGGGTGACCTCGCTGGCCTCTATGCTTTGCCAACTCGTTTTTGCGGGAGCGTCCGGCTGCCTGGCTGAAGGATTGGCCCCTGATTTAGGCCATCGGATTGCTCCTCTCTGTCGGATGAAATCGTGGACGGCGGCGTTGTGTACCGCAAGAGAAGCCGCAATATCCGCCGGCAGGACCAGCTTTTGGTCGACTGGCTGCCTTCCAGCAGCATTGTTGGCTGGAACCATGCGATCGGTCGGGACATGGAGGCGATGCCTATCGGTTCTGGCCGACCGGTTGGGAGTGCGCTCAGGTTCGCTGCGCTTGCTTTCGGATGCCGTTGGAACCGACTCCGCTGCTGAATTTCTTCGGCGTCGCCGCAGGAAGAAGAACGCGGCTGCGATCCCTAGCAGGCCCAAATAGATCAAACGTGGCGTTGGGCTGGTTGGCCTCTCTCTGACCTTGTTGGGCTCCGGCGCCAAACGATCGGATTTGGCTGAAGCCCCCTCCGTATGCGTCAGCAAAGGCGGTGCCTGGCCGACATCGCCAGCTTTCCCGGCTTCCACGTTACTTGTCTCTGGAGTTACCGTCGTTGGAACACCAGGCTGCTCCAAACTCGAAGGGCGCGCATCCGTGGCTATGGGCGTCAACGGGCCACGCGCCACCTTGGGTTTCGGAAAAAGCGCCGCTGACGTCGCTTCGTCCAAAGTACCCGTCTGAGGAAGATTGCCCGCTTTCTGGAATGCCTTGAGCGCACTGATGGACCGACGTCCCCAAATTCCATCCGCGGTGCCGAGATCGTACCCATGTTCGGTAAGGGCCTGTTGAACCTGCCGCGCAGAGTATCGGGATTCCTGGGCAGTGGCGGTGCCTGCAACACTCAGCACTGTCGCCAAGGCGACAGCCACCGTCCAAGGAAATGGCAACCTCATCCCGTTTGCCCCGCCGCCCCGTTTAAGCATAGCTGGGATAAGTTCCTTTGAGAACTCGCGCTGTTACATTTCCTCCAAATGAGAACGGACGTTCAACAGCAGAAACTGCCGATCTCTTTGATTGCACTCTTCCCCCCTCGAACTCGTCCTCGTTCAGCCCGAACAGAAGCTCCATTCACGATAGCCGATCTGGACAACGGATGGCTCTAAGGCCGGGCCAAACGAGGCCGGGCTGAATTTCGACCGATGTCCGAAATATGCCCGCAAATTTCGGACAATGCGCCACCTGTCGGCCTGCCCACTGCCTATCGCCGATCGATCTATTGATCATGTACATGCAAACGCAGCGGTCGTTCCGTCGTCAGCGTCCAGCTATTCGTCGGCCTCGACTTCAACGGCCTCTTTGAGGCTGGCAAAGTCGGACATGATGTCACCAGCCAGCAGCTTCTCCTTGCTCAGCAGTCCGGCATCCTCCAGCGCTTCGAAATCCGGCAGGTCGCGCAGCGTGTCGAGACCGAACTCCAGCAGGAATTCTTTGGTCGTGACGTAGGTGTAGGGCGCGCCGGGCGTCGGGCTGCGCGGACCGGACGCAATCAGCTTCGCGCCGCGCAGATGACCGATGAGATCGCGGCTGATCTCCTTGCCGAAGAAGGAAGAAAGCTCGGCGCGGGTGATCGGCTGGAAGTACGCCACACACATCAGCACCAGCACTTCAGATTGTGTCAGATCCACGGCTCGCTCGTTTCCGCCGACCGCGGCACGGATGGCATCGGCATAGGCCGGCCGCGTCAGATGCTTCCAGCCGCTGGCGACGGCGACGAGGTCATAGGGCCGACCGCGCAGTTCTTCGCGGATGTCGTCGATGAGGAGATCAATGCTGCAGCTTTTGCCGACGATGCGCGCCAGCGTTTCGCGGTTGACCGGCTCGCTGGCCGCAAAAATGGTCGCCTCGACGCGATGCATCCATTCGCGCCAGCGCGCCTCCGGCGGCAGATGATCCAACTCCCGATCAAACAGGCGGTCGCCTGATCGATCGTCATCTGGCTGGTCGTTCCGTCGTCTGCGCGTCGCCTCGGCCATGGTCTTCAGAGTCCGTAGATGCGGAAGGTCGGACGGCCGGATAGCTCTCGGACGGCACCGAGCTCGCCCAGCCGGTCGAACAGGCGGCGCAATCCGCGATCGCTCATGCCGGCAATGTTTTCCGAGGCTACGATGGCGTCGTCGGACAGGAGCTTTTCGACGACGATGTCCGCCGCCTTGGCCCTGAGCTTTGGCGCAACGGCAAGCAGCCGGTCCGCCCGGCGCCCAAGTTCGGCGGAAAGATCCATCGCGCGCAGCGCAGCGCGCGCTTGCGCGGCAAGCAGGCCTTTCGCACGCTCAGGATTTGTCCCAATGCTTGTCGCCACAGAGTTGGCTGCCGATCGACGCGGGCGGGCGCTTGTGCCCAAGACCGCATCGGCGCCCAGCAGCGGCACCGCGTGGACCCAACCCATCCGTTGCGACAGCAGGGCGTCGGCGAGCCAGGCTCCAAGGGTGCGCCCAAAGCCGTGGCGTTCGGCGATCGCGATGGCGCCGGTCATTATTCCCACCCTCGCGTCCTCGGCCGAGGTCGACGAGCGCTATGTGCAAAAGCAGCTCGGTCACGCCTCGGCCGAGATGACGCGAAAGTATCAGCGCCGGCGCGATCGTTTCCGCGTCAATCTCACCAAGGCGTCCGGGCTCTGAAAAGCCCCCTCCCTGCCCCGTTTTGTCCGCTGGGATGAGGCGGTCAGATCTCAGGCGATAACATACCTCATCCAGCACAGCGAGCGCTGTATCCAGACTATCGGCGGCCGACGCTTCGTAGTCAGGCATGATCATCAACTGCGTTATGGCACGGCCCACAAGAGGGCATCGCGATAAAAGTACGCCAAACAACGCTAAGGGAGAACAAACGGTGATCTGATTTCGTTCGACGCTCGTTTTCGAGAGCCGTTCTGGGTCGTTCGCAATCAACTGTGTAGGCCAGCGGAGCGAGCAAGGAGCGCCAGATCCGGACAGGGCTGAGTGGGGTGTTTCTCCGAAAGGTGGGGCCATGCCCTAAGGAACACGAGATGTAGTGGACTCGTCGATCCGCGCTGTTTCGATTCGCGCACCCGGGCACAACGCTTGGATAAGTCCCATCAGATGCTCTCCGGTGGCCGTCATCTGTTTAGCTGACATTGGGCCGAGGGCTTCCAGCACGAGCCACATGGCGCGGGTATCGACCGTGACCATGGTGCGCCGCCCCTGCCGCCAGTTCCAGCGGCGGCACGTGACACCGGCATCATCGCACCAGATGACTTCGCCCGGTTCGGGATGCTCGCTTACCATTTCACCTTGCTCGATCGTGTCGAATGGCTCCGCTCCCTTCGCAGTTAAAAGTCTCGGGACCCCCTGGTAGAGATCGAGATCCTCCCCGCCAATCGGAACGCCATACAACACGCTGACGGCATTGTAGGCATCAACCAGTGGGGAAATCCGCGGGAGAGAGCCATCTTTCCGCACCCGCTTGAGAAGCGCGGCGGCCGAGCACGGCGTTCGATTGGCTTTTGTGCCGAAAGCCTCGTAGGCAACGGCCCACGCCGCAAGATGCGCGTCCCTTTGGGCGTCATCGCGAAGCGCCGCCTGTTCCGCCGCCGCAATCGTGTCGTTCAACGCCTGTGCATCCGGCACGTCGATTTCAGCGTTCCGCACCACAATGCTGATCAGATGAAAATCCGGGTAGCGGGCCTTGATCTCGGGGGCAATCAATGGCGTGAAAGACATGGGATGCTCTTTTCTCATGGGGAGGCTTTGCGCTGCGGGTCGTTCGGGAAATGTTTTGAAGAAAGGTGCTTGTCGAGGCGTTGGTGCGTGGAACATTTTTCAAGGGTTTGCCGATAGGCAGGCGAGATCGCCAACGACATGATCTTCGCCCGATGCCCTACAAACACAATGCCAGCCGCCGCCACCGAGTCGCGAAGATGAAATTCAAGGTGACAAACTGGCCGGAATACGAGGCGGGCCTTCGGCGGCGCGGCAGTCTGACGCTGTGGTTGACAGAAGAAGGCTTTGCCAGGTGGCATGCGCCGCGAAGAACGACCCGCGGCGGCCAGCCCCGCTATTCCGATCTCGCCATCGAGGCGGTCTTGACACTGGGATGCGTCTTCGGGCTTCGTCTGCGCCAGAGCGAGGGATTGGCGACCTCGCTGCTCGATCTGATGGGGCTTGATCTACCGGTTCCCGATCACACGACGCTAAGCCGCCGGGCGCAGATATGGGAACCATCGGCCAAGCGGCAGCGGCATCCCGAGGACGGTCCGCTGCATGTGCTGATCGATAGCACCGGATTTGAAAGTCTACGGCGCCGGCCAATGGCTGGAAGACAAGCACGGTGCCAGATCACGCCGGACCTGGCGCAAGCTGCATTTGGTTCTCAATGCCGACAGCGGGGAGATCATCGCCCATTGTCTGACCGACCAGGACGGCGACGATCCCTCGCAGGTGAAGCCGCTGCTCGACCGGGTCGACGCAGAGATCGACCAATTCACGGCCGACGGAGCATATGATGGCGGTCCCACCTACTGCGCGGTGCTGCAACACAGCGTCACCGCAAGGCAGCCACAGGCACAGGCTACGCGGAAAATGAAAAGCGGGGCCAACCCATTCGCTTGCACACAGCCTGGGTTTTGCCAGCTCCTCAACCGCAACGTGCTGTCAATCTTCGTCTTGCCATGTCTTGAACGCCGAACTGTTCACGCCATTGGCGCCGCTTTGTCATCCCGTGCCCCGAAATGAGGCCGTCGTTCGAACGATATGCGCAGTTGCTTATCCGCCAGAAACCGGCGAGCCAGATCGGTGTCGCGCTTACCCACGCGTGACACCCAGTCCGAAAACAGGCGAACCGCGCGCCGGTTCATATGCCGCGAAGGACAGACCAGCCAGTATCCCGGAAACTCGATGACCTCGAACTCTATCGAGACCGGAACCAGAGAACCCGACACCAGGTCCTCGAATGCGATGGATGTGCTTTCCAGGACCACACCTGCACCGTCCTTCGCCAGTTGAACCGACATTGACGAACGGTCGAAACGATAGGGATACGTCATGCGGGCGCCCTGGATACCGTTGCACGGCAGCCAATAATCCCACCGGAAATAGGCCTTCACACTGTCGATCAACCGCGCATGGCGAAGCTGCTCGCGCGGATCCGGTGAGATCGCGCGCAGTTCGGCAAGATAGGAAGGCGAGCACATCGGCAGGATCAGATCGTTGACGACGCAATCCGAATAAAGGCCGGCCCAGCCGCCGTCGCCATAACGAAGATCGAGATCGATGACCTCCGTTTCGAAATCCGAGAAATTGGGCGTGGCGTCGACGCGCAAATTCCAGCTCGGATAGCCCTTGCTGAACTCGGCCAACCGCGGCGCCAGCCATTTCTCGCCGAAGGAAGGACTGACGCGCAGGCTAAGCTGGAAGCTTTCGCGCTGCCGCACAATGGCATTACGCACCTCGCGTATGGATTCGAAAGCCTGGGTCGTGGTCTGGAAGAGCCGCTCGCCGTCGATCGTGAGCGAGAGATGGCGCTTTTCGCGCTGAAAAAGCCGCACCCCGAGTTGGTGTTCGAGCAGCCGCAGCTGCTGGCTAACCGCCGAAGGTGTCACCTGCAATTCCTGAGCGGCCTTTGCCACGCCGCCGAGCCGCGCGACTGCCTCGAAATGCGTCATCGAATTGAACTTGATGTCTGACCTCGTCCTCGTCAGTTAAGCTCAGCTACACAGAATGTTAAGAAACGAAAATTGAGCCGAATGTCAATCGGTCGCACAGTGGTCCCGGAAGGAGATACAGGATGGAGCCGAGTTCAACCCAAAGCTTGGGTAGCGCCGGCAACGTGCCGGGAGTTGGACAGGTATTGACCAGGAAGCCCCTGATCGAAGCTGCCAATATCGAGAAGAGTTATGACGCAACCCGTGTCCTGCGGGGTGTGAGTTTTCAGGTCCGGGCCGACGAAATCCACGCGCTCCTGGGCGGCAACGGCGCCGGCAAAAGCACTCTCATCCGCATCGTCACAGGGCTGACCTCACGCGAAGCCGGCGAGATTGGCTTCGCCTCGTCGAAGGCCGACCACAACAGCCCGATCATCGCGGTGGTGCATCAGGAGCTGGCGCTGTTGCCCGAGCTGTCCGGTCGCGGAAAACATCGGCATTGTGCATGCGAGGTCGGGCTGGTCGCAGATCAGCCGTCGCCGCACGCGCGAAACTGCGCTCGGAGCGCTCCAGCTGATCGACCCAGCGATCGGCGAAGCGATCATCGATAATGCCGGCACGCAAATTGTCCCTCCACGAAGGCCAGATCGTCCGGATCGCTCGTGCCCTTTCCACCGGAGCCGAAGTGCTGCTTCTCGATCCCGGCGATCCGGTTGGGGAAACGCGCTGGCTGCAGGAGATCGCCAACAAGCGAGGCTTTCCGCATGGCATCGTCGGCTATGCCGACCTGTCCCAACCCGACGTCGGCGACCTCCTCGACCGCCACATGGAATATCCGAACTTCCGCGGCATGCGGCAGCCGATGAATTATCATCCCGACCCCGCCAAGACCTATCTGGCGCGGCCGGAGGTCAGTCGTACGCCCGAATGGCGGCGCGGCTTCCGGGAGCTGGCGAAGCGCGGGCTGAGCTTCGACCCGCAGCTCTACTATCCGCAGATGAGCGAGTTCCTCGAACTGGCGCGCGACTTTCCCGACGTGCAGATCATTCTCAATCACACCGGCATGCAGGTCGACGGCGCCGAGCATCGAGGAGGCGATCGCAGCCTTCGGCGTCGGCCGCTCGATGTTCGCGACGAACTTCCCCGTCGACAAGCTGTTCTCGAGCTTCGACGCCATTTTGAACGCCTTCAAGGAAATTACGATCGCCCACCCGCACGAGGAGCGGCTCGCGCTGTTCCATGACAACGCCGCCCGGTTCTACCGACTTTAGATCACCGGCAAACAGAAATAGCAGGAGAGTTCGACTTGTTGCTGAAGGGCAAGGCCGTGGTGATTTCGGGGGCCGCGGGCCCCCGGGGAATTGGCCGCTCCACGGCAGCGCTGATGGTACAGCACGGGGCTCGCGTTGCAATACTCGACCTCGATGACGGGCAAGCGCGTGACGCCGCTGCGTCGCTTGGACCCGACCATATCGGCCTTGCGTGCAACGTCGCGGACCTCGACGCCTGCAAGAGGGCGGCGGCGCAAGTGACAGAAACCTTGGGCAGGATCGATGTGCTCTGCAACAATGCGGGCGTCACGCAGCCGGTCAAGACGCTGGAGATCAGCGCGGCTGACTGGGACCGCATCCTCGATGTCAACCTACGCGGCGTGCTCCATCTCAGCCAGGCATTCATCCCGAACATGCGCGAAAATGGCGGCGGCTCGATCATCTGCATGTCGTCAGTTTCGGCCCAGCGCGGCGGCGGCATCTTCGGTGGCCCGCACTATTCGGCTGCCAAGGCGGGTGTTCTGGGGCTTGCCAAGGCCATGGCGCGCGAATTCGGTCCCGAAGGCATCCGCGTCAACTGCATCACACCGGGCCTGATCCAGACCGACATCACCGGCGGCAAACTGACCAACGCCATGCGCGCCGAAATCATCAAGGGAATCCCGCTCAGCCGGCTGGGCGAGGCGCGCGACGTAGCCGGCGCCTATCTCTTCCTGGCTTCCGATCTGGCCAGCTACATCACCGGCGCCGTGATCGATGTCAACGGTGGGATGCTAATCCATGGCTGAGTGGACAACGGAGCTTGAGATGCCTCGCGCTGGCAGCAATGTCAGCCTGGCCGAACGAGCCTATCGTATCCGCCGACGCGCCGTGCGGATGGGTCAAGTCCAGGGCCAAGGTTATGTCGGACAGGCGCTGGGTGTCGCCGACGTGCTTGCCGTCGCCTATTTCCATGCGCTTCGTTACCGGCCGGAGGACACGTTGTGGGAGGGACGCGACCGCTTCCTGCTGTCGATCGGACACTATGCGATCGCGCTCTACGCGGCTCTGATCGAAGCGGGCGTGCTGCCGGAGGAAGAGCTCGAAACCTATGGCAGCGATGAAAGCCGTATGCCGATGTCCGGCATGGCGCCATACACGCCCGGCATGGAGATCACCGGCGGCTCGCTCGGTCACGGCCTTGGCATTGCCGTTGGCATGTGCATGGGGCTGACGCGCAAGCGAAGCGACAGTTTCGTCTACAATCTTTTGTCCGACGGCGAGCTCGGTGAGGGCTCGACCTGGGAAGCCGCGATGTCGGCCGCCCACCACAAGCTCGACAATCTCATTGCCATTGTCGACTTCAACAATCAGCAGGCCGATGGTCCGTCGACGGCCATGCTCTCCTCCGAACCGGTGACCGACAAGTTCGAGGCGTTCGGCTGGCATGCGCAGCGCGTCGACGGCAACGACATCGAGGCGGTCCGCAAGGCCTTCGACATGGCGCGCGGCCTGAAGGAACCTCGTCCGCGTGTGATCGTTTGCGATACGCGCATGGCCAAGGGTGTGCCATTCCTGGAAACCCGCGACATCACGCATTTCATCCGCGTCGAACCGCACGAATGGACGTTAGCGCTCGAAGCTTTGGAAAAGGGACGTCCGCGTTGAGGTTGTCAAAGTTCGCGCCGCGCCACGCCGCCAATGCCGGTGAGCGCAAGACCACATCGGCGATGATCGCGTCGATCGCGCCCGATGGCGTACCGACACGCAATGCGCCGTTCGGGCACACACTGGCCAGACTGGCGCACCAGCGGCCCGGGATAGTTGGCCTGACGGCGGACCTCGCGAAATACACCGATCTCCATGTCTTCGCACAGGAGCATCCGGACCGCTTCTATCAGATGGGCATGGCGGAGCAGGTGCTGATGAGCGCCGCCGCCGGCTTGGCGCGGGAGGGTTTTACGCCCTTCGCCACCACCTACGCCGTCTTCGCATCGCGACGTGCCTACGATTTCATCTGCATGGCGATCGCCGAGGAGAAACTCAATGTGAAGATCGTCTGCGCCTTACCGGGGCTGACGACCGGCTACGGCCCCAGCCACCAGGCGACGGAGGACATCGCGATTTTCCGCGGGATGCCGAACCTGACGATCATCGACCCTTGCGACGCGCTCGACATCGAACAGGCCACGGAGGCGATCGCGGACTACAACGGGCCGGTCTACATGCGGCTTTCGCGCGGTAAGGTTCCTGTCGTGCTCGACGAAGACGACTATACATTTGAAATCGGCAAGGCGCGAATGCTGCGCGAGGGCGCGGACGTATTGTTCATTTCCAGCGGCCTGATGACCATGCGCGCGCTGGAGGCCGCGAAGGCGCTTGAAGCCGACAGGATCGGCTGCGCCGTTCTGCACGTTCCGACGATCAAACCTCTGGATACGGAGGCGATACTCGCTGCCGCGCGCCGTTCGGGACGGCTGGTGGTGGCGGCGGAGAACCACACCATCATTGGTGGCCTTGGCGAAGGCGTTGCCGCGCTGCTGATGCGCGAGAGAGTGACCCCAGTCTTTCGCCAGATCGCCCTGCCCGACGAGTTCCTCGACGCTGGCGCGCTGCCGACGCTTCACGATCGCTACGGGATCTCAACTTCCGAGCTCGTGCGCCGCGTCCGCATTTGGAGCGAATGAGAAGTAAGAGCTCTCCCCACACAACAGTTGAGTCATCGACCTTGACCTTGCCCCTCTTATCTAATCCGGTTTGAAGTTCGTTCTGGCCCATCGAGAGGACCAGGACATGAAACGTAGCCGCTTCTCTGAAGAGCAGATCATCGGAATTTTGAAGGAACATGAGGCCGGGGTATCGGTTGCCGATCTGTGCCGCAAGCACGGGGTCAGCGACGCCTCGATTTACAACTGGAAGGCCCGCTTCGGCGGGATGGATGTCTGCGAGGCTCGGCGACTGAAGGCTCTGGAGGACGAGAACACGCGGCTGAAGCGGCTTTTGGCCGACGCCATGCTCGACAATGCCGCGTTGAAGGATCTTGTGGGAAAGAAATGGTGACGCCCGCGGCCAAGCGGAAACCTTTCCAGCGACCAGATCGATCAACTTCAACGCCGACTGCAACGGACCAGGCGATCAAGGAAAGGTGCATCATGAAGCATTCGCGGAGCCGACAATAGCCGACGCCATTCTCGACCGGATCATCCACAACGCCCATCGCATCACCCTCGAAGGCGACAGCATGAGAAAGCAAAAAACACCGCCGCCCTTGACCGGCGCCGAAAACGGCGAAATCAATCGCAAATGACTTCAACCAGGCAACCGAGCGCCGACCCCATCCTGCTGTCCGAGAATTAGTGAAACTGCTGTCCGCGATTTAGCGGAACGACTGTCCCGTTTTTGCGAAATACGCACGTCCGACGCAGCTTGCGTTGACAGAGGCGGTTTTACGCGCAGTTGCAATAGCACTTCCGCCGGCCTATTTTTGTGGAGTTCAATTGTGGTTCGGCCAAGGGCGCTTTGGGCGCCGGACCGGCCCCGTGTAAACCTCATTAAAGAGAGACGAACCCTGCCATGGAAGAATTCTTATCGCGCATCGCCACTGGTGCCGGCATCGACCCGGCTCTCGCAGAGAAGGCCGTTGGGTTAATGCTGGGTTTCCTGCAACGCCACGCGGCCGACGGTCCCGTTGCGCGCATGATCGCGGCCATTCCCGGAGCTTCGGAATTAGTGGCGAAGTATCATGGCAACGACCCAGAGGGCGGAGGCGGCCTCATGGGGCTCGGCCAGCAATTGATGAGTGAGGGTCTCAGCATTCTAAAGATCGCCGCCATCGCCAACGAGACGATCGCCTTCGCCAAGGAACATGCCGGCGACGAACTCGTGGACGAGGTCCTCAATTCCGTTCCTGGCCTTCCCCAGTTCGTCTGATCAGCGGCAGCCGGGGCGCATGACCTCGTGCGCCCGTGCCGGCCCGTCTGCGCAGGTAGGCATTCTCCGCCGAGCGCTCCGTACCGATCTCGCCAGACCACCAACCGCCTGGCACGCGAAGCGAGCGTTGGAGTACTTCATTCGTCTGTCCCAAAATCGACCGCAGGCGAACCGATGTGTATAACTTCCGGCGGTAAGGGTTTATCGTGAACGCTTTCGATGAAGCCCGCGAGATAAGCAAACGTATTGTATTTCTCAAGAACCAACCGCTTCGCCTCTTGTATTGCGCCGCGACGCTCCTTCCAGAGGTCCGAGTCGATGATTTCTTGAATTTTTTGGATTACGTTCTTGTCCTCTGGGTCAATCAGAACCATTGAGTCGGAAGGGAAGAACCTCGTGATTGCCGGGCTGCCGTAATAGATCGGCATTGTTTCAGCAACGAAGCAGTCCATAAGCTTCTCTGTAAAATAGTAATCAGCACGAGTATTCTCGAAAGCTATACTGTAACGGTACGGTGCGAGTGCGTCCCATTTATCTCCAATCAGCCGAAAACCTCGGCCGAACAGGTCAAAATCGAGCTCCTCTCTCAGCCGTTCCAGAAACGCCAGCCGATATCGATGCCCTTTAAGCAGGGCGATGTTACTGGTAATCCATGAGAGCCGAAGCGGCTTGTCCACGACTTCGCTGACCAGAAGTTGGTCATATGTCTTTGTTACAGACCAAGACCGAGTGATAGGTGGAGACAAAACGAATCGGCGCTCTGCATTCTGCCGAGCAGCCAGCTCTGCGTCAGACGTCAGGACGATGGTATTTTTCCCCTGCCCTTCATGAAATGCGCGATGAGCTTTCGTCGGCGGTTCGCCGATTGCAAAAATTGTCCTGTTTGGACTCGCCTCGATATCAACAGGGAGCCCAAAAATAGAAGCAGAGTTAAAGACAATATGCCAATCGGGCGCGAAGGATGTCCTGCGTACAAAAGCGACATTGTTCCAGATTCCACTGCCCTTTGGAGTGAGATGGTGGATTGCATCATCCAAAACGCCCCAAGAATCCAGACATGTAGCAACAATGGGCGCCGGACGTTCCGTCAACAATTTGGTCGACAAAGCAGTTCCACCCCATTCACTTCCGTTGGACCGGGAGCAACTCGTGCATCGGGCGCAAGACCTCTCCGCGCCTGAAATAGCTCGCGATCCTGATCGGTATCAAACACACGATTCTGTGCGACTTCGCGATTCTGTGCGACTTCGCGCCATTCGACAACTCATCTCTAAGACCGCGGGAATCCCTTCACTCGTGAAGGTACTCAATCGCCATTTCGGATTGCGGTAAGATTGGGCAGCATAAACCTTCCGGGACCCGCTGTCGAGGCAATTGTCGCTTTGCACCTAACCAGGTTCTTCCTCACTTTGTGTGGTGATCAGGCCGGTTGAGTGGCAGCATGCGTGCCCTCTAAAATATGGAAGTTGACTACATTCTTATTATTAATCGGGATATACGACCAGTTTAGAGGCCGCTCGCCTCTCACAGGCGACGTTTGCAGCGGCGACGGCAGATCGAGATATTGGCGGGTTGATGCCGGGCTTTGTCCGAAATCTGTGGTCCGATTTCGGACGAAGTGACGGTCAAGATGTCCGAAATATGCTACGAATTTCGGACAAGCTTCACACACAAAGCGCCGCGGCTTTGCCCGACATCGTCGATATCGTCATGCAGATGGGCGATGCCGACCTAGCCTCGTCCCCTCCCCTTCCAGCCATTGCCAATCCCAGCCTGCCTGCGCATCCGCATCTTGAGGCGCTCGCCGGCCGCGCGCGCGATTATATCGAGGCGGCGAGTTCGGCCAACACGCGCCGCGCCTACGCAGCCGACTGGAAGCATTTTTCGAGCTGGTGCCGGCGCCAAGGCATCGAGATGTTCCCGCCCGATCCTCAGGTCGTCGGGCTCTATATCGCCGCCTGCGCGTCAGGTACGGCTACTGGCGACAAAAAGCCTAACACCGTTTCAACCATCGAGCGCCGGCTTTCGTCGCTCTCCTGGAATTGTGCCCAGCGCGGCCAGCCGCTGGACCGCAAGGACCGGCATATCGCCACGGTGATGGCTGGCGTTCGCAACACCCACGCCTCCCCTCCCCGGCAGAAGGAAGCGATCCTGCCCGAGGATCTGATCGCTATGCTCGAGACCCTCGACCGCGGCACGCTGCGTGGTCTGCGCGACCGCGCCATGCTGCTTTTGGGTTTCGCCGGCGGCCTTCGCCGATCCGAAATCGTCGGCCTCGACGTCGGCAGGGATCAGACCGAGGACGGGCGCGGCTGGGTCGAGATTTTTGCCGATAAGGGTCTGCTTGTCACATTGCGCGGCAAAACCGGCTGGCGCGAGGTCGAAATCGGCCGCGGCTCCTCCGACGCCACCTGCCCTGTGGTCGCTCTGCAGACCTGGCTAAGACTGGCGCGCATTGCGCACGGACCGCTGTTTCGGCGCGTTGCTGGTCAAGGCAGAGCCGTCGGTGCCGATCGCTTGAACGACCAGGAGGTCGCACGCCTGGTCAAGCGCACGGCGCTCGCCGCCGGCGTGCGCGGCGATCTGTCGGAGGGCGAACGGGCCAAGAAATTCGCCGGCCACTCACTGCGCGCCGGCCTCGCCTCGTCGGCCGAGGTCGACGAACGCTATGTGCAAAAACAGCTCGGCCATGCCTCCGCGGAGATGACGCGAAATTATGAGCGCCGGCGCGATCGTTTCCGCGTAAATCTCACCAAGGCGTCCGGGCTCTGATGCCCCCGTTTTGTCCGCTGGGATGAGGCGGTCAGATCTCTGGCGATAACAATTACCTCATCGAGCACAGCGAGCGCTGTGTCCAGACTATCGGCGGCCGACGCTTCGTAGTCAGGCATGATCATCAACTGCGTTATGGCACGGCCCACAAATTCCGGGTTTAGCTTTTCCAACCGATCCTTGGTCCGGGAGACCTGTTCCGGGAATGCGCGCAGATTGAAGCGAACAAATGACGAGGTCTCTTATCCCCGACACGAATAGCTCGCGATCTCATCGGGATTTCCCTTACCGCCATAGGCAGCTTGAGTGGGATAAGCGCAGATCGGCTGGTGCTTGCCGGGGAATGCCTTGCTGCCAGCCGCGAGAGAATCCGGAGCCTTGTCTTGGTTTATCCAGCCCTCGATGGCGGCCAAAGGATCAAAGTCGTCGAAGGCTTGGCCATCGCCGCAGTGGGTCATCCCCGGGATTATGAACATGCGCACGAAACGGCGAGTCGCTTCCAAATCGCCGCCGCTTGTGACCTCGACGACTTGCTTGTACCAGCGCACCAGATCGTTGGCTGAGAAGACCGGATCGGAAAGTCCCTGAAACAAGAGCAGCTTTCCACCGTGGGCTGCGAAGCTGGCGAGATACGTGCCGGTCGCATCATTGAGCTTGGCCGTATCCGCAACGCGCGCCGGATCCTTGTCGAAGTCGAACTTCAGGGGGTCAAAATTCGGCGCCGGGGGCGTCATGAAGTAGTATTGAAGCGAGCGGGCTCCCAGAACGATGTTATTTGCATCCGACTGGGAAGTGGGGGAATTGCCCAGCTTCCACATTCTCCAGTCCGCGCCCGCAACGCCCGTATCATATGGCCAATCGCTGTAAAGCTTTTCGCCATCGGAGCTTTCCGGACCCGCGAACGCGCGGCTCATGGCCTGCACTTGACCAGCCGTGAGGCAGCTGTCCGTCTTATCGCCTTGGCAGGACAGGACCTTTGGGTCGAACCGGCACTGCTGCCAGGCGTTGATGACGCCATCCTCAATGCCATCGCGGGCATCACAGGCAGCGAGAACCGCCTTGGCGACGATGTTCAGATCCTGCTGGGAGAAGGCGCGGGATAGAATGGGATGGCCGGCCTCATCCTTGGGAGCGATGCTCATGTACTGGCGAGTATCCCAGGCTTCGGCAATGTTGGCGGCACTGAGACGAAAACCCGGGCTACCTGCAACAATGCCGTCGAACTCGAGCGGATATCGCTGAGCCGCTATCAACGCCTCACGACCGCCATTCGAGCATCCCATGAACACCGACTTTTTCGGAGCCGCCCCATAGAACTTGGCAATCACCTGCTTCGAGACCGAAGTGACTTTGCCAATGGAGGCGTACGCAAAATCAATGCGTGCGGCTTGATCGACCCCGAAAGCCGGATCGGGGCTTGGGTGCCCGCCATCCATGCTTACAACAGTGTAGCCGCGCAAGAGCCCGGGAGCCGCGGTCGAGTTCCGGCAAGGAATGGTCCCGACGGCCGGCGCCAGGAAGCCATCAACTGCGCCGCCGCCCTGGAAAAGGAACATGTCGTTCCAGGTCGTCGGAAGACGCACCTCAAACCGGGTGCCATATGATTGACCATCGACCCCCTGGCGTTTCCCGATAACACCTCGGACAAGGCAGTGCCCGCCCACTTTTACCGCCTGAGGCGAGGCGCCGGTGAATGCAGTGAAGGGATCTGCGGGGATCTCCTGCGGCTTTTGAAGGCTAGCCTCGGTAAAGATCACGCTTGGAATTTTGAGCTTGGCGATGGACCGGCACGCCTGATCCGACGCGTTTGCCGCCAGTGCAGGCGCACATACACATATGATCGCCAACATCAGTGCCAGCGTGCACCCGCGGTCCCGCAGCTTGAGCCCGTTAGCCAAGAACATACCCATCCTCCCTGGATGCGCCCGATAGCCCGAAAGCTGATCGCATTGGTAGCTAGTTGTGAGCTTTCAGTAGGTTGTCCATCCGGTCCGAACCGGGAAAGCTGAGATTGTCGAAGCTTCAGTGACTCCAGGGGGACCGGATGAACATCCATAAGAATACCGGTCTGACGCCGCTCGGTCGAGAGCGGATTTTTTGCGCCTGGGCGCGCCGGCAGCACCTCGAGGTGTTGCCGCCTGATCCGCAGACCGTCGGCCTCTACATGTGCATCCAGAAAGGTTACAGGAGACAAGAAACCAAACTCTGTGGCGACGATCGAGCGCCGTCTCTCCTCCCTGGCGTGGAATTATACGCAGCGTGGCGAGCCGCTCGATCGAAAGGACCGCCATATCGCCACCGTGCCCGCCGGCATCCGTAACAGCCACGCAAAACCGTCTGTGCAGAATGAGGCCATACTTCCCGAAGACCTGATCGCCATGCTGGAGACGGTGCTCCGCAAGACCCATCAGGTCGCCCCAGGCCAGAGCAACCGGCTCGTCCCCGGGGAGGACGAAACGGTCGACCACTCCGCTTGTTCGACTTGTGTTCGGGCGACTATCCCGGCTTCTATGCATCGCGCTTCGGCGCGGCGAGCTTTGTCCAACGCGCCAAGCCTTTGAACCGAATCGCTGTAGACGGAAGTCGCGGCGAGCTTCGCGTTGTTGATCGGAGCATCGAACCAGGCGTCGTATCCGCGGTAATCTGTTGGCGAGCGCGTCCTCAGCCGTTCGATCGCGGCCGTCTTTGCCGCAAACTATTATATGGCGGCCGCCGATGCCATTCGGGCGCGCAATATCTCAGGGGTTGAAGGATCGTCGATCAGTTTTCCGATGTCTTGGCGGGCCGCGATGATCTGCACATGACCCTGCAAAGATTGCGCGTAGTAGGAAATACTGGTGCAACTGGTCACCCCAGGCGTCAGGATAATCGTAGAACCAATCGAACGAATGCACGCATCGCGGTTTGCCTACAGCACTGCTCTCCTGTCCCGATAGCGCAAATTCGCGGTTACCTCCGGCCACGAACAGTCGGACCAATTTATTTGTAGGTTAGATCTTCGTCCTCGGCAAGATTGGCCAAGCGATGACTCGCTGCTGAATTGCCGGCCCGCGCGTGATGAGCGCGAAGGCGTCAGGTGCCCCCGCCGTCAAGACTCAAGCCGCAACGCAATCAGGCGGGAGTGCCTTCCGCTAGGTGGGGATGGACTGGCCGCCGAAGTCAGAAGCAGCAAGCCTGGAGCATAATGGAAGACCTCGACCATGTGAAGCAGGCCGTGAAGGGCGACCTAGCCTATTTGCAGCCACCTGCTCAAAGCCGCGACATGAAGCCAGCCGCCAGCCTGCTAGTCGACAGCAACCGTTCAGCTTGCTGCCGCCGACCGCTTGAAAACGATGGTCACCTTCGTCCCTTTGCTGGCGCTGGACTCGACGGCTAGCTGCGCCTTGGCGTTCTCGGTCAGCGATCGCGCGATCAGCGCTCCGAGCTTGCCTGGTTTGGGCCACACCTCGCCTTCCGGCAGGCCGATTCCGTCGTCCGCCACTATAACCCGGCAGCCGTCGCCATCGACGACGCTGTGCAGTGTTATCGTGCCGCCATCGCGGCCCCGGAACGCATGCTTTAGTGAATTGGTCAGCAATTCGTTTACGACCAGCCCGGCCGGCATGGCGACGTTTATTGACACGGGATATGTATCCACCTTCATATCCAGCCGGATTCCCTCGACCGCATGCGAGCTCATCACCGCAGACGCGATCTGGCTGAGATACACACCAAGGTCGACCTCCTCCTTCGGCTCGTCGGCAGTTAGCGTCTGGTAGAGGATCGCCAGAGCGTCGACGCGACCGGCGAGCCGCTCAAACCGTCTCCGGTCGGCCTCGGTCGCGTTGCGGCTTTCCAGCCGGATCAGCGCGGTGATCATCTGCAGGTTGTTCTTCACCCGGTGCTGCAGTTCGCGCAGCAGCGTGTCTTTCTCGCTAACACGCTCCTCCGCCGAGCGCTCATCTCCCGCCTCGCCATGGGCGGATACGTCGACCAGGGCCACCAGTCGGAAGCACACCTTGCCGTTGTCGTCCTCTATCTCGTTGGAATAAACGTCGACGATCGCGGGTTTGTCCTCGCCGCGCTCCAGCCTGAAGGTGCCGACCAAATCGGTTCCCTCGACTACGGCCTCGGCCAGCGGCCTGTCCTTTTGCTGATGGAGGCCTGTGCCTAAAAGGGCGGCCCAGTTTTCTCGGGTGAGCCTGGCGGCTGTCAGGCCCGATAGTTTCTCGAATTCCGGATTTGCGTAGACCACGCGCTCCTCACCGGCAAGGTCCGAAACGGCTATGGCGATCGGCACCTGGTCGAGGAATTTCTTGAACTGTTCGCTTTCCAGTGCGGTTGCAAGGTCAGGTGTATCAAGCAACTGCTCGACCGCCTCAGCCTTCTCTGAATTCGATGTCATTTGCGCGCCTGTTCTGTGCGGATAATATCAACATTGCGGCGCGCCTGCCATCGCCAAAACTGGATCTGCATCTCACGTTTCGCATCACGCATCTGACAACCAGCTCTGCATCGCGTAACGGCCGCACGTCTAGCATTGCGACCGGCCGAAGGAGAGCGGCAAGGATCGGCTACAATCCAGGTGCCTGGAATGTCGAAGCGACCGGTCAAGTGGGTACGCTGCGGAAGATCGATAGAGCAGGCATTCAGGGAGAATGAGTTCGCGTGCCGGCCTCGGCGATACGTGCCGACACTGTCAACCTCATGACCGCATGCGGGCTGAAAGAGCAGCGCTTCGCTCCAGCGGTAATTCAGGCCGCTAGCTGCCTAACTGCGGCAAGCCCATCGATCGTGTATGTTGAGACGCTATTGCCGATGCCTAAATATCGAACCCGTCATGGCAATCGTTGTGACGGGAAGCGCTCGCTTATGGGCTGTGCTGGAATGCGCATGAAGTATACGCCTGTGCGCCGCTTCGTTGATCTCTTGGCCTTCGAGGAAGTCGTCAATCTCATCGTATGTGAGACCGGGACGAGGTTCTCCAGGTCGGCGGTCGGGATCTTTTCAACAAGATCAGACGGAGCGCCCAGACACACTGCCAAGGCGCGAACTCTGCGCTTGTTCAGCCCGGAAAGAGGAAGAATGCCTGCGGCACCATCGCCGAACTTGGTGAAGAAGCCCATCAAGGCCTCGGCTGCTTCGAAGCGACTTCTGAAAAAGAAGTGTGGGTTTGCTCTCATACCCTTTGCTGAAAAATGTTGTCATAGAGCGCATGGAATGCCACGCGCTTCGAATCGGACTAGCCATCCGGGAAGCCTGAAGCCCCTTTGAAGCGCATGTCCGGCAGCTATTCATAGCGTGGATGACTTTGATCGAAACAAACGATTTCATAACTCTTCGGAAATCTTGCATGGACAAAAGCACGTCCGCACCGGTCACCCATCCAAAGGAGAAAATCTTCCATGCGCCCTGACGTGCAGTGGAGGTCGTGCCGAGAAGTGAGTTGCAACTGGCCGATCATGTCGGCGGTTCGACGCTAGTCGTCCCCAATGTTCCTGAGCTGCGAAGTCTTGCAGGCGAGCCAGCTGCCCAGCGCGATTCTGCTTGTGGCGGGCTTTTTGCCGCAGGCAGTCCGCTCGTTTGGGCAGCGGATTGGAGACCCGGCCGGCAGCGCTACCATACAACATCAGCGCACTTTACATCTACGCGGTATTGCCGGGCTTCCAGTCGGTGCCATGTTTGGCCGACGAATGACGCGATGCGGCCTCCTGCACAAGCGAAGGCGTTATCGGATGTGCGACCGGGAAGCAGGCGGACAGTGCAGCACATGTCAGTCGCCTGTGCGACGGTCTTTCGGGGAATGAAATCGGGCCAGTTCACGGCGCGGCATTATTCGTCAACAGCCGCCCCTTCGCAAGGATATAGGCAGCCCGCGTCACAAGTTCGTGCTGCAGATGAAAACGGCATCGCCGGCATGCAAGTCAGCAGCCGCTCAAGATTCGATGATCCAGCCAAGCTCTCGGCGTCATGGAACGGCAGGCGCCACGATCGAAGCATCTCATGTTGATTCAGGCGGACCCTTATGAGGCGTTCTTTGATGCCGGTGATGCCTGACAGGCGGTTGCAGCTGCAAGCGACAACGCGGCCTATTTAGTTGGAAACGGTCTGAGGCAGGCCAATTTGGCTTGCCCGTCACTATGTGGAGAAAGAAATGCTGTGTCTAGGAATTAGCGGCGGACTTGACCAAGTCCATGAAAACCGGTTCGAGCTTCGGAACGCCTTTATGCACGATGGCGCCGCGGTGCTCGTCCGAGACGGACGGGTGATAGCAGCCGTCGAAGAGGAACGCCTCAATCGGATGAAACACTCCAACAAGCTCCCAATTCGTTCGATTCAATACTGTCTGTCAGCGGCGGGGGTTCAGCTCAACGACATTGATCGTGTCGCGCTCTACGCCAGCGAGCCCTATGCCAACGCCATGCTTGAAGGTATGTCCGCATCCCACCCGGACATTCTCTCCATTCCGTTGGATGCTAAAACGTTGGTGCAGGATCTGTTAACGCGTGAGTTCGGCACTAAGTTGGACAGTTCGCGTATTTCATTCGTAAGTCATCATCAGGCGCACGCCGTGAGCGCCTTTGCAATGTCGGGCTTCGAACAAAGTCTCATTCTAGCGATTGATGGCTCTGGTGATTTCCTATCGGGCCTCTTGGCGGTAGGGTCTGGCACAGAAATTACGCAACTCGAGGCTTTCCCCGAGAACAATTCTCTTGGGCTGTTTTATCTCGAGACGATCCGCTATCTCGGCTACGGCTTGTTCGACGAGTATAAGGTAATGGGACTCGCGCCCTACGGCGACCCCGCTCCCTATCGCGAGCTCTTCGAGCAGTTCTACGAGCTCTCCGCCAACGGCGGTGGCTACCGTGTTCACCTCGACCGCATCGGTCCGGCGTTGCTCCGCAATATCGAGGTCAGGCGAAAGGGAATGCCCTTCACCCAGCAGCATCGAGATGTGAGTGCGTCACTGCAGGAAGCGCTTGAGCGGATCGTGTTCCACATTCTCCGGCATCACCGTGAGGCCACCGGCATGAAGCGGTTGTGCCTGGCGGGGGGGGTGGCCCACAACTGCACGATGAACGGTAAGCTGCTGTATTCAGGGCTTTTCGAAGACATTTTCGTGCAACCCGCGTCTCACGACGCTGGCTGCGCATTGGGAGCTGCGCTGATAGTCTCTAACGAGATGGGCCGCCCCGCGCCGTGTGAGCGACTGCAGGAGGTCTATTGGGGTCCTGATCTCGGGAGCGAGCGCGCCGTGCAACAGGAACTGAATGCATGGGCCGGACATCTCGAGGTTGAACGCTCTGATGACGTGGCAAGCAGTGCAGCCGACTGGATCGCCAACGGCGCCGTGATCGGCTGGGTGCAGGGTCGTTCGGAGTTTGGGCCACGTGCGCTGGGCAACCGCAGCATTCTTGCCGACCCTCGGCCCGCCGCAAACAAGGACCGGATCAATGCGATGGTCAAGAAGCGCGAAGGCTATCGGCCCTTCGCGCCATCTGTGCTGGAGGAGGATGCGAGCGAATTTTTCGACCTCCCGGACGGTAGGCACGAATTTCCATTCATGAATTTCGTCGTTCGCGTGCGTGACTCAAAGCGCGCCTTGCTCGGTGCCATCACGCACGTCGACGGTACCGCTCGCCTCCAAACAGTATCGCGCAACGCCAATCCCGCGTACTGGGAGGTCATCAATGCGTTCAAGAAGCGCACAGGCACTCCAATTCTGCTCAATACGTCCTTTAACAACAATGCCGAACCGATCGTGGATTCGGTTGCAGACGCGATTGCCACCTTTCTGACGACAGAGCTGGATGGACTTGTGGTCGGGCCCTTCCTGGTAAAAAAGCGGGCTGCAACGCTGCAGGATTGGACTGCGCTTGCGGTTTCGTTGCCGCCCTATGTGTCCCTCCATCAAACCCGCGCTTACAAAGCGCCAGATCGTCGGGAGACTCACTGCGAGATCAGCACGACCCACTTCAGCAGTGACAGTGTACGAATTTCACACGACTTGTTTAATCTGCTGATGCGGATTGAGGGCGAAGCCATGTTGGGAGATCTCCTCAATACAATTGCGCCGGATCAGGGTAAGCGTGACGCTGTGATGGAGGGCCTGCGACGACTGTGGGAGCAGCGCCTCGTTCGGTTGCATCCCTCACAAGCTGCTCGCATGGATCAAGACTGCGATCAAACGCTGGACCAGCATAACAGGCTCTCAGCGTGATAGGGATGCCGCTATCCAAGCTCGGCGAATAAAGGTGTTCATCGACGCCGCCTGCCACCCCACCGCTGGCTGGGGGTCGACTTCATCACAGGGTTGATTCGTCCACTTCATGTTGGACGACCCGGACGCGCAGAAAAAAGCGCCTGCGGCGGGTCCTTTGTAACCACCATGATGCGGGACCACAGCGACAGGGCGTGCCGGAGACAGTCAATCCGGCCGGCGATGTCGTCGCCGGCGGCGACGGTCTCATTCAGGATCAGCATCGACCAAAGAGCGAGGCCACTGCCGTTATGCTCGAGATCTGGGGACGGCGGCTTGGCGAACGCCGTCTACTCGGCGTTTCTCGAACTCACTGCATGCAAGACCGTGACGAAGCCCTTCACATTGCGGGTCGGGACATAGCTGGCTTCTTGGCGCGCTACCACCGCTAGAGATGCAGACTTCGCCCGACAGCTCCTGCTGGAGCGCGGCTTGGATCTGATGGCAGAATTCTTGCCGAGACGCGGACAAGTGGGGAGCACTCCAACCCTACACACGCGTCACTGGGCTATCAGTGTTGACCGTATAATCTTCGGAATGGCAATGGCATATTTTACAAAGCACGACGGCAATCAAATTATATACCGCAGCTGGGAAGAGCCGGAACAGTCAAGCGCAAGGATGAGAATTTTGGTCCTCAAGCTTGATCATGTCGGCGACTTTTGGATGTCTCTAGGGCCCCTAAAGGACCTTCGTCAGCGTTTTGCGCATGCCCACATTACGCTGGTGGTGGGAAGCTGGAACATCGCTACTGCAAAACAGTTCGACCTCGCCGACGATCACATTGCTTTTGACTTTTTTCCTCGCAACCCAAAAGTCAAAACGCGCAAAGAAGCCGCCGACATAAGGCCGCTGCTGACCGGCGAGTTTGATCTTGCCATTGATATGCGTGTTCCGGAAGAAACAAGGCCCATCTTGCTTGAAGTCCCCGCCAGGCACCGTGCGGCGATAGTTGATCCGTACAGCATGCATCAGATCGATATTGCGATAGCGCCATTCAATCTGAAACTACGCAGAACCATTTTCTACAAGCTGGTCCAAAAAATAGGGCTTGCTAACACAATCCCCCGTAGATGGCTTGATTGGTTCATTGACCGTAAGCAGGTGCGTCTCCAGCATGTGTCAGAAATCCTCCTCTTTCTGGTCGCAAAGGCAGCTGCCTATTTCGAAAGCGGAGCGGGTCACCCACAGAATTCGACTACAGGCAATGCCCCGATTGTCGTGGCTCCGTTCTCCAATTCCAGCCTGCGAGATTGGCCGATTGAAAGTTTTGGCAAAGTTGTCGCTGCTCTTGCGACCCGTGGTGAGGTGGTCCTCGTTGGCCGTGGCGAATGCCTGGAAGCGCTTGAGGAGGTTGCGAAGATAGCTAGGGAACGTGGAGCCGCGAACATTCGGACGGCTGTCGACTTGTCAGAATTGGAATTCAATTGTCTCGTGAATTCGGCCGCGCTCGTCGTTTCGAACAATTCAGGCACCGGCCATGTCGCTGCCCAGCTTGGCCGCCCTACTATCGGCATTTTCACGGCGTCACATCTACCGGAGATTTGGGGGTTTCGAGGTCCCTTGGTCAGCATGCTTATGAGTGTTATTGAATGTCGCGGATGTGGTCTGGACCAAGTGCGGCATTGTCCGGTCAAAGTCCGATGCAAGTTCGACATCACGCCGGATCTCGTGATTGCCGAGGTAAACGCCTTGATGAATCATTGTAAGGGTACGGCACAAGCTTAGTGGCTCGCGGTCACCACAACCGCGATTGCCCAGCCCTTGTCGCTGATTCAATCGCTACAATCATCTAAAGGCCGAAATTCAGAATCGAATCGACTTGTTCGAAGGACCGCAGTGGCGATGTCACATTGGCCGACAGGTGGCATAGAGCGGCGCCTGAGAATGAAAGTGCCGCCGCCCAGCCTTCATAGCCGTTCCTCCTTTGTGGCGTGACGGCCCGAAAGTCGCCATCGCGTCAGATGTTCATCAGCTTCGGGATAGCCGGGGCTCGTCCGGCGACAGTCATGGCAGCGACTTCGCTTCTGGACCCGCTCATCCGGCCGCCAAAAACAAATGCGCTTTCTAACTAATTGATCCGCCGGAGCTGACCAAAGCCACCTTGCTCTGGGTTGCGGCAATGGCGACTGGGGCGAGAAGCCGAGAAGAACCGATGCGGCGAGAAATCCTGAGACCATCCGCCACGAGACGTCGCCAGGGAACGTAGTATTGCGTTCCGCGTTACACTAACGTATATACGTCCGCAGCACAGGAGCGCGCCATGGCCACCACACCCACCAGGAAGGAAGCACCCGTCTCGATGCGGTTTCGCGACGATGATCTCACCATCATCGACCGCGGCGCGGAGCTGCTCGGCCTGTCGCGCACGGAGTTCATGCGGCGCGCCGCGCTGCACGAGGCGCAGGCGGCCATCCTCAACGAAACCGTCATCCGCGTGTCCCCGGAAGCCTATGACGCCTTCATGCAGGCGATCTCAGCCCCGGCCGCTGTGCCCCCGGCGAAGGCGGCCGAGCGGCTGCGTCGGTCCCCGCCCTGGGACCGCTAGGTGGCGCTTTCAGGCATCGAACTCCTCGACCACGCACACCGCCTCGACAGCTTCGATTGCGGCAAGCCGGCGCTCAATGCTTGGCTGGCCGGCTTCGCGCGAACGAACCAGGCCCGCGGGTTTACCCGCGTCCTGGTCGTTCACGACGAGGGAACAGTCGTCGGGTATTACGGCCTCGCGCCGGGCGTGATCCAGCCAAATAGCGCACCGCGCGCCATCCGCACCGGACGCCCGCCCGATCCGATCCCCTGCCTGCTGATCGGACAACTCGCCGTCGACCACCGCTATGCCGGACAAGGCGTCGGTAGCGGCTTGGTCAAGGACGCGCTGTATCGCTGCGTCGCCGGCGCCGACATCGTCGGCGGCCGCGCGGTGGTGGTGCGGGCGATCGACCACGAGGCAGAGCGCTACTGGCAGAGCTGGGGCTTCATTCCCGCGCGGGACAATCCGTCGGTGCTCATGCGCTCGATCCAGGACGTGAGCCTCTGGCTGGCCGACAAAGGCCACTAGCTCCGCGCGCGTAGCGCCTCCGGAAACGGCAGGTCTGCGCGCCGGCCTGCCGCCGACCGGGGTCTAGTTGCGGCGTCCCGCCGCTCCCCGAGCCGGCTTCGCCGTCTCGGCGTTCGGGTGACCCCTCACGCAGGGCCAGAGGGAGACGGCGGTCAGAGCGAGGGAGCCCTGGAGAGAAGGGAAAGTCATGAACGTCGATGATATTCATAGGGGGTTCACGCGAGATATTTGAGCTGACGGAACCTGCCATCGCTCGGATCCGCCCAATCGTTGTTGCCGTGCACGGCGTGCTGATTGGCGACGCGTCTGGAGCCGATGCCGAGGCGCAGGGCCTGCTCGCGGGCTACGGCTACAAACATGTCGGGGTCTTCCATGCGGCCAAGGAACCCCGCAATGATCTGGGCGACTGGGCTGCCTACCGGGTCCCGTCTCCTGAAGGTGCTAGAGGATACTGGATCTACGCCGCCAAAGACCGGGAGATGGCGCGCGCCGATTTTGGGATGATAGTCTGGGACGGCGCATCACCCGGCACGGCCGTCAACGTGCTTCGGCTCGCCATGGCGAACAAGCCGAGGTCATCTACGATCTGGCCAGGGGCAGCATGGCGACTACGCACCATGTCGTAGACTGGTGCGCCATTGCTCCGCGATGCCGGTCCAGACATTCGGCGCGCCAAGCCGAAGCCCGCATGACGCGAGGCGAGCGCCTGGCGTTGCCGGGATGATGTACGCGCGGTCCCGGCGGGTCCAACGCGATAGGCTTGATCCGGCCCCGCGCCCCCAACTCCACTTGTATGAACGGCCGGGGCCGGCCCTTTTCGAAACCGGCTCACCGCCGCGTGGCGTTGTGCAGGATGATTGTCTTGACCCGTCTCGCATCTGAAGCGGGTGCAAGCCTGCCGCACATGCCGCTGCTTGGTCATGCGAGGCATCGCTACCGTGGGGCGTGGCGTTCGCCGATCTCCAAACCGCTGTGCCGCCATACCGAACACGCAAGGCGGTTTAACCGCCAGGCTGCTGTTCAAGGTATTAACGACGCAGGCGGCATGACCGGAGAGACTGGCGGGGTAAGCAGCTTCCATCGATCCGGCGGCATTGCGGATGTGGCTGGCGATGGCGGCCTGAGTTCTTGTCCATCTGCCGCATAGCGGGTGGTCAGATGCTGGTCGCGTTTCCGGCGAGCCGAAGCATTTGTCTCTCAAGGTCACCCGTTGGAAATCCAGCACCAGCGGCTTGTCGGGACAAGATAGTTGCTATTGGGATTTGGCCGCCGCAACCGCGAGCATCGCTTCTCCCATCCCATTGACGCCTCGGGCATTCAGCATTTCACCAGCGTTCTGAATGTCGCGCACCTCTTTGTTCTGGCTGAGTTTTGATTTACCAACCAGGCTGGTGATCTCGATTTCCAGGGCGACGATCGCCTTCACCATCGTGTCAATGAAGTCCTTCGGCGCGTCGCCCATCTTCCACGGGGCAGGCTGCGAGGCTTCATGCATGTGAGTGAGCTTCGCCACGTTACGGCGCGCATAGCGCTCATCATCCCGGACAGTGATGCGTCCGTGGGCGTGGACGACGAGATAGTTCCACGTCGGCGCCTGGTTATGGAATTCATGCTTGCTTGGACCAGTTCGGCGAGATGTAAGCGTCAGACCGTCGAGCTCATCCCGGACCGCATGGCGCTACGGCGCCACCTCCAGCCCGGCGAGACAGTCGTCATTGTCTGTGAGGGTGACCGCCCCTCTATGGTGAGAATATTGATCGCCGGCAACTTCTGGCGCCTGCCGACCTCAAATTCGTTGAAGTCGTGCGCCGGCGTGATCTTGACCGCGCGGCTGCCTTTCTCCGGATCAGAATACTCGTCCGCCACCACCGCGATCCTGCGGCCGACGATCGGCAGAGGATGAGGTTCTTGCCGACAAGATGCCGGAAACGCTCGTCGTCGGGATGCACCGCCGACCGCCATATCGCCCAGCATCGTCTCCGGGCGGGTCGTCGCCACGGTGATGAAGGTTTTAGGATTTTCCGGATCCAAAACCTCGCCCTCGACGGGGTAGCGGAAATGCCAGAGATTGCCGTTGACCTCCTGCTGTTCGACCTCAAGGTCGGACTCGCGGTCAAGAGCTTCGGGTCCCAGTTGACAAGCGCTTGTCCTTGTAGGTCAGGCCTTTCCTTGTAGAGCGTGACGAACACTTCGAGCACCGCCCTGGACAGGCCCTCGTCCATGGTGAAACGTTCTCGGCTCCAGTCGGCCGAGGCCCCCAGCCGCTTCAACTGGTTGAAGATCGCGCCGCCGGATTCGGCTTTCCACTCCCAGACTTTCTCAATGAACTCGTCGCGCGTCAGGTCACGGCGGTGGATCTGCTTCTCCATAAGCTGGCGCTCGATCACCATCTGCGTGGCGATGCCGGCGTGATCCATGCCGGGCTGCCACAGCACGTTCTTGCCGCGCATGCGCTCGAAGCGCACCAGAATGTCCTGCAGCCATTTATCCCTCGCCAAATCAATGCCGCGGGCAATTAGCAGGCGAACTCCGTCCGGACTAAGTTCAACGCGGGCAAAAGAAGTTGTGTAGGCCATGTCACGAAATGCTTGGTCCGCTTCTCTGCCGGCCGATGGTCCATGAAATCCCCTCTGCACGCACGACGCCGGAAACCTCCTTGCCGATATGATGCTCAAGCACCGGCCGCCATGGCACCAGCGTGAACTCGCGCGATTTCTCGATGACAGCGTATTTTCCGCCGGCGAGCTCGACGGAGCGGCGGAGCGTGCCTTCTATTCGATCTCCACTCTGGGCTTCAGAATAGGGCAGACCGAGTTCGTTCGCCAACTGGCCGGCCACGCGGTTCAACTCGCGTTGGCGCAGCATCGAAAGCATGTTCGCGCGATAGATGACCCGATCCTGGGCTTCATGCGCGAGACCTTGCGCGATCAGCCACTGCTGTCGACGGGCCTGGACCTGACGTACTTCGCGACCGAACCCAGAGTCACGCAAGGGCTCAGGATGAGCTGATACGAGCTCCTGGTCGATCCAGGTGGCGCCGTCGAAGCTGACTTGGCTCTCCAGCAGCATTGATGAGAGCTTGTCGACGACAACAGGCTCGGCCCTCGCTCGCTGACGCTCGTAGCCCGCGACGCGGTCGAGATGGTCCGGCGCGATAGTCCATGTGCCGTCCGGCTCGCGCTCGACACCACCGGTCGCCCGGCGGATCGCCTCCAGTCGCCGCACGTGCGTTTCGGCAAAGCGTTCGGTGGCCGACGGGTCATGCTTGAGATGGATATCGATGCTGTAGCGCCCGTCATGGGCTGTGGCGATCTCGGCAATTGTGCGGTCGACTCGCCTTGGCCCGGTGTCGCTCGGCGTGACCCGCACTATGCAGCCCTCTGGCGTCGGTTGGGTGGCCTCGCCTTTGCCGATATCAACATAGTGGCTTTTGCCGTCCACGCCGTCGACGACGAGGTAATGGCGGTCAGTGATTTCGTCGGCCAGGCCGCGCGCAATGATGCGGCCGACGACAGGCTGCATCTGCTCTGCAGATCGATCATGGACAACATAGTCGGCGGCACTGCGGGCGAGCCCCTTGCCGGTCAGTTCGCGGTGCATGGTCTTGATGATGTCGCCCCGCTCGCCGATGCGGCGCAGTGTCGCTTCAAGCTCGCCATCAAGGCGCCAGCGGCCCGAGCCGACTTCCTCAGCCAGACCCATCCGCTCGAGCTTGCGCAGGCGGCCCTGGTGCAGCGTCTGGCGAAACGTGTCTCGGCTGGCCGGTGAGACATGCCCCTCATGGTCGCGCATGCGGAGCAGCTGCCGATCGATGCTGGTGAAGCGTTCCCGCTCCATTTCCTGGCGCAGGCGTTGCTCGATCTCGCGGTCCGTTCTCGGGCCAAGGTCGAGGCTGACCAGCTCGGCCGCCCGTTCACGGATTCCAGACGAGATGTAGTCCCGCGCGATGACGAGGTTTTCGTCGCGGTCGTCCTTGCCGCGGACGATAATATGGGTATGCGGATGACCAGTGTTGAAATGATCGACGGCCACCCAGTCGAGCCTAGTGCCGAGGTCTTCTTCCATCTGCGCCATGAGGCGCCGCGTGAGCGGCTTCAGGTCATCATACTCGATGCCGTCTTCAGGGGCGACGATGAAGCGGAACTGATGCCGGTCGCCATCGGCACGATCGATGAAGGCCTTGCCATCGACGCGGTCGCTGTCGGCGCTATAGAGCTCACCAGGCTCGCCTTCGCGGGTCACGCCGTCGCGCTGGAGGTAGCGAAGGTGTGCACGTGCCCCGTCAACACCCTTGCCGGCCAGCTTGACGATACGGGCCTTGACGACGGCGCGCCGCTGCCGAAACGCCGCGTGGGGGTCGCGCGCTCTGAGAACGGCGGCAGCAGCCCCGCCGCGCCCCGCCCGGCTTCCGATGAAGCGGCCACGGCGACCGCTGCCGCCGCCGGCTCGGTTGATCGCGGCGCGGATCTGGCCGGCGAAACGCTTGCCTGCCTTCGAGCCGCGCGATCCGATTTTGCCCAGGCTCGGCTTGAACTCTTCATCCTGCATTGAGCCTCCTAGTAATCTTAAGCAATATCAGAGGTTTGTCGGCTGCAGCTCTCCTGACGCTGAAGGCAGCCTCCGTGGAAAACGATGTGCAGACAAAGACTTCGCCGCCTCCAGGAGGCGATGCCTTTATCTTGCCTTCCCGGACCTGCCTCCCTGCCCCGCCCGACCCACGGTACCCCTGCCCTCACCTGCGATCCGGCCGGCCTGACCTTGCTCGCTCCGATCCGAGCGGCACCACGATTTGGCCATTCGGATCGGTCGCGGAAACACCGTTTCGCAGGAAAAACAGCGACTGCCCGGACGGGATTTCCGGCGCTTTTCCGGAACGGGATTTGCCGGTGAACGCGTCCATGTCGGCGGCCGAAATCCCCGCAGCCTTGAGCTCTTCCAGATACGAAACCGTCTCGCTGGGCAGCGGTCGCCCACGCTGCAAATGCTGTTCGTAGCGGTCCGGCCCAGCGTTATAGGCGGCAAACAGGCCGGGAAAGCCGAAGCGGTCATACATGGCGTGCAGATAGGCAGTGCCTGCCAGAATGTTGTCGCGAGGGTCGTGCGGATCGGCCCCCAGGCCAAACTCTGCGCGCATCTCCTCGTAGGTGCCGGGCATCACCTGCATGAGGCCAATGGCGCCGGCGTGTGAGGCGATCGGCCGCCCGTCCAGCATTGTCTGCCCCCGGCTTTCGGCATCCATGACGGCATAAATCCAGGGCTGTGGAATGCTGAAACGCCGGCTTGCTTCGGCTACCAAGGGCTGCCATCTTGCCAGCTGCGGACCACGGGAGATGGCGGCCGGCTGAGCGTCGGTCGCGGCGGAACAGGCGCACGGCGCTATCGCGACCATGCCCAGCATCAGGAGGGTTACTCGGTCCATAGCGGCACGAGCCTCCCGGCAATATTTTCGGCCGGCACCGGCCCGAAATAGCGGCTGTCGAAGGAGTGATTTCTATCGTTGCCGAGCAGGAAAAACTCGTCGGCGGCGAGCTTGCGGCAGGCATTCCACCAAGGCAGCGGACGGTGCTGCGTGTCGGTTGCCAGCCGGCGCGCGACAATCTCGCCGCCGATGATGATGGCGTCGCCGAAGGCGCAGACATGCTCGCCAGGCAGCGCGGCAAGGCGCTTGACCAGCGGCACATTGCTGGGCAGATAGAAGCGTTCGGCGGCGAGATCGGCGACCGGTTTTGGCGGGCGGACGAGCACCAGATCGCCACGAGCCGGCGATCCGGACGCGAGGCGATAGAGGCCGACCGGCGCACTGGCCGAGGCATTCCAGACCAGCCAGGGCGATGGGTTGTCGAAAGCGGCGAAGCCGATCAGGCCGAGGCCTATTGTGGCCACGGCGATCGTCTTGCGCGCCCGAACGCGCCGCAGATGGCTGCCGATCAGACGGATAGTGGGACGCCGGCTCATGAGCGGCCTCCCTCACCGGCCGAGCCGGAATCGTGCCCGGCATCCTCGGGCCTGGTCTCCTGCGCGCGTCCCTTCGACCAGTCGTCGAGCTCGTCGATGTGATAGCGGACATAGCGGCCGTGCTTGCGAAATTGCGGGCCACCACCCTTGAGCCGCATCTTCTCCAGCGTGCGCTGGGATAGCCCGATATAGAAGGCGGCCTGCGCGGTGTTGAGAAACGGACTGCCCTTCTTCGCGCGGGCCGCGCGTTCGTTTTCGTCGTCCATGATGATCCTCGTTTCGTTACGGACAAGCGAAGGCGAGGATCGGCGAGCGAGATCGTTTCGGGGACGGGCGAAGAGTGGGGGGCGAGTTTTCGCCGCCCCCTCCCGAAAGAGCCCCGCGCCGGTTGGGGCGCGGGGCTCGAGGCTGGGGGTTCAGTCGACCGGGTTCCAGATGATGGCGTATGTGTCGTCGTCATCCTGGCCGGCGGCGCGGCCGAGATTGGCGTAGAGCTTGCGCGGGCCGAACTCCGGGGCGGCAATCGACAGGCTCACATAGTCCTTGCCGGAGGTCTCGCCGGTGCGGATCCAGCCGGCCCCTACTTCGACCCCTTGCGTCAGCACCCGAAAGTCGGGATGGGTGTCGGCGCTCTTTGCCTGATTGGGCACGATGTCGATGTCGGCGCGGACGCTGAGCGTCTTGAGCTGGCCCTTGTAGCCGCCGTTTTCCTGTTTGGTGACGTATCCGATCGCGGTCATTTTCAGTCTCCTTTTGGTGCTCGCCGGGGACCATTCCCCTGCGATGGCGAACCGTGATGGGCGCGTCCGGACCGCCGGAACCGGGACGGCCGCAGCGATAGCGGAGGACCCGAGCGGGCAGCTTTTTTGAAGCGAAGCGGCGCGAGGAAGCCGCCGCAGGCGGCGGGGAAAAAAGCTGCTGGCGAGGGTTTCGGGCGGGCCGGATCCGCCCATAGGTCGTCAAGCCAGCCGCAGGGGAATGGTCCCTGAGACACATGGAGACAGGTGGCGCGATCGGCGGCACAACGAGCAGGCGGCATTACAGGGCGCCGGCTGCGCGGGCTCTGTCGGCAACCCGATCGGACAATTGGCCCCATGCGCCTGGGCGCCTCGGCAAGCAACCCGGCGCGGTGCAGGGCTGCCCAAATGGGGGCGAGTTGGCGTCGGGATTTCTCGCGCGCGGCACTGGCTCGACAAGACGACCAATCCGCAGCCGGCGCGGCCCGGAGCGGCGCGCGCGACCTGAGCGGCGGCAGTCGAGAGAACCGCCGCTCGGGCCCTGATCGACTATTCGCGCGCGAACAGCGGCTGCACTTGTGCCCACTGATCGGCGGTGCGGAAACCGCCGCGACTGGTGTAGCTTTCGGCGGGGAATTTCATCCAGCGCGGCAGCCAGGTCTCGATCTTCTGGCGGCCATTCTCGCCCGCCAGGAAGTCGCGGATGATCTTCTTTTGCGTCTTGACCTTCTCGGCGACATTGCCGTCGGCAACAAGCTTGCCGCCGACATCGGCGAGCATCGAATTGGCGATTTCCTTGTCGCGCAAGAGGTCGAAGAACGCATCGTCCGGTTCCCACCATGCGCCCATATCCACGTTCAGATGGTTGCCGAGCGCCTCGATGACGGCGCTGCCGGCTGCAAGCGTCTCGGCCATGACAAGGGTGAGAACGCGCATGACATCGTCGTCGCACAGCGCCAAGAGGCGGGCGAACAGGCCGGCGATAGCAAAGGCGTCGCCATTGCTGCCGGCCACCACTCCATCCTCATCCGGTGATCCGACCAGGGCCAACACCTCGCGCCGCTTTTTGCCGAATGCAGCTTCAGCCTTGCAGCCGGCAAGGCTGGCAGTCACCGTCTCGTTGACTGCGCGCTGTGGCTCACGGCGCACCTGCCACAGGCCGGAACCGGTGATGGCGTGCGCCACCACGAGTCGCAGCGCCACGGCGGGATGGTCGAGCATGGCCGCACGCACGGCAGCATGGCGATGCAGATCGACATAGTTCTGCATCGGGCCGGTGAGTTCGGGGCGCGGCGGCTTGGCGGCTGTTTCTTCTTGCTCGCCGCCCTCGCGGGCGCGGCGGGCTTGCTTGCGTGACAGCCAGCCCTCGTGACACTCGACCTCGCCGCGATACGTGACCGCGATGAAGACCTTGCCGCCCTTCTTCTTCGGGGTCTTCTCGTGGTCCCATGGGTAGAAATACTGGCCCGGCTCCAGCAGCACCACCTCGCTCCAGCCGTCGTTCAGATAGGTGTCGCGTCTGGCGGCAATCGCTTCGTTCTGCTTTTGCCAGAACAGGTCGGCATCGGCGAAATAGCTGTCCTCGCCGAACAGGTCCGACGTGATCAGGCCGGGATATTCGTCGATGGCAAACAGCGCCACCTTGGTGGAAATCGACTGGCCGCCGAACAGCCATTGCTTCAATTGAAAGCCACGCGGCGCGTATTGATCGGGATCGGCACAGAGTGCCAGCCAGTCCTTCTGCTGCGCCTTGGACGCCATGGTGAGATGGCGCACCGTCTCGGCGTCGATCTCCTCGCGGCGATAGGCTTCGCGGATTTTGGGCAAGAGGTCGCCAAGCGCCAGAATGCGTTTGACCTTCAGGTCAGTGATGCCGAAGGTCGCAGCGATGTCTGGAACGGTGCGGCCTTGCCTGACGAGCCGCGAAAACGTCTCCCATTGCGATACTTCGTCAGGATCGAGGCGGGCGAGGTTTTCGATCAGCGAGGCTTCCAGCGCATCGGCGTCGTCATCGTCCTCCACGATGGCGCAGGGCAAGGGATCGCCTTCGCCGCGCTCGTCGGCAAGCGATTTGCGGCGAAATAGCGCCGCCTGCCGGCAACGATCTCGAAGGTTTCCGGTTGGCCGTTGGGCCGCACAAGGAGAGGCACCAGCACGCCGCGCGCACGCACTGACGGCAGGATGTCGGATATGTCGGGCGCGCGTTTTCCATGGCGCATGTTGAGCGCGGAAATGTTGAGCTGATCTAGGGGGATGTGGGCAAGCTGCACGGTTACTCTCCTTCGCTTTGGTTGAGGCTGTCCCGGCCGCAGAGGCCGAAGGCCGGCGCGGCGGGACGATTTTTGCGCCTATCGGCGCTGCTGTTCCGCCGTGTCGGGCGGAAGCTCGGAATGGGGCTTTGAAAGGGCGTCTGCTGCCTGCCGCAGAAGTCGCTCGGCCTCGGTGATGTGGCCGCAAATGCGGGCGGCTTCGGCATAGACGGAGAGCGGATAGCGCGCCTGGAAATGCAGGTCGCGCTCGATGCCGAGGCCAAGCGGACCTTTTACGGATGCAAGCTCGGCCAGACTGACGCTGCCGAGTTCGGGGAAGCCGAAGCCGAGATCGCAAAGACCGAACAGCGTGTCGCCATCGGCGTCGAGTTCGCTCAAAAGCCACGTGGCGGCACCTGTGGGATTAAACAGTTTCACAACGGGAAAATGGTCGATGTCGGCGTCGGCGGCGCCATTGGCGAGCAGTCGTGCGCGCAGTGGATCGGTGATCAGGATCATGGAATGACTCCTTGTCAGAACAGGTCGAGTTGATTTCTGCTGGCTTCATCGAAGAGGCCGATATCGAGCGGCTTTTGCGCCGCGCGCGGACACATCGGCGCGTCGATCAGGAGGGTGAGCCGATCGCGCGTGGTGATCGGCCGGACACCGGGAATGAGCATCTGCTCGCCTTGCGGCGTCGGGTCGGTCGCGGTCAGTTGAGGATCGCGCATCGTCATGCCGCAATCCCTTCCTGCGCCTCGCCTTCGGCATCGGCCTGAATGCCAAGCAGGAAATCGGCGGCCTTGGAGGCAAGACTGGCGGCACGGAAGATGGCGCGGTTGTCCTCGCGCAGCACCTTCAGCCATGAGCCGATGTAATCGGCATGACGCACGGTCGGCTCGATACCGAGATTGCTGCAGACGAAGGCGGCAGTGATTTCGGCGACCAATTCTTCACGCGCGTAAGCCTTGGAGCCGAACGAGCCGGAGAGGTCGCGAGCAAGCCGCGTCGGGTGGCCGGTCCAGTGGCCAAGCTCGTGAAAGCAGGTCCGGTAATAGTCGATCTGGTGATGGAACGCCGGCTGCGGCGGCACCTGAATGTGGTCGCTGCCCGGCATGTAGAAAGCGCGATCGCCGCCGACCCTGAAATCCGCACCGCTGGCGCGAATGAGCGTCTCGGCGTGCGGCACGATCTCGCACTGAGGCAGCGGCTCGGCGGCGGCATAGAGGTCTTCCGGAAGATTATCGCACTGCGCGACATTGAAGACGGTGAAGCGCTTTAAAAAAGGCACGGCCTGTGGTTCATCGCCCTCGTGGCGTGCGCGCTCCTTCTCGTCCTTGGGGACAAAGCGGTCGGCATGCACGATGGTCGTGCCGCGCTCGCCCTTCCTGACATTGCCGCCAAGGACGAGCGCCTGCCGGAAGGTGAGCCAGTTCTGGCTGGGATAGCTGCGCTCGATGACCGCGCCCCACAGGATGAGGATATTGATGCCGGAATAGATGCGCCCCGTAGACGCATTCCTCGGCAGGCCAAGGCCTGCCTTTGCGCTGCCCCATGGCTTGACCCATGGCACGGTGCCGCGCTCCAGCTCGGCAATGATGCGGTCTGTGATCTCCTGATAAAGGCTGGCGCCGGGGCGCCCGCCCTTGCCTGCGCCAGCCTCTCCGCTGGCGGAACGCTTGCTGTTTGCATGCATCGTCTCATCCTCCGCTCGCCAATCGCCGCGCCTTTCCCCGGAAGCGGGGTGGGCGGCGAGTCGCGACCGGAAAGGCCCGCCGTGGTAGGCGGACCGCATCCGAAGGACCGGAACGAAGAGGAGGACCCTGAGCGGCAGCGAAGGGTTGCGGGCTGCCGCGGCGGGCCTAGAAGGGAGTGCCGCCCACCCCGCGCCACCGGGAAAGGCCAACAGACAAACCGCGCCGCCCGCAAGGGCGGCGGCCGTCTCAGCCCGAAGGGCTGCCCACGCCAAGGGGCGAAGCCGAATGGCCGAGACCGCCTGAGCTTGCCGAAGAAAAGCGGGCTCGGTTCACGAGCACCTGGTGCGCGTCGTCAGGCGCGCGGGCGCCCGCCAGGACGGCAGGCTGGACAGATTTTTCACACGGATCATCGTCAAGCGCCGCAGTTACGTCGAGAAACTCGACGACATCGCCGCCGTGGCGCGGCTTCCTCCGAACAAAACCGGCGCTCGCCTTTCAACAGGTTGAGGCGCGTGTCCCAGTAATATTCCTGACCGGGATCATGATAGACCCGCTCGCCCGTTTTGTAGCTTGATATTGGCTTTGATGTTGCAGCCGAGGGTCGATTCGAAGGCAAGAAAGCCAGCCAGGAGTTGTCTTGATAGCGATGGTTGCCCACGCCCCTTCCCTCCGAAGAGAGAATGGGACGTTTGCAGCGTGGAGTCTACAAGTCGGGTCTAATTCACCGGTCCTGTTCCGAACCATTGAATGAACGGCGCATCCTTACCGGTGATATCCTTCACCGTCTTTAACAGCGCTTCATGGGTGCGTTGGAGAGCCCGGTAATGGTTGCTGCTAGGTGATAGAAGCGGCTGGACGATGCTCTTGTGCAGCCGTTCCGCCTCCGCCAGAAAGCGCTCGATTTCAGCCTGTGAAAGCTGCTTGGAAAGTTTGGTCCTAGCCATTGCGATCTCCGTTGAGGAATCGCCCCACCTAGGATTATTATCCTATATCGGCATGGCTTGGTAAAGACCCACCCGCAGCGGAATGGCAGCTTGCCGAAGAAAAGCACGCTCGGTTCACGGCACCGGCGCGAGCCGTTGGTGCGTGGGCGCCCGCTAGGACCGCAGGCTGGACAGAATCTCGCACGGATCAGCGTCAAGCGCCGCAGTTAAGTCGAGAAACTCGATGACGTCGAGACGACGCTCTCCACCCTCGTACTTGGCCACGAAGGATTGGGGACGATCAAGCTTCTCGGCCACCTGCGCCTGAGTCAGGCCTTTGGCCTTGCGCAAGGAAACCAGCTGGGCCAGAAACCGCTGGTGGCGGGGCGATCGAAGAGACTTGGGCATGTAGGCGAACCGGTCGGGTAAAGACCGGATCAGCGACTAATCCCGGTTTCGGATTATCCCATTTTGGGATATGCTGCGTTGCATCCAGCGCTCAACAGCCGAGGCTCGCAACAGGCATGAATCGATCAATGGGAACAGATGAGACTCGAAGCTCAACTCTGTGTGACGAAGTCCCCTGGTCGGATAACCTCACGAGCTACGACAGGCAGCATTTCACGATCTACCTGCGGATCCTGGATGCCTGCGCCGACAATGCCAGCGAAGAGGAGATGGCCGATCTCATTCTCGGCATCGACCCGGCCCTTGAACCGGTCCGCGCCCGCAAGGCTCTTCGCAGCCATATCGACCGTGCGAACTGGATTGTGACGACCGGCTACAAGGAACTGTTCGCCGGCTGACGCACAGCACGGACTGTCATGCTCTTCAAACAAGGACGTTCAGATACCCGCCATTCATGAGCGCACGGCCGCGAGGGACGGCGCGGCGGGAGCAGTCACAACTGGTTCGCGTGCTGTTTGACTGCCATTTCCAGTGCTTGGCTCAGAGGCACAGCCTTGGAGAACAGGAAGCCTTGAGCGGTTCGGCAGCCAAGCTTGTGCAGGGTTTGCCGATCCGCCTCTGTTTCGACGCCCTCGGCCATGACCTCGATCCCGAGCATGTTACCGAGATCGATGACCGATTTGACAAGCAGTCGGTCCTCTCGGGACTTGGCCAAGCCGCGAATGAAGCCCTGGTCTATTTTCACCTTGCGTATCCGACTGTCCTTGAGCGATGCCAACGTAGAAAAGCCGGTGCCGAAGTCATCGAGCGCGATGGAAATGCCCGCATGTGAAAGCCGTCCGAGCTTTTCATCCACTCTGTCCGGGTCCACCGGGGATTCTTCGGTAATCTCGATTTCGAACATCGTTGCAGGGAGGCCTTTTGCCGCCAGACCATCCAAAACCATGTCGTCGATATCGCCGGCTTCCAGTTCGCGCGGCGAAACATTCATCGCCACACGGAAATCACGACAGTCAGCTTTCACCAAGCCGTCGATAAAAGCACAACAGTCGGCGAAGACGGTTTGCGTCAGCAGCTGAAGCATTCCGGTTTCGCGTGCAGCTGTGATGATTTCGGGTGGAGAGATGGCACCATGAGTCGGATGGGACCACCTCAGCAAGGCTTCAAAACCGACCACGGCCTCGGTGTCGAGTTTCACGATCGGCTGGAACCAAGGTTGCAAGCTTCTCGTCTTTATCGCCGAATGAAGGTCCCGTTCGACGGACTGGCGGCGTTGCAGTTCCCTGTCGAGTTCGGCATCGAACAGGCAAAATTCGTTCCTGCCACGACGCTTGGCCGTGTAAAGGGCGATATCCGCCCGCAACAACATTTCGGTCAGGCCCGGGCTTTCCGCCAGGTATATTCCTATTGATGCCCCGACCCGGACGGACGCGACCTCCCGATAGGGGCGGGCAATTTTTGCTATGATATTGGAGGCGAGATCATTGGCAGAAAGCGAAACCCTCGTTGAGGGAAAAAACAGCACGAATTCATCGCCGCCGATACGAGCGAGCGTTGAGCCTTCCGGTGCTTCCTCCTCTATGCGGCGGGCGATCCTGACAAGCAGTTCATCACCGGTCCTGTGACCGTAGGTATCGTTGACGGATTTGAACCCGTCCAGGTCAACCAGCATTGCCACGAAGGGGCCATCCGCGGTCTCGAACCGTCCGATAGCGTCTTCGAGGCCACGCCTGTTGAGAAGGGCCGTCAGGTGGTCCTGCCTGGAACTGGCCTTCATCTCCGCCGCAAGCCGCTCGGCCTCATGCCTCAGGCGGCTCGCTTCGCGGAACCGTGCTTGCCCAACAAACGAAGCTCGAACCAAGCCGCCCATGAAGAGCAGAACGGTAAAAGCCAGAATGTAGTCTTCAAAATTGCCTTTCGCCAAAAGGCAACCCACCGTGATGAGGAGCGGAGGTGTGATGAAGTTGATCGCCGCCGCGGCATACGAACTGCCGTATGTAACCGCACCAGCTGAAATGCCCGCCAGAATGACCAGATGCAGCGGTGCTTGAGGTGTCGTGTATCCAACAGTCAGGACGGCCAGGAAGGACCAGGCAAACCCTGCCAGAAGAGCAAGGATGCCAAACCAGCGAAGCCGCGGCAAAACCCCCACTAATCCGTCATGGCGCCCCGTTTCCTTTAGCTGATAACGCGCGAGTGCAAGGCGGGCGGCATTTATCGCATTGACGACCAGGAACCAGATTGCAGCTGCAAAGCCGCTGCCAGAAAGGGCGTGCACCGCCCAAATCAGGCCTGACAGGATAGCGCTTATCGGCATCGACACGAAGAGGCCGGCCCTCAGGTCAGCAAGCTGATCCTGACGGATTTTGGCCTCCAGCGTGTCTTCATTCTTCGGGGCCATGGACGGATCAGCTTGCTCCCATCGTTGTTCGCGAGGACAAGCCTACGCAGGCCCACTGAAGGACGGGTTAACTATCCAGCGGGGATAACCAGTGTGCTCACCATGTCTTCGGGGCGCACGTCTGCCTCTTGGCCTTGCCGTCTGACCATCGAGCTCTTGCCCGCACGCGTGCCTTGATCCGAATCATCCCAGGATCGGCAACGTCACCATGGAAGCAGCCCTACCAACGGCATCAACGCGCCCGGCGAGACAAAAGGAAGCCGGGCCGAGATAGCGTTCCAGAGCGGCAGCGCTGCCTCCGATTCACCGCCTGAGCATGGCCGAAATGCCATGGCGGATAAAGGGAAGATATTGGGCAAAGCGAAGCCCTGCATGTCTTGCAAGCCGTGCCGCCGGGTGCTCGCCTGAGTAGAGAGCGACAAGTGCATTCGTAGCATGATAGAGCGGTGCCGCCGACAGACGCAGCCGGCTTTCGTATCTGCCGAGCATGTCGGGATCAGCAATGTCGCGGCGCTCGCGACATGCCGCCAGGATTCTATCGGCGAGTTGCTTCTGGCCACTGAGGCCGATGTTGAAGCCATGCGCGGTCACCGGGTGCATGCCGAGGGCAGCATCGCCGATCAGTGCCGCACTCGGAGCCCAGAACTTGTGCGCCCAGGTCGTGACCAGCGGATAGGCATGGCGGGTGCTTGCCAAGGTCATCTCTCCGAAGCGTCCTCGACACCGGCTCGTCGATTCCATGAGGAACAAATCGTCGTCGAGAGCAAGCAGTCTGTCGGCCTCGCTTGAGCGCAACGTGAGAAGCAGCGACGACACGCCTTCCATGAGCGGCAACATCGCTATCGTCTGATGGTGATCGAACCATTCGACCGCGATCTGGTGATGGGTGCGCTCGTGCCTCACTCGGCAAATCAGCATGGAGTTGCCAAGCCGATTGATGTCGGCGCCAATGCCGAGCAGGTCGCGCGTCGCGGACAAACGCGAATCCGCTGCAACGAGCAGCCGAGCGGCCAATTGCCTGCCATCAGAGAGCGTTATGACTGCTTCTTTGTGGCTGGTTGTTGCATTGACGACCGAGCGGCCGCACAGCAGCTGGGCATGATCCTGGAAGTGGACAAGCTTGAACAGGGCGTCGCGGATCCGACAATTTGGGACCAGAATTCCGAGTGGTTCCCCAGATCCGCTGGGAGAATCGAAGCTCAGGGCGAAAGGGCTCGATCCGTTGAGCACGCGCGCGCCTTGTAGCGATGATTTGTCCGAAGCGGGGATGGCATCCCAGGCGCCGAGCTCGCGAAGGATTCCAACCGATGCGTGGGTCAGCGCGATCTCGCGACCGTCGAAAGCCGGATTCGCCAGGCTTTCGAGCGACTGCCGTTCAACCACTGCCACCTTGAGTCGGCTCTGGGCAAGCGATGCGGCGAAGGAAAGTCCGACCGGCCCGGCTCCGACCACAATAACGTCGAATCTATCGACAGAGCCGGCCATCAGCGTGCCGCCATTGCGTCGGCTATCTGCGACGAAGGGCACTGGAACGCATCGCAATCGATCCACGGTTTGCGGCTCATCTCCCCAAGCGTCTCCACGCGACCTAACCGTCCGTTAGACATCCGTTCTCCGTTCAAAAATGCTCAATGAAACCATGCCTATGAAGAGATAACCCTGATGTGGATCAACCAGGCTCGATAAACGCGGCTACGGCGGGTTCACGGTCGACTGGTCGACCGCCACACCATGGTCTGGTCAGGTCATCATGGAATGGCCGGCTTCCCGTTCCGTGCGGCCCTTTCCTGGCCGAAAGTTCGGCAACGTATTCTGGCTGATCCGTTCGCACCCGTCGCGCGCCGAAATCGGCATGACGCGAAGCAACCGCGGAAAATATTCGAGCGAGTCCTCGCAGGGCAGGCTGGGTCAACTGCGTGGCTCGTCGCGGTCGATCAGGATCCGCTCGGCGGCGCCATCGAGATCTTCATATTGGCCGCTCCTCAAGGCCCACAGGAACCCCGCCAGCCCAAGCGCTCCGAGGAACAGGGCCACAGGTATGAGGTAGGCGAGCGTCGTCATGAGGATTGTGCCAGTGCGCCAATGTCCGAGCGCCTGTCATGTCGGGCATCTTGCACCGATGCATTTGACACGAAACCTTGCAGACGTAGCGCATTGCCGATGACCAGGAGGGACGAGGCGGACATCGCGACCGCCGCGATCAGTGGCGTCACGTGCCCCAGAATGGCGACCGGCACGGCGATGCCATTGTAAACGATCGCGATGGCGATGTTCTGCCGGATCAGCCGTCCGGCCTTCCGCGAAATGTCTAAAGCAAGTGGGACCGCCAGAAGATTCTTACGCAGGAACACGAAATCCGCGGCGTTGCGACCGATATCCGCCGCCGTGGCCGGAGCGATCGAAACGTGTGCGGCGCCCAATGCAGGCGTGTCGTTGAGCCCATCGCCGACCATCAGCACCTTGTGGCCAGTTCGCGTCAATGCTTCGATGTGTTCGACCTTCCCGGAGGGAAGCAACGCGGGAACGAAGCGCTCGACGCCCAGTGCTTCCGCGACTTCGCCGCAGGCAGCTTCTGTGTCCCCCGACAGCATCTCCACCGACACGCCGGCGCCGTTCAGTTGCTCGATGGCCGCCTTGGCATCGGCACGCAGCTCATCCTCGAAATCGAAAGTCGCGACAATGACCCCGTCCTTCGTCAGAACGGTTCCGCCATAGCCTTGTTTGCCTTCGCCGCCGATCCGAGCTTTCCACTCACGCCATCCGCGGCGACCCAGCCGCCAGGTACTGCCCTCGGCGATGGCTTCGATGCCGAAGCCCGGATGCTCGCTGACGGACGCGAGTTTCGGCTGGCCGGCAAAGGCTGCATTGCCAGCGATTGCCTTCGAAAAGGGATGGCGGGAATGCGCTGCCATCTCGGCCGCCATGGCGAGCATCGTCGGATCGATGGACGGCGCATTGATCAGCCTGGGCAGTCCGAGCGTAAGCGTGCCGGTTTTGTCGAACAATGCCGTGTCGATCCCCGCCAGGCGCTCCATGGCGGAGCCGTCCCTGACCATGACGCCGCTTTCAAACAGCCGCCGCGCAGCGACCACCTGCACGATCGGCACGGCGAGACCGAGCGCACACGGGCATGTAATGATCAAAACGGCGATCGCGATTGTTATTGCCCGGTGCCAGTCGCCGGTCGCCGCCATCCAGCCGAGGAACGTCACAAAGGCGGTGAGGTGGACCACGGGGGCATAGAGCGCGGAGACGCGATCGGCGATCCTGCGATGGCGGGCGCGGCCGCCCTCTGCCGCTTCCATCAGCCGAACGATTTCGGCCAGGAATGAATCCTTCGCGGCGGCCGTCGCCTCGATGGTCAGCGGACCGGTGAGATTGAGTGTACCGGCCTGGACCTGCGCCCCCGGGCCCACCGTTCTGGGCGTGCTTTCCCCGGAAACCAGGGAACAGTCGAGATCCGATGCCCCGCCAATGATCCTGCCGTCGATGGGCACCCTCTCGCCGGCCGCAATCAAGAGCTCCATTCCTGGTTCGATCTCGCCAACCGGCAAGTAGTCGCGCGAACCATCCTCGCGCAGCACCATGGCGCCGCGCGCCGCCAGCCGAGCCAGTCCGTTTACGGCCGTCCGTGCCCGTTCCCGCATCACGTGATCCAGCGTGCGGCCGATCAGCAGAAAGAACAGCAGCGACACCGACGCGTCGAAATAAGCATGGTCGCCATGGTTGATCGTCTCGTAGAGGCTCATGGCGTAAGCGAGCGATACCCCGACCGCGATCGGCACGTCCATGTTCATGCGGCTGTGGCGCAGCGCATTCCAGGCCGAGCGAAAATAGATGCCGCCGGCGAAAGCGAGCGCAGGAATGGCAATCAAGGCCGAGACCCAATGGAACAGGTCGCGGGTCGCGCCTTGCGCGCCGGACCAGACGGAGACTGATAGCAGCATGATGTTGCCCGCCGCAAAGCCGGCGACCGCGACGGCGCGGATCAGTTCCGAGAGCGTCCTGTCCTTCCCGTCAGCCTCGGGATCGAACAGGTGCGCGCCATAGCCCAGCCGTCCAAGTGTGGCGACGAATGGCGGAACCTCGTCGCCGCGCCACCGGACCGAAACACGTTTCGTTGAAAGATTGACACGAGCGCCTTCGACGCGATCCAGCTTGCCGATCGCCGTCTCGATCGTCTGGATGCAGGCGGCACAATGCACAGCCGGCACCGAGAGGTCGGTCTGGCGAAGATTTTCGCCAATCGAGCGGCTCGCCAGTCTGATTTCCTGGCCAGAAGGCAGGACCAGTGTGACCTTTTCCAGGTCCAATGCCATTTCGGCGCCTGGCGCGCAGCAGCTCATTGCAGCGCCTCGTGGGAAATCATGATCCGGCGAACGTCGCGATAGGGTTCCGCAAGGCTCGCATCGGCGTCGATTTCGACGATCCAGACGCCATCCGTGGGCATGTGGTGCGCGGCGAATATCTGACCGGAGGCAGCGGCAAGAGTGACGGATTTGTCCTCGGCCTCGTAGGCGGGATGACGAAACAGCACCTTGACGCCATGCAAGGCAACCGGCTTGCCGACAGCATCGGTGAGGCTGTAGCGGACCTCACCGCCTGCGATGGTCAGTTTGCCAGTCCAGCCGAGGGCTGCCTGAGCTCGCCCCTCCTCGGCCTTCTTGTTGAACTGCTGGCTCGCCACATAGGTGTTTTCGACGACAAGGCCGGTCCAGCTCGTGTTGGCGAGCGTCGCCATCGTTAGATTGACCGCTATGACCACGCCGAAGAAGCCAAGGATGGTGAACAGCATATGCCTGCCGGTGAATTCGCGGGATTGTCGCGAGGTGTCGCTCATCTGGCGATCTCCGGTGCGTTGAAAGTGGCCGTGTATTCGTCCGACTCGAACGTTGCCTTGTTTTCGACCCGGAACTTGAAGCTTTGCGCTGCACCCCGAACCTGATCTGCCGGCTGACGCACGAAAACCTTGAGCATCTTCAGCCGGTCGGGTTCGACCGGGATGGCAAAGGAGCGATCCGCCGGCAGGTCGATGCCGACAACGCTCATTTCGGCTCCATGCAGGCCCTGCATCGTGACAATGATCGTTCTTGGTTCGGGGATCATGTTGAGCAGCTTGACGGTGTAGCCATTGCGGATCGAACCGTCGGACAGCGTCACGAACTGCGGGTTGCGATCGTGCAGGACATTCAATTCGAGCCGTGCGCGGGTCAGCAGCGAATAGAGCAGCGCGAGACCGACCGCCGACCAGGCGCCCATGTAGATGAAGGTGCGCGGGCGAAAGATCTTGCGGATATGGAAACGGGCCACATTGTCGGAGAACAGGCCGTCAGCGTTCCTGACCAGTGACGGGTTGACTGAACCGGAGCCGCCCGGGGTCGCCAGCATCATATTGGCGTTGTAGTCGGCCAGCGTCGCATAGGAAATCAGTCCGCGCTCCCTGCCGAGCTTGTCCATGATACCGTCACAGGTATCGATGCAGAGCGCGCAGGTGATGCATTCAAGCTGCTGGCCATCACGAATGTCGATCCCCATCGGGCACACCGCGACACAGGCATTGCAGTCGACGCAGTCGCCGACGGGCTGCCCGGCGGCAAGGACCCTCTTGGCGTGACGCGAGCGCGGTTCGCCGCGCCAGTCATTATAGGTGACGGTGAGGGAATTCTCGTCGAGCATGGCCGCCTGGATGCGCGGCCATGGGCACATGTAGGTGCAGACCTGCTCGCGCATCAGCCCGCCGAACGTATAGGTCGTCGCCGTCAGCACGGACACGGTGATGTAGGCGACGGGGGCGGCGGTGCCGGTGAACAGTTCCCCAAGCAGCGTCGGCGCATCGGCGAAATAGAAGATCCAGGCGCCGCCGGTCAGCACCCCTATGACCAGCCAAATGGCGTGTTTCGATGTTCGCAGCACGAGTTTGCGCGCAGTCCAGGGACCGGCATCGAGCTTGATGCGGGCGTTGCGGTCGCCCTCGATGGCTCGCTCGACGACCAGAAACAGATCGACCCACACGGTCTGCAGGCACGTATAGCCGCACCAGGCCCGGCCGACGGTGGATGTGATCAGGAAAAGGCCGATACCGGCCATGACCAGCAGGCCGGCCACATAATAGAATTCCTGCGGCCAGATCTCGATGAAGAAGAAATAGAAGCGGCGGTTGGCAAGATCGACCAGCACGGCCTGGTCCGGGGCAAATGGCCCGCGATCCCACCGCAGCCAGGGCGTCAGGTAGTAGATCCCCAGCGTGATTGCCATCACCGACCACTTGAAGCGGCGGAAACTGCCAGAGGCCCGGGCCGGGAAGATCTTCTTGCGTGCGGCATAGAGCGGCTGACGGGTCTTGGCGGAGTTGACCGCATCGGCTTCGAGCCGTTCTATTTGCGTGTTATCGAGCACGAGAAGCTCCAGTCACCAGCGACCCATCGGTTTCTGGATGATGCCGAGGCTCGGCTCGCGCCGGGCCTCGTCGCTTGGCGGTGGGGGGAGGACGAGAATAGGCTGCGTACCTATTCTCCGCCACCAAGCGAATGGACATAGACCGCGAGTTCCTTGGCCTTGATCTCGCCGAGACGCCCGATCCAGGCCGGCATGACGCCGTGCTTCGGCGCGCGGACCTGCGCGGCGATGGCTGTTTCGCCAGACCCGTATAGCCAGATCGCGTCGGTCAGGTCGGGTGCGCCGAGCTCACTGTTGCCCTTTGCATTCTCACCATGACAGGCCGCACAATTCTCGGCGAAAACATTGGCGCCGAGTTCGATCAGGCTTGTGTCCTGAACAGGATCGGAGAGGCTTGCGACATAGGCGCCGACCTGCTTGATCTGATCCGTCGTGATGATGTCGCCAAAAGCAGGCATTTCCGACAGGCGCGTATCCGGGTCTGATGCGAAGCGGATGCCGTGCGCAATCGTCTGCTGGATCTGTTCGGCGTTGCCACCCCACAGCCAATCGTCGTCGTTTAGGTTGGGAAAACCCTTGGACCCTTGAGCGCCCGAGCCATGGCACTGCACGCAATTGACCTTGAACGCGGCGCCACCTGCGGCGACGGCGAATTCGCGTAGCGTATCGTCGGCAGTAATCTCGGAGACGGTCTTCGCCTGAATGGCAGCGACAAATTTACCCTTGGCCACTTCGGCCGCGGCCAGTTCATTCTTGACGTCTCTGCGGCTCGAATACCCCAGCACACCCCTGGTCGCGGAAGTCAGCATCGGCCATGCCGGATAGACGACGGTGTAGCCGATCGCCCAGGCAATGGTGATGTAGAAGGTGATGACCCACCAGCGGGGAAGCGGGTTGTTGAGTTCCTTGATGCCGTCCCACTCATGGCCGGTCGTCGAGATACCCGAAACCTCCTCGATATGCTCGCTGCCCATGATCAGTCGTCCTTGAGAGGAATGTGAGCGGCTCTCTCGGCTTGCCTGCGGCTGCCGGGACGAAGTGCAAAGGCAACGCATCCGAGGAAGAAAAGCGCCATGGCAAGCACGCCCCAGCTGTCGGCAAACTCCCGCATGAAATTGTAGGTCATCGCCATTCTCCTCAGCGGTAACCGGCGGCTTCGTCATAGGTCCTGAAATCGACCAGCGTGCCGAGCATCTGCAAATAGGCGACCAGCGCATCCATTTCGGTGACCTGCTGCGGATCGCCGTCGAAGTCCCCAACCTTGGCTTTCGGATAGCGTCTCTCCAGGCCCGATGTGTCGGCATTCGCATCGGCCTGCGCCATGAGATCGGCATTGGCATGAGCGATCATGTCGTCTGAATAGGGCACACCGACACGGCTGTTGGCGATCAGATGCGTCGAGAAATCCTTCACCTCGATTGGCATGTCCTTCAGAAACGCGTAGCTCGGCATGATCGATTCCGGCACCACGGAGCGTGGTTCGGTGAGATGCTGGACATGCCATGCGTTGGAGTAGCGGTCGCCGACCCGGGCGAGATCCGGCCCCGTGCGCTTCGAGCCCCACTGGAACGGGTGGTCGTACATCGACTCGGCCGCCAGGCTATAGTGGCCGTAGCGCTCGACTTCGTCGCGGAATGGCCTGATCATCTGGCTGTGGCAGAGGTAGCAGCCCTCGCGCACATAGATGTTGCGCCCGGCGAGCTCGAGCGGCGAATAGGGCCGCATGCCTTCGACCTTCTCGATGGTGTTGTCGAGATAGAAGAGCGGTGCGATCTCGACGATGCCGCCGACCGTTACGACCAGCAGGGACCCGAGGAGAAGCAGTGTGGCGTTCTTCTCGATGACCGCGTGTCTGTCCATCAAGCCCATTTTCTGGCTCCTGATCGCACAGGCTGGAGGGCGGGGATGGAGCGCGGCATCGGATCCTCCTCGCGCCGGTAGCCGAGGATGGTCATGGCGATGTTCCAGGCCATGATGAGGGCGCCCGACAGATACATCGCGCCGCCGATGGCACGCATGATGTAGTAGGGATGCATGGCTGCGACGGTTTCGGCGAAGGAGTAGACCAGGAAGCCCTGCTCGTTGTATTCGCGCCACATAAGGCCCTGCATGACGCCGGAGACCCACATCACCGCGGCGTAAACGACGATCCCAAGCGTCGCCAGCCAGAAGTGCCAGTTGACGAGCCGCAGCGAATAAAGCCGGTCGCGGTTCCATAACTTCGGGACCATGAAATAGATCGCGCCGAACGAGATCATGCCGACCCATCCGAGCGCGCCCGAATGGACGTGACCGATGGTCCAGTCGGTGTAGTGCGAGAGCGAGTTGACGGCCTTGATTGACATCATCGGGCCTTCGAAGGTCGACATTCCGTAGAAGGCGATGGCCATGACCATCATGCGGATGATCGGGTCGGTGCGCAGCTTGTCCCAGGCGCCCGAGAGCGTCATCAGGCCGTTTATCATGCCACCCCATGACGGCATCCAGAGCATGATGGAGAACACCATGCCGAGGGTCTGGGCCCAGTCCGGCAGGGCGGTGTAGTGGAGGTGGTGCGGACCGGCCCAGATGTAGAGAAAGATCAAAGCCCAGAAGTGGATGATCGACAGCCGGTAGGAATAGACGGGTCGGTTGGCCTGCTTGGGAACGAAATAATACATCATGCCGAGGAAGCCGGCGGTCAGGAAGAAGCCGACGGCGTTGTGGCCGTACCACCACTGCGTCAGGGCGTCCTGTACGCCGGAGAAGGCTGAATAGCTCTTGGAGCCCAGGAAGGAGACCGGCATCGACAGGTTGTTGATCACATGCAGCATTGCGATGGTCACGATGAAGGCAAGGTAGAACCAGTTGGCGACATAGATGTGCGGTTCCTTGCGCTTTAGGATCGTGCCGAGGAACAGGATGAGATAGGCGACCCAGACAATGGTCAGCCACAGGTCCACATACCATTCGGGCTCGGCGTATTCGCGGCTCTCGGTTATGCCGAGCAGGTAGCCGGTCGCCGCCATGACGATGAAGAGCTGGTAGCCCCAGAACACGAACCAGCCGAGATCGCCGCCGAACAGCCGAGCGCGGCAGGTGCGCTGGACGACATACAGCGACGTGCAGAGCAGCGCATTGCCGCCGAAGGCGAAGACGACGCCCGACGTATGCAATGGCCGTAAACGGCCGAAATTGAACCAGGGCTGGATGTTGAGATCCGGGTAGGCGAGCTGCAGGGCGATGACCACGCCGACCAGCATGCCGACGACGCCCCAGAATACGGTGGCGATGGCACCGTAGCGGATCGGCCCATCCATGTAAGCGGCGGGGTCGATCGGAACTGCCGGCTTGAACTCCGTGTTGCGCAACAGAATCGCCGTGAAGCCAGCCACGGCGAAGAACAAAACCCACATATGCCGCCGAAAAGGTTCATCTACGCCGAAGCCGGCAGCCACCAGGGCCGCAAACGCAAACAGGCTTAGAAGGACGATCTCTGTGCCGAATTTCATCGCAAGCCCCGATTTCCGATTCCGGCGGGCGCCAAACCGCAGTGCCTTATTGCGCAGCCGTGGCCTGCTCGCCCTGATCCATGTCAGAGCCGCACGATTTTGCTTCGAGCAGGATCGAGTTCGGTGCGATCAGACTGTGGCGATCGAATGTGGAAGCGCGGCACCGGCCGCCACGCTTATGGACAGGCCCGGCGTCCCAGGTCGGGCCGGGTTTGGAGGCGATCGCGGGCGTCTGGGAAGCGCGCCTTCTGTGACGCTGGAAAGTAGGCCGATGCCTTGCCGAACGTCGATCGTTTCAATGCCTTGGGACAGCCAGCGCCAGCGTTGCGCTAACTTCGTGACATACATGGTTCGGGGAGACGGCGATTTTCCCCTGCGTATGAAGCGTATTGACTTCGGCCGAGTGCGATCCTGCCTGGAACAGCCGGTTGCACGTCGAGCACGTCGAGGATGGATGCTTCGCCGACGAGTTGGCCGAAACGCACCTGGCTCATGCGATCGGATGGAGAGCGGGCTGTCGCTATGCGACTTCTTCTAACGCCCAACGCGAGCATGCCCTGCCCCGAACGAAGTAAGTGACGTAGGCCATGCAGCTTCGGTGTCATTCAAACGGCGGTTGCGCCTCGGCCGCCGCAGCGCCGTTCCAGCCGGCTCATGCTGTCCACGGTGATACGGCGGTTGTTCTCGATCCGAATCACGCCGTCCATTCTCAGGCTGGTCAGCTGACGGCTCACGGTCTCGTTTGTAATTCCAAGGAAATCAGAGATGTCGGCACGCGTCATCGGCAGCTCGAAGCACGCCGACCTGGCCGCCGGGTCAACACTGGAACCGATGTTCCGGGCGATCATGAGGAGAAAGCTCGCCACCTTCTCCGGTGCGGTCTTGCGCCCCAGAGTCACCATCCATTCGCGTGCCTCGTCGAGTTCGTTCAGCGCCTGCTTGAACAGGCGATGCACAAATTCCGGTGATTCCTTCATCAACCGTTCGATGGCCGCTCTCGGAAACGAGCATAGCGAGACAGCTGTTGCCGCTTCCGCATTGATCGCGCTTTTCATCTTGAAGGGCCGTCCCAGAAAATCCGGCGCGAACTGGAGACCGACGATCTGCTGGCGGCCGTCCGAAAGGCTCTTCGTGAGCTTCACCACGCCTGAAAGCACGTTTGAATAACAGTCGACCGCCTCGGCGTCGCCGATCAGTTCGACCCCCGGCTCGATATTGTGCCGCGACGACGTCTTGGCGAGCTGAGCCAAATGGTCTGGTTCGAGCGCACCACAGACACCGCGGTGCCGTGCCTCGCAAGACAGGCAAAGAACGGGAATGCCGGAACTGTGAATGTCCTGCCGTAATGTCATTCGATCGCTCTACCGGTCCACTTGCGGGCAGGATAGCAATCGACGGTAGAAAAATCCTTGCGGCAGTTTGTCCGTGCTGAACGTTGATCGAAATCAGGGCTTAGGCTCATCCAAGCATCCACAGTTCCGGCGACGCAAACACGGTGGACCACGACATGCGACTGGAGCTAGCTGCCAGACTTGGCGAGAACGTCCCGCGCTATACCAGTTATCCGACAGCGCCGCATTTTCATACCGGCATTGATGCTGCAATTTGTCGTGGCTGGCTGCAGGCGCTCAACGATGGCGATGAAATCTCGCTCTATCTGCACATCCCGTATTGCGACAAGCTTTGCTGGTTCTGCGCTTGCCATACCAAGCAGACACGCCACTACGAACCAGTGACCACATATCTGCGCTCACTGCATGCCGAGATCGCAACCGTCTCCAGTCTTGTCGCAGGCAAGGGCCGCGTGCGTGCCGTCCATTTCGGCGGCGGTTCGCCAACGATGCTCAAACCGGAGGATCTGGTGGCGCTGGGAACCGTCCTGCGCAACAGCTTCACCTTTCTCCCCGGTGCAATGATCAGCGTTGAGATCGAACCCAACGATATGGACGATGCCCGCCTCGATGCACTTGCCGAAATCGGCATGACAAGGGCGAGCCTCGGCGTCCAGGATTTCGACCCGAAGGTGCAGAAAGCGATCAACCGCGAGCAGAGCTTTTTGCAGACCAAGACGGTTGTTGATGGCGTTCGTTCGCGCGGCGTCGAATCCGTCAATCTCGATCTGCTCTACGGCCTGCCGCATCAGACCAGGGAGAGCGTCGCCTCCACGGTTGCACAGGCACTGACCCTGGAACCGGATCGGATCGCGCTTTTTGGCTACGCCCATGTGCCGTGGTTCAAGAGACATCAGACGATGATCGACGAGGCGTGGCTGCCAGGGCCAGAGGAGCGATTTGCTCAATCGCAATTGGCGGCGCGGGCGATCGTGGACCAGGGATACGAAGCAATCGGCCTCGACCATTTCGCCAAACCGGGCGATGCCCTCGCGCTTGCCGCCCGCGCCGGAACACTGCACCGGAACTTTCAGGGCTATACCGAGGATCGCTGCGAGACCTTGATCGGCCTTGGCCCGTCATCCATCAGCCAGTTTCGCCAGGGCTATGCACAGAATATGCCTTCGACCGCCGAGTATGGACGTATGGTTGCTGATGGCGGGCTGGCCGCTGTTCGGGGTATCGCGCTTTCCGACGACGACCGTGTTCGCGGCTGGATCATCGAGCGATTGATGTGTGACTTCGCCTTCTCGGCGATTGAGCTGGTGGAGCGCTTTGGCGAAGCCGGCCAAAGACTTCTCCTCAAGGCGAGTTCCACGGCCCTCCAAGATCCTGCGCGGTTGCTTGAACTTGATGGTGACCGCTTCGTCGTGCCTGCGGAAAGCCGGCCCTTTGTCAGGAGCATCGCGGCAAAGTTCGACAAATATTTCGAAAGTGGAACGGCCAGGCACTCAGCGGCAGTCTGAGCACCGCAGAGGAACGGTCATGGTTCTCAGTCGATCGTGAACCGATTGCGCTACATTTTTCACTGTTGATCGGCGACCGTCGTGTCGAGACAGGATTCGGAGCGGACCAGACGCGTCTTGGTATAGCGACGATATCGTCCGGTCGTGCCTTCCGGCGCCGTATTCCATTTCGCAGTCCCTGAAGCGCCACGTCGAGTCCGGCCTCTTTTCTGTATCGGAAGCAGTCGACAATCGTCCTGGCCAGATCATGGTTGTCGGCCGACAGCTCCCTTCGGCCTTGCAACAAGAATCCGCAAGGACCGTGCCAGCTGCAGCAGGCGCCGCCGCATCGCACCACCACACTATCCACCCGTGGCTCGCGCTAACCTTTGATTGGTTCGCGCCAGGCCGACGCCCGTCGAAACCGAGCCTCGGCAACATTCCGAGTCGTAAGCGGCTGGCCACGCTCTTGGTGCCGGTGGCAGAAAGTCCGCAAGCACCCCGGCAGCGCCGTCAAGCGTGGGACAACCCGTCCACCCGAATATCCGCCGGCGCAGTTTCAGTGAAAAGCGGGCCTAGGCTAGACGGCTCTCTTGTTACCCCAGAGCATAACGTGCAGCTGCGGCAGCACACGGGCTTCGAACCACCTGTCGCGGGTCACGGCATCAACCAGCCACTCCATGCGCTTCAATATTCCGTCAAGGTCGACAGGAGCGTCTTCATTTGCGGGGCGTGGCGGCGTGTGATTGCCGGGTTGCAGATAGATCGGAAGTCGCGGAAATCTCGCAGCGGCGTCTTTCGCGTAGGCGTAGTCCCTTTCGTCGAAAACAATGAGCTTGAGCACGACTTGCGGCCTGCCTTGTGCCGCCTGGAGGCACGCCTCGAAAGCGGCCCAATCGGTCGTCATTTGGCTTGACGGCGGCTTTGGGCTGAGGACTAGCACGTCAAGGTCGGCAAACCAGTCCCTGGCCACCGAACCTTGGGTTTCCAGCGCAAAACGGTAACCTTCACCATGGCCTCGCTCGATGAGCGCGCCGAGCGGCTGGATGGCCGGATTGCCGCCTGACAGCGATACCATCAGCGGGCGGCCACCGGAAAGCGCAAGCACGTTTTGCCACACCGCGCCAATGGACATAATCTCCCATTCATGCCGGAATTGATTGTCCACCGCATGCAGGCTGTCGCACCATGAACAGCGATAGTCACACCCGCCGGTTCTGACGAAGACCGTGGGCAAACCGATGAGCACGCCCTCGCCCTGGATCGTCGGCCCGAAAATCTCACTCACGCGGATTGCGGGATGCGTATCGGTCATGGCCGGTATTCCGCCCAGGTTTTCGGCGTTTCGCTCACCCGCACGGCCGAGGTTTCGCGCAGGCGTGCCTTGCACCATTCATAAAAATGTCTGGCCAGATATTCCGCCGTGACTTGCTCATGTCCCAGCACGTCGTTGAGATGTCGGTGGTCGAAGCTCTCGTCGATGTAGCGTTTGAATGGCGCCAAATCGTGATAGTCGCGCACGAAGCCGTTGTCGTTCAGTCCATTCGCTGAAAGCTCCACTTCAACGATGTAGTTATGCCCGTGCAGGCGCGCGCATTGGTGATCGGGTGGCAACGAGGTGAGCTGATGCGAGGCTGAGAAGTGGAATTCCTTGGTGATGCGGAACATTACGCGGTCCTCCTTCGCAGCGCATCGAGCCAGAAGTCGGAGTCCTCGTAGTCGGTGGGGTCCGGCTGCCCAGAGAGATGAAACGCCTCGCGCCGCTCGACGCAGGTCCCGCACCTCCCGCAGTGACGCTCGGCGCCCTTGTAGCAGGACCAGGTCTGCGCAAACGGCGTGCCGTATGCTGCTCCATTCCTAACAATGTCCGCCTTCGTGAGATTCACATAGGGTGCATAAATGCGAATCTCCGCGTAGCCGTCGAGCGCGTGGTCCTGCATCATCTGGAAAGCGTCGATGAAGGCCGGACGGCAGTCGGGATAAATGAAATGATCCCCACCATGCACGGCCGTCGCCACCGCCTCAGCGCCGTGCGCTGCGGCGAAGCCGAAGGCAATGGCCAACATGATGGCGTTCCGGTTCGGCACCACCGTGACCTTCATCGTGTCTTCGGCGTAGTGCCCGTCGGGCACGTCCACATTATCGGTCAGCGCGGAGCCGGAAAGGCCGCCGCCGATCTCGTGGATGTCGATGATGCGGTGCGGGACGCTCAGTCGCTCCGCGCAAAGGGCGGCGAAGCCCAATTCCTTCCTATGCCGTTGGCCGTAATCGAAAGATAGGAGGCCGGCGAGTTCGTGCTCCGCTGCCACCTTGTGAGCAAGGGTAACGGAGTCCAATCCGCCGGAGCAGACGACGAGAGTCTTCATTTTTGGGTCCTTGTTTTAACCGGGTAGGCTGCGACCGGAGATTTCTCTGCGCTCCCAGTACTTCAGGAAATCCATTTTGTGAAGTGAACGGGGGACGAGTTTCATGCGCTGACGTGCAGCTGTGTGCAAGGCGCCCTCGCGGTGAGCCTGCAAGGAACACTGACTAGGGAAACGTCACGCTTCAGCGGAATGCTCAAAGGCGAGCGCACCAGAATAAGCTCTGCAGGAGGTCCGGACCTTCGTAAACAAAGTTCTCGACGATCAAGCGCCCGGCGGTCCCGAGCTTCGAGGGACGCCACCGCGAGGGTTTCAGGTACTAGACGGCCCAAGGATGGGCTTGCCGCAAACAACGGACTTACCAGTGGGATGTTCAGCGACGCCGATGCAGATGTCTGGAATGATCACGACATCAATTGTCCCGGCAACTTTGGCTGGCCTGCTCCTCGGGTTCCGTAGATCCAGCGCATTCCGCTTCAGGATCGGTTCGAACCGGAGCACTCCCTCGGTCAATGGACGTCCGGCAACAACCTGAATGATCGGTCGTGAGCCGACATCTGTGAACAAGCGGTGTGGTCGATTGCTATCACCCATGTGTTGCGCGCAGGTACCTTATGGCAGTGGATGAACTGGATTTGATGGTTTTACAGCTGGCGGTCGAAAGCGTCCGCTCGCTCTCCTTAAGCTTCGCTGAAAAGGCCGCCGAGGTAGCCACCAGGAGCCGCGGCATCCTGCTTTTCGACGTGCGGGTCGACGGTGATGCGGGGGTCCAGCGGGTCGCAGCCATCCGATATCAGGGCGACCAGATCGGCGTGCTGGCGTTGGACAGACAGGGCCTTGTTACCCACCATTGCATCGTCAACGGTACGTTCTCACATTTCATTGCGCCCTTGGAGACCTGGCACAGCATGCCCCTGTCGATGCAGGCCAAGATCGATGCCAACGGCCATGCCAGTCTCTTCCTAGGGGCCTTGCGAAATGCCGGACATTTGCTGGGCAGCTAGCATTTGGCCAGAATGCATCTGTGAATTTTTGCATGCGCATCGCTGCCGAACCGCCGGCATGATTGTCGTGCTCGAAAACGGCGGCGGCGATAGCGGCAAAGCGATCGCCGCGATCATGGCGATCAACGCGTGGGCGTTGCATCGATGCGCGATCGTTTGAGACGGAGATCTCCGCCTGGCATCGAGCAACATGCACGGAGGTACGCAAAGCGCAAATGCATCAAGTAGTTGAAGGGACGAGCCCCTCGCGCAAATGGAGCTTGCGCTGCCGTTGTCGTCCCATCGTGCCGCCGAACTCGGGGCGTGACGATCGACCACGATGGCCTATTTTTTTGCAAAGCCGAATGTCCCGATTCCGAAGCCAAGGAAAAAACTCCGACCACAGCGAAGAATAGTAACAACACGGCGACGCGAGCCGCCTTGCGCTCCTAGCAGGGGAGGTGCTTGCGGTGCTCTCACCGACACAAGATCGCAAATGGCACGTGGGTGAGCACCAGAACTGGCGACACGCATGGTGATCGGCTTGACTCGCTGGAGGAAGCACAAGGCCTCAGTGGGCGGAGGCGCCAGCGACGGTCGAATACTGACTGGCTGCTCGGGATCTGATCGTTGAAATGACGTAGGATTTGGTTGCTTAAGCCGATCCGAACCATTTCCCGGAGACCACACCCACCATGAACGATCTTGCGCTGCCGCTGAGCGGTTTGTCATCAGTCGGCGGCAAGTCCGTCGTCGCCCGTTTCGACGGCGGCATGCTGTCGTCCAACAGCGGCGTTCTGGCCTTGGCCGAGGTGGAAAAGCGGTTGCGGGTGGCCGAGCGTCTGGCGCGTTGCATCGACGATCCGCGCTGCCCGGACCAGGTCGTCCACAGCCTGGCGGACATGATCGGCTTTCGCATGAAGATGATCGCCGCCGGCTACGAGGACGGCAACGACGCCAACCGGCTGCGCCGCGATCCGGTCTTCAAGATGGCCCAGGATGCGCTGCCGTCGGGTCGGGATCTGGCGTCGCAATCGACGCTGTGCCGGCTGGAGAACCTACCCGGCGTGCGGGAGCTGGTCGCGATGGGACGGGCGATGGTCGATCTCTATTGCGCCTCGTTCCGGCAGGTGCCGAAGCGGATCGTACTCGACATTGACGACACCTTCGACGCTGTGCACGGAGGCCAACAGCTTCGCCTGTTCAATGCCCACCATGACGAGTACGGCTTCCAGCCGATCGTCGTGTTCGATGGTGCGGGACGGTTCGTCAGCGCGATCCTGCGACCGGCCAAGCAGCCGAGTGGGGCTGAGATCCGCCCCCACCTGCGCCGTCTGGTGCGGGCGATCCGGATCAACTGGCCGAACATTCGAATCCTGCTCCGCGGCGATAGCCATTATTGCAACCCGCAGGTCATCGACTGGTGCCGCGCCAACGACGTCGACTTCATCTTTGGCCTCGCGCCCACCACGACCCTGCGCAAGCATGTCGCGGATCTGGAGGCCAGCACGACGGCGCGCTTCGAAGCGTCGGCCAAGACAGGCAAGGTCCGCAGGTTCAAGGAGTTCGTTGACGGCGCCCGCGGCGCGGCCGGGCCGGCAGCACTCAGGCGACTATAACGGGCGCAGAGCCGACCCTGCGGCTTCCAGACATTGTCGTGTACAGCTTCAGACCCTCAAGCCGAGCCCGCAGGGCCTCGCTTACCTTTTACGGGGCGGCGGTACGTCCAAGCCGCTTCAACAGTTAAGAATTTCGCAAAGACGATACCCCCGGATCGTCGAGCTTCCGCTGCCACTTCCCGCATTCGCCGAGGCGGTCAATGACCCGCCCTTCACAATAGTTATCCGGCAAGCATCTGGATGCGAGAGATAATGTTGCCGGAGGCATCTCTCATGGCTTCTACACCTGCCTGAACGCCAGAACCGCGTTCGTGCCGCCAAAGGCGAAGGAGTTGCTCAGTGCCACGCGCACCTTGCGCTCGCGTGCCACATTGGGCGTGACGTCGAGATCGCAATCGGGGTCCAGCTCACGATAATTGGCAGTCGGCGGCACGACGCTCTCGCGGATAGCCATCACGCAGGCGATCAACTCGAGCGCGCCGGACGCGCCGAGGCAATGCGCGTGCATGGACTTGGTAGAAGAAATGGACATTGAGAAGGCGTGCTGACCGAAGACGCGCTTGATCGCCGCCGTCTCGATCTGGTCGTTGGCCTTGGTGCCGGTGCCGTGCGCGTTGAGATAGTCGACATCCTCGGCGTCCAGCCTGGCATCGGCAAGGCAGGCCCGCATTGCTGCCTCCGGCCCCTCGACAGTCGGCGCGACGATGTCGGACGCATCGGCGGAAAGGCCGGCACCGGCAATTTCGGCAAGGATGGTGGCGCCCCGAGCCAGGGCATGCTCGTAGCTTTCCAGCACCGCCATGCCGGCGCCTTCACCAAGCGACAGGCCCTGGCGATCGGCCGAGAATGGCCGGCAAGTATCGGGCGAAAGCACGCGGATCGCTTCCCATGCCTTCAGCACACCCCATATGAGCGGCGCTTCGCTGCCGCCGGCAAGCATCACGTCGGCCCGGCCGAGCCTGATCTGGTCCACCGCGCAGGCAATCGCATGGTTTGCCGAGGAACAGGCGGACGTGACGCCGAAGACCGGCCCGCGCAGGCCGAGACTCATGCTGACCTGGCCGGCAGCGGCACCCGGCATCGCCTTGGGTACAGTCAAGAGAGCGGCACGCTTACCGCCCAGAAGGATGGCGCGGTAGGTTTGCTCGATCGCATCCCACCCGCAGCCGCCAACGCCCACCGTCGCACCGAAGCGATAGCTATTTCCCTCTTTGGAGGAAAGTCCGGCCTGACGCATGGCTTCGCGCGCCGCAAGCACAGCGAGCAGGCTGAAGCGGTCCATGGAGATGAGTTGCTTGCCGTCGATGTCATGCTCCGGCAGCGCCTTGATCTCGGCACCGATCCTGACCCTCAATTCATGGAGCTCGGAGTTGACGATTGGGCCGATGGCGGAGCGGCCTTCTCGCATCTCTGTCCAAATGGCGGCGGCGTTGGTCCCAAGCCCGCAAATACCGCCAATCCCAGTAATCACGACGCGCCTGTCCATTCACACCCCCTTAGCGAGCAAGCTGCGCACGGCTTCCACCATGTCCCCAACATTCTGGAGATCCGACCATGCCTCGGCCGTATTCATCTCGATCTGGATGCCGTAGGCCTGCTCCAGGTCCCAGAGAACGTCCGCCAATCCCAGTGAATCGATACCGAGTGAAGTCAGTCCCGTGGCAGCCGTTATCTCGCCGCCTGTGGCAGGCGCTATGCCGCCCTCCGACGCGGCGCGCTTCTTGATAATGGCGATTATTTCGTTGGCGAGTTGATCTGCCATCTTGTTCCTTTCCAGCTTGCGTTTTCGGCGTCGTTCAAAACCCGAGTCGCGTCGCGTTGCCAAAATTGCCCCTCATAGAGCCTGTGCGACCGACCAAGCCCAATGCCCATAGGAACCGGACGAGTTCCGGCTTCTGCGGCGTCAGCCCGATGACGAAGAAAAGTCGCCGGCCTCCCGCTTTTGCGCCAGCACATCAAGAATCTGCGTGTAAATGGATAGGAACCGTCGTCAAACGTCAGCTAAACGCTGCGACGGTGGGTGCTGTCAGCGTATTCACTCGGCACCTCATATGTAATCGAGATGTTTCATAGCTCCGGACCAGTTGCGATCAACTATTGTACCGGTCCGCCATTCGTCGGAGAGTTCGACATGATCGGAGCGCTGCCTCTCATTCCCAGTACAATCTCCACCGCACGCGACAAATTTCCTCTTTCGGGCTCTTCTCATCGGACTCGCCACGCGAATAGAGGCAGTGATCGGCGCACGTGAGGTCCTGCCAAGTCCATGCGACATTCCGGAAAATTGGTAAAATCGTTTGTTTCAATCAAATGCATCCACGCTATGGATAGCTAAGACATGCGTTTCAAAGGGCTCGATCTGAATCTTCTCGTCGTTCTCGACGCGCTGCTGAGCGAGCGCGGCCTCACGGCGGCGGCACGCCGCATCAACCTAACCAAATTCATGGGGGTTGGTGGATGTGGCGCAAGCCGTTGAAATGACGTAGGATTTGGTTGCTTAAGCCGATCCGAACCATTTCCCGGAGACCACACCCACCATGAACGATCTTGCGCTGCCGCTGAGCGGTTTGTCATCAGTCGGCGGCAAGTCCGTCGTCGCCCGTTTCGACGGCGGCATGCTGTCGTCCAACAGCGGCGTTCTGGCCTTGGCCGAGGTGGAAAAGCGGTTGCGGGTGGCCGAGCGTCTGGCGCGTTGCATCGACGATCCGCGCTGCCCGGACCAGGTCGTCCACAGCCTGGCGGACATGATCGGCTTTCGCATGAAGATGATCGCCGCCGGCTACGAGGACGGCAACGACGCCAACCGGCTGCGCCGCGATCCGGTCTTCAAGATGGCCCAGGATGCGCTGCCGTCGGGTCGGGATCTGGCGTCGCAATCGACGCTGTGCCGGCTGGAGAACCTACCCGGCGTGCGGGAGCTGGTCGCGATGGGACGGGCGATGGTCGATCTCTATTGCGCCTCGTTCCGGCAGGTGCCGAAGCGGATCGTACTCGACATTGACGACACCTTCGACGCTGTGCACGGAGGCCAACAGCTTCGCCTGTTCAATGCCCACCATGACGAGTACGGCTTCCAGCCGATCGTCGTGTTCGATGGTGCGGGACGGTTCGTCAGCGCGATCCTGCGACCGGCCAAGCAGCCGAGTGGGGCTGAGATCCGCCCCCACCTGCGCCGTCTGGTGCGGGCGATCCGGATCAACTGGCCGAACATTCGAATCCTGCTCCGCGGCGATAGCCATTATTGCAACCCGCAGGTCATCGACTGGTGCCGCGCCAACGACGTCGACTTCATCTTTGGCCTCGCGCCCACCACGACCCTGCGCAAGCATGTCGCGGATCTGGAGGCCAGCACGAGGGCGCGCTTCGAAGCGTCGGCCAAGACAGGCAAGGTCCGCAGGTTCAAGGAGTTCGTTGACGGCGCCGCTAGTTGGAGCCGCGTCGAGCGCATCATCGCGCGGGTCGAGGCCGGCGCCCAAGGTGGCGATATCCGCTTCGTGGTCACCAACCTTGCCGGTGGGAAGGCCAAGGCGCTCTACGAGGATGTCTACTGCCGGCGCGGCGCGGCCGAGAACCACACCAAGTCGTGGAAGACGCATCTTGCCGCCGACCGCACATCCTGCACCAGAGCGACGGCCCCAACCAGTTCCGGCTATTCCTGCATGCCGGTGCTTACTGGTTGATGTGGGGCTTGCGGGCCGCGATGCCGAGGCGCTCGAGCTTTGCCGTCGCCCAATTCGACACGCTGCGATTGCGCCTCATCAAAATCGCTGCGCGGGTGGTCGAGATGAAATCGCAAATCCGCCTGCACCTGCCGACATCGTGCCCCGACCAGCGCATCCTGCGCATCGTCCTCGATCGCATCCCCCAACTCGCGACATAACGATGGGGGCAGACGCCCCGAAACGAACCCGTCGACCGCAACCTGCAAACCCCCGCCTGACATCACGACGGAGCAATCCCGGCGCCTGACGAGGCGCGTGGAAAAGCACCGCAACGGCGACCACAACGTCGCTTCAGGCCGTCAAAAGCTTATCGCCGTGCATCAAGGCGGCTAGAAGCGCGCCGGCAGCCTGGCGGGGGGCTTGGGGTTAGACTGCCGGCGCACGCCACTCATGAAGAGCGGCCCCTTTTTGCGGTTCCGACACCCATAGTCAACCCGGCAGCGTCTGGATCCCCGCTGTGCTCTTTTCAGAGCGGCTCGCGATGCCGGCCATGTCGGCCGATCCTGCCCAGGATGGGGGGCCACCCTCGTCGGCCGAGTTGATGCTCCAGCCAGTATCGCCTTGCCGACCAGCATGGGTTCGCCGTTAGCAATCCATCCTCGCGAGCCAATGCTATCGTGCACGTGTCGCAGCACTCCGGGCGGCTATATCGCCTACGACAGCATGACGAAGCGTTCCAACTTCCTGTTCGGCGAGCCCGCGTGCAGTTCCTGACTCGGACAGTGGACGAGAATTCTCTTGGCGGTACTGCGCCAGAAGGCATTCGCGTCTAACGGAATCAAGCGACGACTATCAGCCGCAAACGTCACATCACAAGAGCGGTCTTCCACCCATTGCAGATTATCCGACTGATCAGGCGGCGTCCGATATGTCCGACTCTGCCTCAAGAATTCCCACAGGTATGGACAGCGATCTCGCTATCCGATTCCGATAGCCCTTATTGTACTTTAGACCCCGCTCGATGTTTTGGATTTCCTGAGCGGCAAGCCCGCACGCGACCGCGAGGTCCTCGATTGAATACCCAAGGTGCTCACGATAAGCGCGGATGATGTGGGTCCCCTGCGACATAGCCGTCAAGACTGGCTCGGGAATGCGCGAATCCTTCATAAACGTCTCCAAGAAGATGGGAGCGCCTGACAAATCGGGAGATTTCCTCCCCGACCCTGGCGCACACCCAGCAAATCAAAAAAATGGACGTCCATTCGGCCGGACCGGCCTCATCCATGGAATGGACCACTTGAAATTGGCAGCCGGGTCGGAATATGGCGGCTCACCTGCTTCTGATCAAGTTCTAAGAACCTGCCCGCCATGAGATGGCCTGATCGGCTGTAGCGCATTCGACCTGCGATCCTACACGACTCATTCTCCCCGATGGCTTTCTTGAACAGCAACTCGAACTCTCACTGACGCCTCCAGTGGCTATTCGCGGCACCGTCCAGCCAGCCTCGCGGACGCTGATACCTTCGACCAATTTCCACCGCCGATGCAGCGAAGATGGACAAGCATCGCCACCTATAAAGGTTCACAATCACTCGACCGTGACCGATTTTGCGAGATTGCGCGGCTGGTCTACGTCTGTGCCCATGAAGAGCGCCGTGCGGTAGGCAAGAAGCTGTATCGGCAGCGAGAAGATCATCGGCGCGATAATCTCGTCGACAGCCGGCAACACGAGCGTGTGCATGGTGTTGAGTTTCGATGCGGCTGCCCCTTTTTCATCGGTGATGAGGATAATCCGCCCTCCACGGGCAGCCACTTCCTGCATGTTGGAGACGGTCTTGTCGAAAAAGCGATCATGAGGCGCGATGACGATCACTGGCATGTTGTCGTCGATTAATGCGATCGGACCGTGCTTCAATTCACCCGCCGCATAGCCCTCGGCATGGATGTAGGAAATCTCCTTGAGCTTCAGCGCACCTTCCATCGCTAGCGGGAAACTGGTGCCACGGCCGAGATACAGGACGTCACGACACTTTGACAGTTCGCGCGACAGGAACTCGATCTCCGGCTGGATGCTGTTGAGTACCTGGCCCATGACGCGCGGCACTTCGGCGAGGCTCCTGACGAGCGCCTGCAGCTCGTCTTCGGTTACGGTCCCGCGGGCTCTGGCGGCGCCGATGGCGAGTGCGGCTAGAACCGCAAGCTGGCAGGTAAACGCCTTGGTGGAGGCGACGCCAATCTCCGGTCCGGCAAGGATCGGGAAGACCGCATCGGCCTCCCGAGCGATGGTCGATTCGCAGGCATTGACGATAGCGCCAATTTTCAGCCCACGCTCCTTGCAGTACCTCAACGATGCGAGCGTATCAGCGGTTTCGCCGGACTGCGAAATGAAAAGAGCCGCCGACTGCGGCGACAACGGGATCTCGCGGTAACGGAATTCGGACGCAACGTCGATTTCAACTGTCAGGCGCGCATAGCGCTCGAACCAGTATTTTCCGATCAGTCCGGCGAGATAGGCGGTCCCGCAGGCCGAGATCGCCAAGCTCGGGATCCTGGCGAAATCGATGCCAGAAACCATGTCGGCGCGATTTTCTATGATGTTGCTATAGTGACGGAGAGCATGGGCGATGACTTCGGGCTGCTCGTAGATTTCCTTCTCCATGAAGTGGCGATGATTGCCCTTGCTGGCCAGATCGGCCGCGGCCGTGGAGGTATGGCGCGGACGCTCGACGGGATGGCCGTCGAAATCGAAGATATGGGCGCCCGAATTGCCGACAATGGCCCAGTCGCCCTCGATGAGATAGGTAATTTCATTGGTGAAGGGAGCAAGCGCGATCGCGTCGGAGCCCAGGAACATCTCGCCGTCGCCGTGACCGATCGCCAGCGGTGGTCCGTTGCGCGCCGCCATGATGGTCGACGGATCATCTTCGAAGAGGACGGCAAGCGCATAGGCGCCCCTGACGCGTTTCAGCATGGCACGCATCGCCTCTTGCCGCCTCATGCCCTCCCGGCGGTGTCTTGCCAAGAGATGCGCGATGACCTCGGTGTCGGTGTCGGTCTGGAACTCGGCGCCAGCCGCCGCCAATTCGTCCTTCAGCTCGGTGAAATTCTCGATGATGCCGTTATGGACGACGGCGACACCGTCGGCAAAGTGCGGGTGCGCATTGCGTTCCGTCGAGGCCCCATGGGTTGCCCAACGCGTGTGGCCGATGCCGATGTTGCCGCTCAGCGGCTCTTCCTTCAGTCTCCTCTCGAGATTGACGAGCTTGCCCTCGGCGCGCCGGCGGTGCAAGACACCTTCGGTGATCGTCGCAACGCCGGCGGAATCATAGCCGCGATATTCCAAACGCTTCAATGCGTCGACCAACCGATCCGACACCGTCTGTTGCCCAACGATACCAACAATCCCGCACATGTTCGTCTTCCCATTCTTGCCGGCAGCTTCAGCCTACGCGAGACGGATACCCATCCGGCCGCTTTCATTGGGAGATCTTCTAGTAGTATTGGGTAATATTGGTATAATTGATTGTAGGGATAGCTATCATCCACCCCATGGATAAGACGCGTTTGGGGCCTGATCTAACTTCCTCGTTGCGCCTGACGTCCTCATGACCGAACGCAAGCCCACACCCCGCGGCACGAAGGAACAATCGGCCATGCGCGATCATCCCGGCCACGCACCTGACCACGAACCGCCGCCGCTCGTGGTCACGCGGTGATCGGCATGATCACACAGCACTGTAGTTAGGCAGCATCAGCGACGCATGGCCGGCATCATCATCATCGGCAACTCGGCGCCGTCGGCATGATTCACGTGTTCGTCACGTTGATCATAATCATCGTCGCCGCCGATCAAGTTTCTGATTGCCTGCCGCTTTGACGCGGCTTTCGCCGGTAGAGCTTAGCCCGCGATGGCCTATCAAAACGCTGTTAGTCCGCATGGCCGAAACCGAGAGTCAGGCGGCGCACGCCACAGAGCACGTTCAGCGACCGTTTCAGTCAGCGCCGGCTTTCTTGGGGTTCGTAACGGTCATCAGGATTCTCGGGGCATGAATGCACTATCACGAAAGCGTTGGTTCTCAGTGCTTCGTCCGTATTACTCAAACCCGATTCCCGCAGCGGAAGAACTAGGCGCGTGTCACGTTTTGTACAAGGCACAATAGCAGTGAGAAATGGAGATTGATGCCTGCCCGTTTTCGGATAAGACAATCACCGAGCTGTCACCCGAATTACATCAGGAACTGTCTATAGCCACCGCCCATCAGGTAGCGGCCACGTTGGATGGCGCGACGCACCTGATCGCGAAGATGGCTACCTGGATGAGACCAATCTTCTTCGACACGGCGTCTCCCGAACAGGGCAATGGCGATCTCCTGATGAGATGCTCCCGCAAGCGAGCCATCCAAAGCCTGGAGCACGATACGCAGACGCGCTCCGCGGGGTTCCGGCGGAAAGCAAGCAGCTGCCAGGCGGCCGCAACCACTGATGTCGTTCAGGAACTGAAGGGCAGCGACATGGAACTTCAGGTGCTGCGGCTGCACGATCGCGTCGACATATAGCCGCAACGGGCGGAGAACGGATGCACCGGAAAGGGCGATCTGCAGACTCCGGCAGTCCTCCCTCAGCAGCACGTGCTGCACGCCGGCAGGTGTCAGCAGGATGTCCTTGCAGCATGAGAGCGACGAAAGATCAAGCGTTTCAAAATCGTGGTCGAGCCCAACCAGCTCCGCGGCCGCTCGTAGAATACGGGCGCAGTCGCGCGGATCCCAAAAGACCCTCGCCGACGTAGCGTCCGACTGTGGCGCGTCCGCGAAAAAGGAGGCTCCATTGTCTTAGGAAAGATGATCCTGTCGTCAACTCGATTATGTTCATGTCGGCCTGGGCTCCGACAATGCAGGCGGACGGTGCCATTTTGGCGTGGTCGCGCTGGAATTGTGGATTGCGCCGAAGAAACTCCCAGGCCCAGGCAGTGCGTGGCAATCGTCTGGCGTAGTGGTAAGCTTCGTGACGACGCCAGTCCGGCCAGCATACAAGACCGACCGTCGCTTCCTTGGGCAGACCAGCATCATTCACGGCTCAGGTGTCCACAATGCCGACGGGCCTAGAACCGGTTGCCACAGTACCGGTCCGCTCAGACGTCCCCTGCTGCGGATGCGCAAAAGGCTCGCGCGGGAAATCTCGAGAAACCCGGCCACCGCCTCCGTTTTGCCGACGGACTTGGGTTGTCCGATGCGCGACAATGGCCACGTCGCGAGGCGAAGGATCCGTTCCATGCGCGTGTCCGTCACCGTTACTATCCGGGTCAGATCCTTGGCCAAGCCGAACTCGATCATGCCCGCGAAGAGCTCGTAGGTTGCCTGGGCCAGTCCGCCCGCTGCCTTGGGCGCCGACGGAGGAAGATCGAGCGCGAAACGACTGCTCTCCCATATGTCGGAGGTCGAGGGCACGACGTCAGCACCCAGCAGCACCGGGAACGTGTCGCGCAACATTGTGGGTCCGGTGCTGGGCAAAAGACGCACGCAACCGCGAATTCGCCAGTCGGATCCCTTGAGGAGCAGATAGACAGGCTTCAGACCATCAAACGGGTCTGTTTCCATCTGGTCTTCGGTATCAACTTCCCAATCGAGCCTTTCCTTGAACACCCGAAACCTGAGCCCGTGCATCTCTTTGAGCTCGCTTGCGAACTCGTCGTAAAGGTCTGGTGTTATCAGCTGCATCATGGTCGCCTCCGTGCGGAATGTGTTCCCGCCATCGAAGGGCAAAGCCGGCAGCGATGCAGCCTGTAGAGGTTTACAGCTATCGTGGCCGACGAATCAGGATCTCGCCTGGCCGGAGGCAGCCAGTCGTGCAACGGCCTGGTTGATCGTTCGAACGCCAAGCTTTGCCTTGGCGTTTTCCAGATGAAAGGTCACGGTGCGCTTTGAGACGCCGAGAAGCTGGCTGATAACCCAAGCCGACTTGCCGTGCGCCGCCCATTTCAGGCACTCGAACTCCCGCGGGGTGAGCGTTACACCATCCACCACGCGATCGTCGGCGAGCCTGCGCCGGACATGGATATGAAAGTTGATGGCCACCAGCTGCAATGCTTTTTCGTAACGTGTCAGTGACCGCAACAGAGGCGGCCGGGACTCGTCGGAAGCAAAGGTCAGGGCAGCAAACCGGCCGCGATGATCATGCATGGATATCGTCAGGCCGCCGCGGATGCCAAACTCAGCCGCACTCTCCAGAATTTGTTGCTGCGAATTCGGCAGACAGTGCCGACCGCGATCCACACCCCAGTCGAAGGTATCCCAGCCTTGCAGCCCGCGCAGGATGACCGGATCAAGACTGTGGTACCGCTGTTGCAGATAACGTGATGTCCAGGATGAAGGATAGTTTGAGATCAATTGCGGGGCGTCGCCCGAGGCCGACGGGTAAGTGAAATAGGCGAATAGCGGAAAATCGAAGCCGGCTGCAGCGGATGCCATTGCCTCACGGAGATCGGCAGCATCAACACTTGCAGACAGTTGCTCGACGAAGTTCTCAAACACGCGATGCATTTGCGCTTTGCGTAACCTCCGTGATCGCTCGATGCCAGGCAGAGACCTTGTTTTAAACGATTCCGGACGGATACAGCGCGTGCCGAGAACCCGTTAATCTGTTGAAACCCGTGATATTCTGACGTTGTCTATGAGCCGTGTGCCGCCGAGCCAGGCCGCGACAAGCAAGCGTGCAGGTCGGTCAAGGCTTGTCATGGGTCGCAGATCTGCCTCGTCGCGAAGTTCCAGGTATTCGACCTCGCGATAGCCCGCAGCCAGAATTGCTGCGCGCGCTTCGGCAAGCGTTGGCAGGACGGGCGAGCCGCGGGCAAGCCGCTCAGCCGTCTCGAGCAAGACCGATGATAGCTCGGGGGCAACAGCACGCTCTGCTGGCGAGAGCCGGACATTGCGCGATGATAGTGCAAGACCGTCGGCTTCGCGGACTGTCGGACAAGGAACAATGGTGATTGGAATATCCAGGTCCCGGGCCATACGCCTGACTAGCTGAAGCTGCTGAAAGTCCTTTTCGCCAAAGAAGCCGAAGTCAGCGCTGGTCTGCAGGAAGAGCTTGGCGACGACGGTCGCCACGCCATCGAAATGTCCCGGCCGGAAGGCACCGCACAGGCCCTCGCTGACACCGGACACCGAAACGGTCGTGGCGAAGGCCGCCGGATACATCTCCTCTGCGTCCGGCGCATAAAGCAGGTGCGCGCCAAGCGGTGCCAGCTTGGCGGCATCCTCGTCCTCGGTGCTCGGATACGCGGCGAGATCGGCCTGGCTGTTGAATTGCTTCGGGTTGACAAAGAGCGTCACGATCACCCGGTCGGCCTTCTCGAGTGCCGCGCGCACCAGGCTGAGATGGCCCTCATGCAGGACGCCCATCGTTGGCACCACGGCAATCCTCACGCCCTCGCGGCGCCATGCGGCGACGATTTGGCGAAGCTGGGCAACGCTCCTGACAATCGGCACGCTCACGCTGCTTCTCCGCTCTTGGCCGCGTCCGCGTCGGCGGGCTTGGGCGCATCGGCAAACACGTGCTCGGCGGCCGGAAACTGGCGCTCCTTCACTTCCCGCGCATAGGCCGCGATCGCAGCCGCAGCGGCCTCCCCCAGTTCAGCATAGCGCTTGACGAATTTGGGCCGGAAGTCGCCGAAGAGGCCCAGCATGTCGTCGACGACGAGAATCTGGCCGTCACAGGCTGCCGAGGCACCGATGCCAATGGTCGGGGTCGCCACCTCCCCGGTGATCCGGCGGGCGAGCGCCTCGGGAACCTTCTCCAGCACGACCGCAAAGGCGCCCGCTTCGCTCACCGCAAGCGCGTCGCGCCTGATGCGTTCGGCATCCCCGCCTCTGCCCTGCACGCGGTAGCCACCGATGGTGTTGATCGCCTGCGGCGTCAAGCCGACATGGGCCATGACCGGCACGCCGCGCGCGGCGAGGAAGCCGATCGTCTCTGCCATCGTTTCGCCGCCTTCGAGCTTGACGGCCGCGCAGCCGGTTTCGGCCATGACGCGCGCGGCATTGCGGAAAGCCTGCTCGGGGCTTTCCTCGAAGGAACCGAATGGCAGGTCGACGACCATCAGGGCCTGCTCGAGGCCACGGCGCACGGCCTGGCCGTGCGTGATCATCATCTCCAGCGTCACACCGAGCGTCGAGGGCAGGCCGTGGAGAACCATGCCGACGCTGTCGCCGACCAGCACCACATCGCAATGGGGATCGACAAGCCGGGCGACTGGCGTCGTGTAAGCGGTAAGGCAGACGAGCGGCGTCCCACCTTTGCGCGAACGAATATCCGGCAGTGTGATCGCCTTGGTGTCACCAAACGCACTCAATGGACCCTCCTTCCCCAACGTTACCAAACCGCGGGTGTCGCGTTTGCCACATTTTTGTGCAAGTGCGAAGAGCTAAAAATGGCCGTGCAGCTGTGCGGTGTTGACGTGCGGACAGGCGCGCTTACATTTAATCGATTCAGGCGCTCCCGAGCTGGCCAACCACTTTCGCGAACATGGACGATCAGGCAAAAGGACCCAGGAAAGACAGAGCCGCCGTCAAGGCCGACGAAGTCAAAGTGGACCTGATCGCCTTTGTCGTCGCCGTAAACGACAGTGAACCCTGTGTCCTCACCATCGGCCAGGCGGACACCCTGCCCTCCGGACCATTTGCGCTTGAGCACCGATCGCTGCAATCCGGTTTGAGGGGGTGGGTCGAGCAGCAGACCGGCCATCCGCTGGGGTATATTGAGCAACTCTACACCTTCGCGGATCGGGATCGCATCGGCGCCGAGCGCCAGCAGCGCGTCATCTCCATCAGCTATCTCGCATTGACCCGCAAGGAACAGGCAGCTGGCTCGCCCAAGTGCGGCTGGCAGAGCTGGTACGAATATTTTCCATGGGAGGACCACCGCTCCGGCACGCCTCCGGTCGTGCTGGACGTTCTGCGACCGCGCCTGATTGAATGGGCAGACGGCGTCAGCGACGCGGCCACGCGACGTGAACGCTGGCAGCGGGCGACGATAGCCTTCGGCTTCGACGACCGCCTTTGGAACGAGGAACTCACGCTTCAACGCTATGAGTTAGTCTACGAAGCAGGCCTGGTCCAAGAGGCCGGAAGCGGACGGGACGCGACGCTGCCTCCGCTGGTGCCCAGCAAGTCTATGGTCGCCGATCATCGCCGCATCGCGGCGACCGGCATTGCGCGGCTGCGCTCCAAGATCAAATACCGGCCGGTCGTCTTTGAGCTGATGCCGCCGGTCTTCACGCTTTTGCAGCTGCAGCGAACCGTGGAGGCGCTTGCCGGCAGGCTCGTGCGTAAGCCGAACTTTCGCCGGCTGATCGAGCAGCAGGAGCTGGTCGAAGAGACCGGAGAGGCAACCGCGGACACCGGCGGCCGGCCAGCGAAGCTTTACCGGTTCCGCCACGCCGTTCTCGACGAGAGGGTCATCGCCGGGACAAAATTGCCGCTGGCGCGGGGTTGACATCGCTTATACTCACAGCAAGTATATGCTGGTTATTTTCAACTAGAGTATAAGCTGGAGGGGTCGATGAGCGCCATGCTGCCTGCGACCGCGTTTCTCTACGAGCGCGTCCGACGAGTGATCCCGCCGATCGAATGGCCGGCTTTCGTCGAGGATATCGAGGCGATCCTTGCACTGAAGCGCGAGCGCAACGCCATCATCCTGGCGCACAACTATCAGACCCCCGAGATCTTCCATTGCGTGGCCGACATCGTCGGCGACAGCTTGGCACTGGCCCGCACGGCTGCGACGATCGAGGCGCAAGTCATCGTGCTTGCCGGCGTACATTTCATGGCCGAAACGGCCAAGCTGCTCAATCCGCAAAAGACGGTGCTCATTCCAGACCTGCGGGCAGGCTGTTCGTTGGCGGAATCGATCACGGCAGAAGACGTGCGCTTGATGCGCCAGCGTTATCCCGGCGTGCCGATCATCACTTATGTCAACACGTCGGCCGAAGTGAAAGCCGAGTCGGATATCTGCTGTACATCCGGCAACGCCAAGGCGGTCGTCCAATCCCTTGGCGTTCCCCAGGTGATCATGTTGCCGGACGAATATCTGGCCCAGAATATCGCCGCCCAGACCGATGTGCAGATCATCGCCTGGAAAGGGCATTGCGAGGTGCATGAGCGCTTTACACCGACCGACATCCGCGAGTTGCGCGAAAGCCATCCCGGCGTGATCGTGCTCGCGCATCCCGAATGCCCGCCCGACGTCGTGGCTGAAGCAGATTTTTCCGGCTCGACCGCTGCCATGTCCGACTATGTCCAAAGGCAAAGGCCGGCACGTGTCGTGCTGATGACGGAATGTTCGATGAGCGACAACGTAGCGTTAGCGCACCCAGAGGTCGAGTTCATCCGGCCCTGCAATTTGTGCCCGCACATGAAGCGGATCACGCTTGCCAACATCCGCATGGCGCTCGAGCAGAACCACCATATCGTAACCATCGAACCCGGGATCGCCGGGCGCGCGCGGCTTGCGGTCGAACGGATGCTGGCAATTTGAGCGCCGATGTCCGCAGCTTCTTCGGGCGGCCCATCATCATCGGCGGCGGCATCGCCGGATTGATGACCGCGCTTCAACTGGCGCCGGAGCCGGTGCTGCTTCTGTCCAGGACGCTGCTGGGAGCTGACAATTCGAGCACCTGGGCACAGGGTGGTCTGGCTGCAAGTTTCGGCGAAGACGACGATCCGGCACTGCACCTGGCCGATACGCTTGCCGCCGGGGATGGTCTCTGCGACACAGACGTGGCGAGCCGCATCCTCCAAGCCGCGCCCAAGGCGATAGAGGGGCTTGCGGGCTTTGGGGTTCCCTTCGACCGTACGCCGAAAGGATCACTGTGCCTCGGATTGGAGGCCGCACACAGCCGACGTCGCATCGTTCATGCGCATGGTGACGGCACCGGGCGTGAGATCATGCGTGCCCTGATCGCGGCTGTGCGTTCCACACCGTCGATTGTTGTCGTGGAGGGCGTGGAAGCGCGCCGGCTGGCAGTGCGAGAGAATGCGATCCGAGGCGTCTGGGCGAGCGGTTCGATAGGACCTGTCTTCTTCGGCTCACGGCGGGTCGTCCTCGCCACCGGTGGGATCGGGGGACTGTTTCTCGACACCACGAATCCTTCGGGCAGTTACGGACAGGGCCTGGCGCTTGCGGCCCGCGCTGGAGCTGTCCTTGCCGACCTCGAGTTCATCCAGTTCCACCCGACCGCGCTTGACGGCCCGGAACGCCCTATGGTGCTGCTCAGCGAGGCCGTCCGCGGCGAAGGTGCTGCCCTGATCGACGAAACCGGCCAGGCTTTTCTCCAGAGCGTGTCAGGGGCGGAACTTGCGCCTCGTGATGTCTTGGCGCGCGCCGTCTGGAACCATCTTGCCAACGGCCACCGTGTTTTTCTCGACGCGCGGCAACGGCCTGGCCCGGAATTTGCTCGACACTTCCCGACAATCGCATCAGCCTGTCGTGGAGCCGGCATCAATCCCGCGCGCGATCTCATCCCCATTCGTCCGGCCCAACACTACCACATGGGTGGCGTTGCCGTGGACGGCTCCGGTAGGACCTCCGTCAAGGGGCTGTGGGCCTGCGGCGAAGTCGCTTCGACAGGACTGCATGGCGCCAACAGGCTCGCCAGCAATTCCTTGACCGAGGCCGTCGTGTGCGCGCGCTGGGTCGCTGAAAGTGTCGCCGGAACGCCTGCTCGCAGAACAAAGCCTGCGTTTGCGGGCGTTTACCCATCGCCCGCTCCGATTCCGGTGCGTGTTTTCCTGTCGCGCGCACTCGGCATCGTCCGGGATGGTGAAGGTTTGAAAGCAGCCGCATATGCCTTGTTGCCGCTCGCCGAAAGCAAGGACGCGGCCTCGGATCCGGCGGCTGTCGGGCTAATGATCGCGGTTGCCGCCCTGTTGCGCGAAGAAAGCCGCGGCGCTCATTACCGGACAGACTTTCCTCATCATGCGACTGTCGCCCGACGGTCCGAAATCACCCTCGAAGCCGCCTTGGCCGCTGCGCGGGAACTCGGACACTCGCCAAGCCTCGAAGGGGCAAAGTGATGACGCTCTCACCGCTTCCCACGGTCATGCTTGAGCCGCTTGTAAGGGCAGCTCTTCTTGAAGACCTTGGCAGAGCCGGCGACTTGACCACGGAGGCCATCGTGCCGAAGGCACACCAAGCGGGAACCGTGCTGGCGGCGCGCCAGTCCGGAGTTGTCGCCGGCCTCGATCTGGCGATGCTCGCTTTCCGCTTGATTGATCCTGATGTCGAAATTTCGGTGGAGCGGGCAGACGGCTGCAATGTCATGGATGGAGAGGTCATTGCATCAGTGGTTGGCCCTGCCCGGGCCATTCTCACAGCCGAACGGACGGCACTCAATTTTTTGTGCCATCTGAGCGGCATCGCTACAGCAACGGCATCGATCGTCGCTGCGGTTCGTGGATATGGCGCGAAGATCGTCTGCACGCGCAAGACGACGCCCGGATTGAGGGCAGTCGAAAAGTACGCGGTGCGCGCGGGTGGCGGATCCAATCACCGTTTCGGCCTCGACGACGCAATTCTGATCAAGGACAACCACATCGCCATCGCAGGCGGCGTTCGCCCGGCGCTCGAGCGAGCACGAAGACGGGCCGGTCATCTCGTCAAGATCGAAGTCGAGGTCGATACGCTGGCCCAGTTGGAGGAGGTACTTGGCTTCGCTCCCGATGCGGTTCTGCTCGACAACATGTCCCTCGCCGATCTTCGCCGGGCCGTCGCAATCGTTGGCGGCCGTGCTATCACCGAGGCTTCTGGCGGGATCGCATCCGATACAGCGCGAGCGATTGCCGCGACCGGCGTTGATCTGATTTCAGTCGGCCGACTGACCCACAGCGCGCCGATCCTGGATATCGGGCTCGACTATTGGGGCTCATGATTGCCTGAGGAACGAACAGGATCGAATCAACTGTCCTTTCCGATCGTCATCAATCAGACAGCAAAGCAAGGCAGAACCGGAGGAACAGCATGGACATGCAAACAGCCAGTCCAACGCAGACATCGCCACAGGCTCAATCCCCTGACCCTGGAGCGTGGACCCTGGAGAAGGCTCGGGCACTTCACGATGCCCCCTTCAACAATCTCCTCTTCCTCGCGCAAACCGTGCACCGCCAGAATTTCGATCCAAACAAGGTCCAGCTCAGCCGGCTGCTCAGCATCAAGACGGGCGGATGCCCGGAGGATTGCGGCTATTGCAGCCAGTCGGCGCATCACGAGACCGGCCTGAAGACGTCGAAGCTGATGGAGGTCCGGCACGTCGTCGCCGAAGCGAAGAAAGCGCGTGACGCCGGCGCCACCCGCTATTGCATGGGCGCGGCCTGGCGAAACCCCAAGGCGCGCGACATGGATGCGGTGGTGGCGATGGTCGAAGGCGTCAAGGCGCTCGGCATGGAGACCTGCATGACGCTCGGCATGCTCGATCTTGAGCAAGCCGCTCGACTGAAGCAGGCTGGTCTCGACTTTTATAACCACAACATCGATACGTCGGAACGCTACTATAGCGAGATCATCAGCACGCGCAGCTTTGCCGAGCGGCTCGAGACGCTCGAGCACGTTCGCCAATCCGGCATCAAGGTCTGCTGCGGCGGCATTGTCGGCATGGGCGAGGAGCCGGTGGACCGGATCGACATGCTGGTGACGCTGGCCAATCTGCCGGAACATCCGCAAAGCGTTCCGATCAACATGCTGATTCCGATCGCCGGCACCCCGCTTGCCGACGCCAAGCCGATCGAGCCGATCGAATTCGTGCGCGTCATCGCGCTGGCGCGCATCATGATGCCGAAATCGCACGTCCGTCTTTCCGCCGGCCGTACGGCCATGACCGACGAGATGCAGGCACTGTGCTTTTTTGCCGGCGCCAACTCGATCTTCGTCGGCGACACGCTGCTGACGGCGCACAATCCCGGTGAGGACAAGGATACCCTGCTGTTCCGGCGCCTTGGCATCGAGCCGATGGAACTCGAGGCGCAATGAACGGGGCACCGCTTGCCCGCTATGAGGCGACCTTGCAGGGACTGGCGCGCAAGGACCGGCTGCGGACGCTGAAGCCGCGCGCCGGGCGCGACTTCTCGTCGAACGACTATCTCGGGCTTGCCGCCTCCAAAAGACTTGGCGATGCGGTTGCGGCGGCGATTGCGCGGGGCACGCCGGTTGGCGCCACCGGGTCGCGGCTGTTGCGCGGCAATGCACCGGAACACGAGCAGCTCGAGGCAGACGCGGCGGCATTCTTTGGAGCCGACCGCGCGCTGTTCTTCGGCAGCGGCTACATCGCCAATTTCGCTCTGCTGACGGCGCTGCCGCAGAAGGGCGACCTTTTGATCCTCGATGAGCTCGCCCATGCCAGCATGCATGAGGGGGCACAGGCCGGACGTGCCGAGTTCAAGCTGGCCGCGCACAACGACGTCGATGCTGTCGAGGACGCGATCAAGCGTTGGCGCGCCGAAGGCGGCATGGGATGCGTCTGGATTGCGGTGGAAAGCCTATACAGCATGGATGGCGACTGCGCGCCTTTGGAGAGCCTGGCCGCGCTTGCCGATCGGCACAACGCATTCATCGTCATTGACGAGGCGCACGCGACCGGCGTCTGGGGACCGGACGGCCGGGGGCTGGCCGCCGCTTTCGAGGGCCGCGACAACATCGTCGCGCTCCACACCTGCGGCAAGGCGCTCGGCGCATCTGGTGGGCTCGTGACCGGGCCGAGGACACTGTGCCAGTATCTGATCAACCGTTGCCGGCCATTCATCTACGCCACCGCGCCATCGCCGCTGATGGCGGTCGCGGCGCGCGAAGCGCTCGCAATGCTCGCCGACGAGCCTATGCGGCGTTTTCAGCTGCATGAACGCGTCGCCCTCGCAGGCCGCCAATTGGTCGATCGCTGCGGCGTGATACCAAGTGGCTCTCAGATCCAGCCCTTGGTGATCGGCGATGTCAGGCGCACCATGGCAGTGGCGGCGCGCCTGCAGGCCCGCGGCTTCGACATACGCGGCATTCGTCCGCCGACCGTGCCCGAGGGCACGTCGCGGCTGCGCATCTCACTGACGCTCAATATCGGCGAAGCCGACATTTCCGCCATGGTCGAGGCGCTCGTCGAGGTGTTGGCCCAGACATGACCGGAGGCGACATGACCAAGCGCATCGTCATCACCGGAACAGACACCGGAATTGGCAAGACGGTGTTTTCGGCCGGGCTTGCCGGCCTGCTTGACGGTTTCTACTGGAAGCCGGTGCAATCGGGCCTCGACGGCGAGACCGACAGCGAGGCGGTTGCGCGACTTGCCGGGCTGCCGTCGGGGCGCGTGCTGCCGGAAGCCTACCGCTTGAAGAGCCCGCTTTCGCCGCATCGTTCGGCCGAAATCGACGACGTTTCGATCGAGGCTGCCGATCTTTCGTTTCCGGTCCTGCCGACACCGCTCGTCATCGAAGGCGCCGGCGGGCTGATGGTGCCGCTGAACCGCCGGACAAGGTTCATCGACATATTCGCGCAGTGGCAGCTGCCGGTCATTCTGTGCGCCCGCACCGCGCTCGGAACAATCAATCACACCCTGCTGTCGATCGAGGCCCTGCGGGCGCGCGCTATCCCGCTGGCTGGCATCGCCTTCATCGGCGATGAGATGACCGATACGCAACGGACGATCGTGGAATTCGGCGACGTGCCGCAACTCGGCAGGCTGCCGCACCTCGATCCGCTGACGGACAAAACGCTGAGACAAGCGATGATTGCCGGCTTCGACCTCGCTTTGATTGCCGGAGGCGAATGATGCCGCAATCCCGTGTGTGGCATCCCTTCACCCAGCACGCGCTCGAGCCGGCGATCCCTGAAATCGTCCTGACTGAAGGCGCGTATCTCCACAAAGCCAATGGCGTGCGCATTCTGGACGCCATTTCCTCCTGGTGGGTCGTCACCCATGGCCACCGCCATCCCCGCATTATAAAGGCAATCGAGACGACCGCCTCGAGCCTCGACCAGATCATCTTTGCGGGCTTCACCCACGAGCCTGCCGAATGCTTGGCCAAGGCGCTTGTCGGACTCGCTCCCGCCGGACTCGACTGGGTGTTCTATTCCGACAGCGGCTCGACCAGCGTCGAAGTCGCCCTGAAGATGGCGCTCGGTTATTTCCGCAACATCGGCGCGCCCCGCTCGCGCATCGTCGTCATGGAGCACAGCTATCACGGCGACACGATCGGCACGATGAGCGTCGGTGCGCGTGGCGTGTTCAACGCCGCCTACGAACCCTTGCTGTTCGAGGTCGACACCATTCCCTTCCCGGCCGCCGGCCGCGAGCAGGAAACGCTGGATAGATTCGAGGCAGTCTCCCGCGACCGGCGCGCCGCCGCGCTGATCGTCGAACCGCTCGTGCTTGGCGCCGGCGGCATGCTGATGTATCCGGCCTCGGTTCTGACCGGATTGAAGAAGATTGCCGAAGCCTCCGGCACGCTGCTGATTGCCGACGAGGTGATGACCGGCTGGGGCCGCACCGGGAGAATGTTCGCCTGCGAGCAGGCATCGATTTCTCCAGATATCCTGTGCACCTCCAAAGGCTTGACCGGCGGCGTGATCCCGCTGGCGGCCACGCTTGCCACCGATGCGATCTTCCAGGCTCATTATTCAGCGGATCGCAAGAAGACGTTTTTCCACTCGAGTTCCTACACGGCCAATCCGATTGCCTGCGCGGCAGCACTCGCCAATGTCGAGATCTGGCGTGACGAGCCGGTGGCCGAGCGGATCGCGGCCTTGAGCGAGAGACAGGCCGCCGGGTTTCGACGCTTTCGCGACAATGCCAACTTCACCGACAGCCGCGCGATCGGCACGATCCTGGCTCTCGACCTGCGCGCCGGCTCTGCCGGCTATCTGGCCGAGATCGGACCTAAGCTTCGGGCCTTTTTCCTCGAGCTCGGCCTGCTTGTGCGCCCGCTCGGCAATGTCCTTTATCTCCTGCCGCCCTATTGCGTCACCGGCGACGAACTCGATCGGCTCCATGACGCGATCGAGGAGGCCGGCGAACGCTTCGGCTCAAAGCCATGAGCAGGTTGTCGCGCCTTCTCGGGTTTGGCCATCATGCGCCTGGCCGAAAGGTGGCGAATGCCGAAATTGAGAACAATCTCGGCCTCGAACCGGGCTGGATCGAGCGGCGTACTGGAATCCGGTCGCGCTTCTGGGCAACGGACGAAGACACGCTGTCTGGTCTTGCTGCGCAGGCCGGCGCCATGGCGCTGGCCAGCGCCGGCATTGCGCGCCACGACATCGGTCTGCTGCTGCTTGCCACCTCGACGCCCGATCACCTCCTGCCGCCCAGCGCGCCCCTGGTCGCACATCGGCTGGGGCTCGGCCGCGCCGGCGCTGTCGATCTGACCGGCGCCTGCGCCGGCTTCATCTATGCGCTGATGTTTGCGGACGGATTTACCCGCCTGCACGGCAAAGCGAGCCTTGTTATCGCCGCCAATATCCTCAGCCGCCGCATCAATCCCTCTGAGCGCGCCAGCGCCGTGCTGTTTGCCGATGCCGCCGGCGCCGTCGTGATCGGTCCGTGCGAGGATACTGGTCGGGGGATTCTCGGTGCCTCCGTGGATTCGGACGGCTCGCGATACGGCCTGATCCAGATTCCCGCAGGAGGAAGCAACATCCCGTTCCACGGTGACCTCGACCTCGCGCAAACCCGAATGACGATGACCGACGGCCGCGAAGTGTTCGCAAAGGCCGTCGAGATGATGACCGATTGCTCGATAAGCGCGCTAGCCGCTGCCGGAGTGCGACCGCAGGATGTCGACCGGTTCGTGCCGCATCAGGCCAATGCTCGCATTTTCGATGCTGTCGGGAGTAACCTCGGCATAGCGGATCAAGCAATTGTCAAGACGATTGCCGAATACGGCAACTCTTCGGCCGCGACGATCCCGCTCTCACTGTCGCTCGCCAATCAAGCGGAGCCGTTTCGGCCGGGCAAGAAAATACTCCTGGCGGCGGCAGGTGCGGGACTCAGCGGCGGGGCGCTCCTCGTCGGGATTTAGCCCAGCGAAGCTGCTCAACATGAGGACTGACTTTGTGAGATGAATAGGACAACGGGACCAATGCGAAAAATAGTCGCCGGCAAGCTGCACGGCATCCACGTCACCGAAGCAAACCTCAACTACCACGGTTCGATAACGCTCGGCCCTGACCACTGCGAAGAAGCCGGGATCCTGCCAATGGATTCGTGGGAGACATGGAGCAAGACTTCCGGCGCGCGAATCTCGACCTATGTCATCCTCGGAGAGCGCGGCTCTCGATGCTGCATCCTCAACGGCGCGGCCGCCCGGACCTGCCAGCCCACTCCATCCATCTGGACGAAGCGCGCATTCCTCTCTGAAGCCGCGGATCGTTACATTCGTCATCAACAATGTCGTCGGCTTTCTGACCGATGGCAATGCGCTGACGCGGACGGCGTTGACGATTAGATCGGCAGGGGCGCTTCAGCAGAACTTTCGCCGGTTGATGGAGCAGCAGGAACTGGTGGAGGAGACCGGCGAAAGTGCATTTGATACCGGCGGTCGGCCGGCGAAGCTTTATCGCTTCGGCCACCATGTCCTCGACGAAACGGAGGTCGCCCGGACAAAATTGCCGCTGGCGCGGGCTTGACATCCTTTATACTCAACGTAGAAATATCCCTTATAATCAATTCGATTATAACGAGAAATTCATTCGCACCGTCCGAACCCACGGTCTCGCTCGGGAAGCCCGTATGAGTGGATCTAAGTGATCTTGGAAATGAAACGCCCGAGGACGGGCTTTCAACCTTTGTCGTGAAGGAGGTGCCGCGCGCCTGGGCCAATGCCTTGCGGCAACGGTGAAGGATGTATACCGCCAGTAAACGCGTGCGTCAAAGTCGCTATCGAATGTACAGTTCGTCCAAATGTGCGATACGTTCGATTTGTGCAAGTAACACTTGGAAAAGTGTTGCATAAAAGAAACGTCTAATTATATAAAGCTGGCAAGCTAAACTTTAAACTTGCACAAATTAGCATCGCGGATAGCGTCCCACTGTGAAGCGTGCACTGCGATGTGCGTCTGTTTCGATCGTTGGGGGGGGGCAAGACGGTCGTCAATTGATGTTCTTCCCTTTTTTATTGAGAGGCAAAAGTTGAAGCCGCAAGACGGCTGCTAGGTTGCGCGCATACGAAAACGCAACACATCGCCGTCCCCCCCCAACTTCATGTCTTCAACGCTCTTTCGGAGGCTTGCTGAGGGAATGCTATTGGGAAAGCCAGATATGTCCGCGTCGAGTGATCTTGGGGATGAAAAGCGCCAGACCGAGCTTTCAAGCTTTGTCATGAGGGAGGTGCAGCGCATTCTTGCCCAATGCGATGAGGCGAAGCAGGGTGACAAGGCTGCTGTTGCGCCTTCTGGTTCTCCTTCCAACGAATTGACCGTCGTGGCCGCCGAATTTCTTGGTAGGCTCGAGGCCGAAGCAGCGCGACGGCTAAACGCCCAGGCGGGTGAAATCGCTTCGCGACCACGGGCAGCCGATCATCCGCTCGGGCATCCGGTTCTGAAAGATTGCCCGAGAGAAGGCGCGCGCATTGCAGAATGGGCCGGTCCAGTTGCGGGGTCGACGCATCTCGAGAGACGTTTTGGAATACCGCGGTCCACTTTGTATTGGTGGCAGCAACACAATGATGTGGTTGCCTTTCGGAGAGGCTCCCGTAAGCATGTATTTCCCCTAGCTCAGTTCATCGACGGCAGGCCTATGCCCGAAATCAGGCAGGTCCTTTCCTCGATCTCCGATCCCAGACTGGCTTGGCTGTGGCTGATCAGCCCCTCGCCTCTTCTCAAGGGTCGCGTCCCTATCGAATTGCTCAGAGAAGGTATGAACACAGAAGTTGTTACATCCGCCGCCCAGGCTGTTTCTCTGATTGAATCTATCTGACAATTGGCCGGATGCCGATGGCTGTCCGCGCATTATGTAAGTGCGCACAAGCAGATGTACCAATTGTGCGATTTGTGCAAATGTATAGTTGTTCAATTTGTGCAAGTAATACGGTAGATTTAGTGGCAATAATGCAACGGATACTTCTATATATGGTTGGCAAACGGAATTTGAACTTGCACTAATTCGCCCAGCGAATAGCGTTCGAGCCGGGAAGGATGCATCGCGATGCGCATCTTTTTCGATCGTGGGGACCGGGAGCGGTTCGTCCATCGACGTCCTCGCCCTTTTCAATTCATTGAATGGAGATCAATTATGAACATCAAGAGCCTTCTTCTCGGCTCAGCTGCGGCTCTGATCGCAGCTTCCGGTGCTCGCGCCGCCGACGCGGTGACGGTCGCCGAGCCGGAACCGGCTGAATACGTCAAGATCTGCGACGTATATGGCTCGGGCTACTTCTACATCCCCGGCACCGAAACCTGCCTGCGCATCGGCGGCTATGTCCGTTACGACATCAGCGCTGGCGACGTTGGCTCCTACGACGGGGCGCGGACCCACGACGTCCAAGACGGCAGCGACCAGGGCACCTGGCGCAAGAACGCCCGCTTTGACCTAAGGACTTGGACCGGCCAGGAAACCGAACTCGGTACTTTGAAGACATACACCGAGACCAAATTCAATTTCGGTAACCGCAACGCCTATTCGGGTCCCGACAGTCCCCAGAACTATGCCTTCAACAGGGGCATCACACTAAACTTCGCCTGGATCCAGCTCGGTGGCCTTCGCGTCGGCAAGGACGAATCGGCGTTCGATACGTTTATCGGCTATGCCGGCAACGTCCTCAACGATACGCTCGTTCCCTACGGCGATTTCGACACCAACGTCGTGCAGTACTACTTCGACGCCGGCAATGGCTTCTCCGCCGTCGTATCGCTCGAAGAGGGTTCTGGCGTCGTCGGCACGATCGACAGCTACGTTCCGCATCTTGTCGGCGGCGTGAAGTACACGCAGGGCTGGGGCGCCATCAGCGGCGTCGTGGCTTACGACAGCAACTACGAAGAGGTAGCCGGCAAGGTCCGCTTGGATGTGAACGCCACCAACGAACTGTCCCTTTTCATTATGGCTGGCTATGGGACCGACGACAACCTAACCGATGGGACCTACGCCATTCCTGCCGGCGGCCGCGGCTTCTACAAGCAGTGGGGTGGCAACTGGGCCGTCTGGGGCGGCGGCACCTACAAGTTCAACGAGAAGACCTCTTTCAACCTTCAGGCGGCGTATGACGAGTGGAAGAACCTCGGCATTGCCGCCAATGTCGCCTACGATATCGTTCCTGGTCTGACGATCACGGCCGAAGTCGACTATCTCCACGCTGGCAAGTTCGGCGATGTGGACTTCTCTAACTGGACCAATGCCGACAAGAAGAACAGCGTCGGCGGTCTCCTCCGCTTCCAGCGCTCGTTCTGAGGATTGAAGAGCCCGTTGCCGCGTTCGAAGCGGTAACTGCGAGCCTTCAATTCGCGGCTGAACCATTGTGGTGAGGCTTGTAGAGGTTTTCGGCGAATTGCTTGATCACGGACCTCCAATCCGAGCATTTCGTCGATGAGAAGGGCGCCCTGTTCCCGGGCGCCCTTTTTTTAAGGGTTATCATCAGACTTTCTCCCGGGGGAACTGTGGGTAAGAAACAACGCATCGTCCTGCTGGCAGCTGTTTTGGCGTCTGCCTTTGGCTTTTTTTTGCTGATCCTGATCCTGCAGATGGTCAGTTTTTTGGTTGACTAGGCACGCGCAAGCAGGATGGATCGCGCAGAGACACGCGGAAGTTTTTTTCGCCAGCGAAACCCCGACGGCCTGATGGGGAGTCACGCCAGCAGGGTGGGCGCCACGTCCAGTGCCACCGACCATGCGAGATGCCGATCGTTGGCGCGTCTGTCAGTTCGCGCGGCCATATTCATTCTGGTGCCGATCTGTTGCCTTTTCTGCTCTTCCCATGCGTTTTAGGCCGAGCCATTTGTGAAGCGGGCGGTCAATGGATCTGCGCCTCGCGATTGCCTGCCGTTGCCTGGTTGATCTGGGCGGCATAATCCGAGAGCGAACGCTGCAACCGCGGTTCGAATTGCGCGAAGTTGAACCGGACTTCATCCGCCGTCAGGAACTGGTGGGTTGCGCCGGGAAAGCCGGCGACCATCACAAGGTCGCCTTCCTTGATGCCTTCACAGGCTATGGGTAGCCAACTCTTCGGCCGGTAAGGCACATTGTCGCGCGCATATGGCCGGGAGGAACCATCAGGAGCGACATAGGCGCGATAAAAGCCGAAGTCGCCTGTGTGGCGCGGCCACATCCAATTGTCCGTTTCGCCGCCGAAGGTTACCGATGCCGAGCGCGGGCGCATAGACAAGGCGCACGTCCTCGATTTCGAGCTTCTGCTGGAGATAGTAGGAGGCGCCGCCATAATAGGCCCCTACGTCGCAGCGGCGATTGGGCTGTCCTTCACATGCGGCGATCAGGGCCTTGCGGTTCGTGGCGAGCCGCTCATAGCGGGCAAACTCATTCAGCTTATCCGAGACGCTCTTGAGCATTTCGGCGGTCACATCCCGCACGTCCTCGATCACATAGATTCGGCTGCCTGGCGCCGCGGGCAATTCTTCACCCAGGGCTCTTCGCCAGAAAGCCGTCTGTGAGATAGTCCTGGCCCTCCTTGCTGTGGTATTGGATGGATTCGAACACGCAGTGATGATTGGTTGCGACCAGCCCTTGTGGACTGATGAACGAGGCGGAGCATCCGCCCAGTGATACGATCGCGTTGAGCGCGTCAGCGTCCAAACGGCCCAGCTGGGCGGGATCGATCTGGAGCCCATCCGCGCCGCATGGCCGCGCCCACTTCCGCAGTCTGGCCCGGCATCCACATACCTTCGTCCGCCGACGTAGCGGTGACCGTCCAGAGCAAGGCGATGGCAGTTGCTTCGGCCAAACATTTCAAATTCGAGTTCATGCTGACCTGTCGCTCTCATCTTGCCTCCTGTTCTCCGCAGATTGGATTGGTGACTATCGGGATGGCCGGAGTCCTGGCGCCCGCGCGGCGGCCAACACCGTAAAGACCGAGTGGACCCGTTAACCGCAAGAGTCCTGATGGCGCTCACCTCTCATATTTGTCGCGCGCAACGTTTGCGGATCATCCGCTGCACCTATCGTGCCAAATGAATAAAGCCTTCAATTACAAATGGTGAGCCGCCTCATCCATGTCCGATCTCCGACGTCGTTCACGTAAAAGGCTCGGTGCTTCCACGCTCTTTTGCTCTTCGCCCGTCCCTCTTCCGTCTTGACTAGCAGGAGCCTACGGCCTATCTCACTGCCGCGTTAGCACTCGCTTCTGGTGAGTGCTAACCACGCTCCGGCAACGGAGAACCGTTCAACATCCGCACCAGGGAAATCCAAAAATGGCAAAGTCGAATTTCCGGCCGCTGCATGACCGCGTGGTCGTTCGCCGCGTCGAGTCCGAAGCGAAGACCGCCGGCGGGATCATCATCCCCGATACGGCTAAGGAAAAGCCGCAGGAAGGCGAGATCATCGCCGTCGGTTCCGGCGCCCGTGACGAGGTCGGCAAGCTCGTCCCGCTGGACGTCAAGGCCGGCGACCGCATCCTGTTCGGCAAGTGGTCGGGCACCGAAGTCAAGCTCAACGGCGAAGACCTTCTGATCATGAAGGAAGCGGACATCATGGGCGTCATCGGCTGACACGCCGCCGCCTTTCATCCGCACCATCCAATCTGAATTTCGGGCGAAATGCCCAGGAGTAAAAAATGGCTGCCAAAGACGTAAAATTCTCCCGCGACGCTCGTGAGCGCATGCTGCGCGGCGTCAACATCCTCGCCGACGCGGTGAAGGTCACGCTCGGCCCCAAGGGCCGCAACGTCGTCATCGACAAGTCGTTCGGCGCACCGCGCATCACCAAGGACGGCGTCACCGTCGCCAAGGAAATCGAGCTTGAGGACAAGTTCGAAAACATGGGCGCGCAGATGGTCCGCGAAGTTGCTTCGAAGACCAACGACATCGCCGGCGACGGCACCACCACCGCGACCGTTCTGGCACAGTCGATCGTCCAGGAAGGCCACAAGTCGGTTGCCGCCGGCATGAACCCGATGGACCTCAAGCGCGGCATCGACCTCGCCGTCGCCGACGTCGTCGCGACGCTGATCAAGAACGCCAAGAAGATCAAGACCTCGGAAGAGGTTGCCCAGGTCGGCACCATCGCCGGCAATGGCGACGTGTCGGTCGGCTCGATGATCGCGGAAGCGATGCAGAAGGTCGGCAATGAGGGCGTCATCACCGTCGAGGAAGCAAAGACCGCCGAGACCGAGCTTGAAGTCGTTGAAGGCATGCAGTTCGACCGCGGCTATCTCTCGCCCTATTTCGTCACCAATGCCGAGAAGATGGTTGCGGATCTGGAAGACGCCTACATTCTTCTCCACGAGAAGAAGCTCTCCAACCTGCAGGCCATGCTGCCGATCCTCGAGGCTGTCGTGCAGACCTCGAAGCCGCTGGTCATCATCTCGGAAGATGTCGAAGGCGAGGCCCTGGCCACGCTGGTCGTCAACAAGCTGCGCGGTGGCCTGAAAATCGCCGCCGTCAAGGCGCCGGGCTTTGGTGATCGCCGCAAGGCCATGCTGGAAGACATCGCCATCCTCACCGGTGGCCAGGTCATTTCCGAAGACCTCGGCATCAAGCTCGAGAATGTCGGCCTGAACATGCTCGGCCGCGCCAAGAAGGTGTCGATCTCCAAGGAGAACACCACCATCGTCGACGGCGCCGGCAAGAAGGAAGAAATCCAGGGCCGCGTCGCCCAGATCAAGCAGCAGATCGAGGAGACCACCTCGGACTACGACAAGGAGAAGCTGCAGGAACGTCTCGCCAAGCTGGCGGGCGGCGTTGCCGTCATCCGCGTCGGCGGTGCGACCGAGATCGAAGTCAAGGAAAAGAAGGACCGCGTCGATGACGCCCTCAACGCGACCCGCGCGGCCGTCGAAGAAGGCATCGTTCCCGGCGGCGGCGTCGCCCTGCTGCGCGCTTCGCTGGCCATCACCGTCACTGGCGCCAACTCCGACCAGACCGCCGGCATCGCCATCGTGCGTCGCGCGCTGCAGGCTCCGGCCCGTCAGATCGCGGCCAACGCCGGTGCGGAAGCATCGATCGTTGCCGGCAAGATCCTTGAGAACAAGGGGGCAACCTTCGGCTACAACGCCCAGACCGGCGAATATGGCGACATGATCGCCATGGGTATCGTCGATCCGGTCAAGGTTGTGCGCACGGCTCTGCAGGACGCGGCCTCGGTCGCCGGCCTGCTGGTCACCACCGAAGCTATGATCGCCGAGGCTCCGAAGAAGGAGTCGGCTGGCGGCGGCATGCCGGCTGGTATGCCCGGCGGTGGCATGGGCGGCATGGGCGGTATGGATTTCTAATCCAGCCCCCTATCAACCTACAGCGGAAAGGGCGGCAGCAATGCCGCCCTTTTTTGTGTGCCGAGCATGATCGACAGCTTGGAGGTGCAAGTCCTCTACCCAGCTGATGGCGGCGAAGCGCAACGGCGTCGTCGTGAGACGGGTCTGGCCGTGTCCTTTCGTTCAGCCGCTGGTCGAAACTCACGATGATCGTGCTGCCTTCCGCCGTGCCGTGGATCTTTACAGGGCTGCGAGAAGGCCTTGCCAACGGCTGGCAGACCCTGGTTGCGGTAGAACTCATCGCATCGTTCGAAGGGCTCCAATTACCTGATGGCCTATGGTCGTCAGCTCTTTCAATTTGAACTCGTTCTTTCGGCCATGATCGTGGTCGGCCTGACCGAATTGGTGATCCACGGCCTGCTCACGCTTGCCGAAAACTATCTGCAACGCTGGCGTCCGGAGACCCCACGATCAGCCTGATCACGATTGCAGGTCGGGATAGGCTGTCGCACGGCGCTTCCATCGCACCGCCGGCCTTCCGCTTCATCGGCCGACATCTGCGGCCGCTTGCGGTGTCGATGGCGCTGCTCGCGATTTGGGAGTTGCTCGCCCATGCCGGCGCTGCTGACCCACGTTTTCTACCGCGGCTGGGAGAGGTGGCGGCCCGCGGCATGGCAGAGTTCAGCCGAGGTGGTCTCGGCTCCAATCTTCTGGCGAGCCTGGAACGTGACCTGATCGGTTTCGTGTGTGGCAGTGTGGCGGAATCGCGCTTGGTCCGGCGATCGGATTTTCCCGCCTTTATCGAACGCCTGAGAGGCTCGTGGTCGCGGTTGTGTTACCGCTATTACGTGACCTAATCACGTTGACGATGCCAGCACCTTCATTGGCCACTTTCTGGACCATGTACGTCACATCAGGCTCCCCCGCCCGATCGACACGAGCCGGCTCTGTAACCACGCCGCCGTCATATAGCGGTTCCACGACGGCACTGGCGGCAGTCGTCTTCTCAGCGGCTACTGGTGGACGTTTCAGCAGCCAACGAATCCGATGGTGGCAAGGACAGGCAGACCAAGCACCGCGTAGAAGCCGTACTCCGCTGGAGTTCGCCTCGGAAGTGGAGCGACAAGGGCCTGATTTGTCTTGCCATGCCGACATTGTCAGCACGCTTTTCGAAGCCTCTGAATTCCTTAGTGTCCATCCCAGCTCGACCTCCGACCATCCCCATTTCCGGCTGCCCGCGGCACGGCAGCCCTTGGCCTCTAGCTGCGCTCGAGCGGATCAGCGTGCCGTCCGCCTCCTCTGGCTGATCAAAATGTCTGCACCCATTTGGCAATGGCCGCTTCGCGCAAAAGTTTTCCCCCGTGAGCCGACTTTCCGAATTGGCTTAACTTCCAAATCTGTGGCTTTGCCTGCATTGCGGAGCGCGGAGTTCCGACCACTCGCCCAAGGGTATGCCATGGCGTTTCGTCTCTTTGTTCCGATCCTTGCCGGTGCAACGCTGCGCGAGCGGCTGCTCGCCTGCATCGGGGCCATGATCGGCATCGCATTGACTGGCGTGATCAGTGCGCTGGCGAACGGGTCTGGCCCACATGTCGCACTGCTGGTTGCTCCAATGGGAGCATCGGCCGTGCTGCTCTTTGCCGTGCCTTCAAGCCCGCTGGCGCAACCTTGGTCGATTATCGGTGGCAATACGATTTCGGCGCTGGTCGGGGTGACCGTGGCGCATTTCGTGCATGAACCCGTTCTTGCTACCGGCATTGCGGTGGCGCTGGCCATCGCCGCCATGTCGTTCACGCGCTGCCTGCATCCGCCGGGTGGCGCCGCCGCCTTAACTGCGGTGTTCGGCGGACCGGCCGTCTTCAGCTCGGGCTTGCTGTTTCCCTTCGTTCCGGTAGCGCTGAACTCGATCGTGCTGGTCGCACTCGGCTACGGCATCCATAAAATGTCGCGGCGCAACTATCCGCATGTGGCGGCCCCCGCCCTTAAAAGCGCGCATGGAACCATCGATCCGCCCGCGCGGGAGCGGGTCGGCTTCCAGCCCGAGGATATCGATGCCGCGCTCGGCGCGCTGGAGGAAACCTTCGATATCGACCGCAACGATCTTGAGCGGCTGCTACGGCAGGTCGAGTTGCAGGCGATGGTGCGCTCCCACCGGACCCTGCTGTGCGAGGACATCATGTCGCGCGATGTGATTTCGGTCGATGAACATGCGCCGCCGACCACGCGCGTCATTTGCTGCTCGATCACAACATCCGGACGCTGCCGGTGACCGACGCCGAGGGCGGGCTGGTCGGTGTAGTTGGCCTGCGCGAGCTGACGAAGGCGACCGACACGGTGAGGGCTGTGATGTCGAAGGCTAGCACCGCCTCTCCCGATACGCCGGCGATGAGCCTGCTGCCGGTGCTCACCGACGGCCGCAGCCATGCCGTGGTCATCATCGATACCGAGCGACGCATTATTGGGCTGATCACCCAGACCGACCTGCTGGCAGCGGCAGCGCGCGTGCACATGGCCGACACAACGCTGGCAGCGGCATAAAATAGTGATCCGGACTTGCTCAATCCGGGAACCCGATGGGGCGCCAATAGGATAGCGGTATTAAGTGCGGCCTTCCGCCTAAGACAATTCCTTTTTACGAGTAGATCAACCCTGAAACGCGACCGCGTGCTCAGGCATCTGGTTCACGTAGGCCAAGTACGACTGCAACAACGGAACACTCTTCAACCTTGCCGGTGGCCAGAGCCAGTCCGCTATGTCGACCAAAGGCGCGGACTACAAATGGAACCATCTGGTGGACCGCTCCTCTGCAACGATGGTAGCGCGGTTCGCATGTCCAAGGCTGGCTTGAAGCTCTACGTCGCGGGTTGAATGATCCTTGGCAAGGGTCGCGGCTCAGACGCCGAGGACGCGGTTCGCAATTCCATGCAGGTGGTCCTTTACTTTGGTTCCTGCATTTCGCCTATGGTGAGGCGCCGCCGACTCCCGTCATGCATCACGCCGACGACCGGTGGCTTCCTCGCCGCGCCAAGGGTTTGACTAGGCCGACGATAGACCATGCGATAAGCAATTCCGAAACGATGTGGCTTCCTTGCGCCAAGTCGGCTCTGTCGAACAGCGATGTCAACATGATCCTGAGTTCCGAGGGTTCGCCGCGCATCAATCCTATAACCTTGATGACGTTCCTGACTAGGAGGATGAGGCTGCTCCAACACGTCCACGGTGTTAGGAATTGCCATTGCACGAGTTGATCTCGGACTTCTTCGTCGCGCATCGCCAATTTCCAGCCCAATACCGCGCCTAGGCTTGGTACCCCGACCACACGGCCTATCGCCCTCATGCCCGCTTCGAGGACCCTCCAGGATCGGGCCTGTTCGGATAGGTGTGGGAGGCCGAGGCATCAGAGGGAACGGCCAGACGCTACCATGAGGATGCGCCATCTGCCGAAGAGCCGTACCGTTACCTTCGTCACTGTGCGGAACGCGGGGCGACCATCGCTTCAGCCATCCGGCTTTGGGTGTCATTTCTCCCCTGGCGGAGTCCACCGCCCCCGACAAAAGCCTGACCTTTGCCAGTCTTCTACGGGCAAGCGTTCGCGCCAAAAGTTCAAAGCCGCGTCCATAACATTCAACAATGAAAGCCAGCCTCATCAGATCGAGCAGAAAGTCGTCGATGGCATGTGTGAGCGCGTCAGACTTTTGTTCAAGCTGAAGCAGCAACGCGCGCGCCTCTTCGATCGCGGCCCGGCAACCGTCTGCGTTTATCAGGAATCAATCCTGTCTAAGATCTGCAAGCCCTCACCTCGCCCCAAGCCAGACTCAGCGCATCGAACGCCGTTGGAGAGAGTTTCCGACGAAAGAACATCGTCGCGTTTCGCGAAAAGGCATCGCTCGGCAAAGTGCCCGTTGATGAAGCATGCTGCGTCAAACGACAAGCAAGAATCCGGGCTCCACCCCGTGATGTCTTCGAAGGCGGGGTGAGCCGGCTCGGGCATGCGTCTCGGCCGCAACCCTTAATCACGAGGAACTGTGCCGCAAGGCAAACAGTTTCTCTCTATTCTTCTAGCCGCCACGGTTCAGCCTAGATTACATGGGAAACGGCAATAACGCAAAGCAAAGGTTGGCAAAATGAGTAGGGTGGCTGGATCAAATGATGATTTGGCTGCACCAACGACCTTTGCGCCACTTTTGCAGCCCACCTTTCGTTCGATCTGGCTCGCCACGCAAGTCTCGAGCCTCGGCTGGTTGATGCAGACTGTTGCCATCAGTTGGCTGATGGCTACCATCTCGACTTTCGATCTGATGGTTGCGCTGGTGCAGGCTTCATCGAACCTGCCCGCTTTCATTTTGTCCGTGTTCGCCGGGGTTCTCGCTGACAATTTCAGCCGTCGCAGGGTTATGTTCGCGGGCCGCTGCCTTATGGTGATAGCATCTGCGATGCTGACCGCTGTTGTAGCGCTGGGCTTTCTCGACCCATGGATGATTCTCGGCTTCAGCTTTTTAATCGCATGCGGCGGCGCTCTCAACGATCCCGCCTGGCAGGCGTCGGTTGGCGATATGGTGGACCGGCGCGATGTTCCCGCTGCCGTTACCCTGCTTTCCGTTGGCTTCAACACCGTACGGACCGTGGGCCCGGCGCTCGGCGGCATCGTGGTTGCCTCCTTCGGGCTTTTGGCCGCTTTTACCGTGACCACCCTCACCTATTTGGTACCCTTGGCCACCATATGGCGCTGCAAGTGGAAGGTCCGCTCGTCGCCTCTTCCGCGCGAGTCGATGAGGAGGGCCATCTATGACGGGCTGCGCTTCACGGCGATGTCATCGGAAATCAAAGCGGCGATCGCACGCGGAACCCTCTTTGGCCTGGCGAGCATCGCCATACTCGCGCTGCTGCCGCTGATTGTCCGCGACCAGTTGGGAGGAGGCCCGCTCGCCTATGGCACGCTCATGGCAGGTTTCGGAACAGGCGCGGTCTTCGCCGGCCTCTCCAACAGCCTGTTCAGACGGAGCTTGTCGCAAGAACAGCTGATGAGGCTCTCCTGCGTCGCCTGCGCGGCGTGCTCCCTCTCCCTGGCGCTTACCTCTTCGATCGGCGTGGCGGCAATTGCACTTGCTTTGGGCGGCGCAGGCTGGGTCACTGCCTGGTCCGGGGTTGGCGTGAGCGTGCAGCTGGCAAGCCCGCGCTGGGTCGTGGGGCGCACGATCTCCATCTACTATGCATTGATAGACGGCGGCATAGCGGCCGGCAGCTGGGTCTGGGGCACCGTTTCCCAGAACCATTCGCTGACCTGGGCGCTAGAGGGTTCCGCTGCGGCCCTGCTGCTCGTTGCTGCAGCCGGCGTTCTGTTTCCTCTTCGCGAGCGCCGCGAGTCCGAGCCCGATCCTTTGGAGGAATTCGACGCCCCAGCTGTCGCTCTCAGTTTGAAGCCGAGAAGCGGCCCGATCGTGGTCAAGATCGAATATCTGATAGCCGAGAGAAATGTCGAGGCCTTCCTCGACCTCATGCGGCAGCGGCGTCATGTACACAGCCGCGTCGGTGCTCGGAACTGGACGCTCCAGCGCAACCTTCAGAAGCCTATGCAGTGGACAGAAACGTTCCGCACGCCGACCTGGACCGACTACCTTCGCCTCAATCATCGTCTCACGGAAGTAGACAAGGAACTGGACGAGCGTGTCTTCCAGTTACACGCGGGAGAGGAAGCGCCTCAAATGACGCTTTCCATTGAGCGCCCGACAAGCTCGGCCCGGAAACCCGACCAGTCAATCCTTCACCTTCCCCGTCATTGAAGCCTGACCTTCCCATATCTGGGCATCAGCGATCGTTAAAGATCCGGGTGATGGATGAGAATCTCGGCGGCATCCGTGTCGTGCGTGCCTTCGCCGCGCAGCCGCACGAGCTGGAAAAGTTCGACGGCGCCAAGCAGGACGCGCCTTGATCTCGCCAATGAGCGCGTCGACATCCGTGTCGGCAACACCAGCGCCATGAATTTCTCGTTCCTGACCGCCATGGGCCTGGTCTCGGTGGCCAGAAAGTGATCGCAGGTCAAATCAGCGTCGGCACGCTGGCCCTGTTGCTCACCTTCATGACCATTCTGCAGATGCCGGTGCGCTAGCTCGGATTGATGGTCAACTCGTTCGCGCGCGCCTCGACCTGCGGCACGCGGCTCTTCGAGTTGCTCGACGCCGAACTTGACATCGAGGACGCGGCGGGCGCCAGGGATCTCGTCGTCACCGACGGCGTGCTGCGCTTCGACAATGTCGGTTTCTGCTACGCGGGCTCGGGCGGCCGCCCGACGCTCTCCGGCATCTCCGTCGAGGCGAGCAATGCATCGCCGTCTAGGCAAGGCGAATGCTCCGGACTTCCCAGCCTTTCTTGCCTTGCCCGCATTCGACAAACACCTTCTGTCCCGCTACCAGCACGCTGAGCCCTGAGCGCGTCAGGGCGCTGGCATGAACGAAGACGTCCTTCTCACCGTTGTCAGGAGCAATGAAGCCGAAGCCCTTTTCGGGTTTGTACCACTTGACCGTGCCCCCGCTCTCCAGCTGCGCACCGGTTTCAACGAAGGTCCCTCCAGCGACGCGCGTATGTGACGGAGTTTTCGCGCGGTGATCGCCGATCTCCAGCACCTGCGCGACTTGATGACCTTTTGGACTTTTTTCGACCGTGATCTTGAGAGGCGTTCCCGCGGCAACATCCCGGCTTCCGGCCGCCTCTAACACTCGCACGTGCAGATAGGCCTCCGTGCCGTCCGACAGTTTGACGAAGCCAAAACCCTTGCTGACTGTGAACCACAATACCTCCGCATCGACAGGATCTGCCACCACGGTCGGCGGGCGCTGAAAATAGCTTGGCTCGGAAGTCCGTTCCGAAAAGGAAACGGGGTCATCGTCATAGCGATGCCGGCGTGGCTCGCGATGGTCTCGATATTTGCCCATGATCATCTCGACTGGCATGGATGGCGCACTGCGCTACCGTCAAGATAATCTCAATCGGGCGACGCGTTTATGTCAAAAAGGCCGTGAAGACCGCAGCTGTGCCCGGCCTATCGGCCGAACCCTTTGAAACTAGATTCATTTCCCCTGAAACAATAGTGCCGCCGAGTCGATTTACTGACTCGCATAGGTTGTGTTGGAGTGAGAGTGCGATGATGCTGGCGCGGGCGCACTGGAAGGGCTTTATCAGGCATTGCGGAAAGCCTGCTCCGGGTTTCTTCAAAAGGAACCGAACGGCGGGTCGACGACCATTTGCGCCGGCTCCAGCCACGGGGCAGGCCTGACCGTGCATGATCATCATCTCCAGCGTCACGCCCGGCGTCGACGCCAAGCCGTGGAGAACCATGCCGCGCTGTCGCCGACGAGAACAACGGCCTCCTTCCCCAAGCACGGATGTCGCGTTGGCACTTTTTGTGCAGCTGCGAAGAGCTAAAGTCGCCACGACGGGTGGTGTTGACGCGCCGACAATTATCAGACAAAAACGGAATTCAATCGGTTCAGCCGCCTACGCGGCAGGGCTCTGCTCAACGACGTCGGGGACCATGGACGATCGCGCAAAAGGGATTAGGAAAGGCGGAGCTGGAGGCAAGGCCAACGACGTCAATGCGGACTTGATCGCCGTTGTGGTCGCCATGGACAGCAGCGCCCCCTGCGTTCTGACCATCCCGCAGGCAAACGCCCTGCCCTCCGGCCCGTTCGAGCTTGCTCACCGTTCGCTGCAGTCGGGCCTCAGGGGATGGGTGGAACAACAGACCGGCCAGCCGCTCGGCTATATCGAACAGCTCTACACCTTCGCCGATCGCGACAGGGTTGGCGCTGACGACCGCGTGGTCTCTATCAGCTATCTGGCGCTCACCCACCAAGACGAAGCTGGCGACCCGGCCGGGCACTGGGGAAGCTGGTACGACTATTTCCCGTGGGAGGATCACCGCTCCGGCACACCGGCGGTCGTGTTGGACGAATTGCGGCCGCGCCTGATGGAATGGGCGGATGGCACTGACGACGGTACGACACGCCTCGACCGACGACGGCGGGCGGCGATCGCCTTCGGCTTTGACGACCGCCATTGGAACGAGGAACTCGCGCTTCAACGTTATGAGCTGCTCTACGAAGCCGCCCTGGTGGAGGAAGCAATACGCGCCGGACATTCCGCTGCGCCCACCTCGGTGTCGGGCAGATCGATGATCGCCGATCATCGTCGCATCCTGGCGACCGGCATTGCGCGGCTGCGCTCCAAGATCAAATACCGGCCGGTCGTATTCGAACTGATGCCGCCGGTCTTCACGCTTTTGCAGCTGCAGCGCACCGTGGAGGCGCTTGCCGGCAGGCTCGTGCGTAAGCCGAACTTTCGCCGGCTGATCGAGCAGCAGGAGCTGGTCGAGGAGACCGGTGAGACAACCGCGGAAACCGGCGGCCGGCCGGCGCAACTTTATCGCTTCCGTCACGCCGTTCTCGACGAGAGGGTGATAGCCGGAACAAAATTACCGCTCTCGCGGGCTTGACCCGCCTTGCGCCAGCAGCCCTGACGATGTCGCGGACGGCTTGGCCCTTGTGAGAACCGGGATTGTCGAGAATGACGATATCGCCCGGCTTCAGTGTTTTGTTGAGTTCGGTTTCGACATAGACGCGAAAGGCCTGCGTATTGATGGGTCCGTCAATGACCCAAGGCGCCTCCACCCGATCATGCCGCAGCGCGGTGATGAAGGTCATCGTCTTCCAATGGCCATATGGTGCGTGGGCCATCAGCCGCTTGCCGCGCACACCCCAGCCGCGCAACGGCGCCATGTTGGTCTTGACCCATGTTTCATCCAGGGAGACCAGGCGCGTAGGGTCAATGCGGGTCTGATAGCGCATCCATTGCGCACGCCCGCGCATCAGCTTTGGCTTGAGCTGCTCGGCCGGCAGAACGGTTTTTTTGAAGCTCTTGCCCTCGCGGTGCAGGAAGCGACCGACGCTCGCAGGAGACCACGTTCAGCCAGTGCCGCCGTCAATTGATGAAGCGTCATGTTGGCATCTCGCTCAACCTCGCCCAGGACGAAAGCACGGTGCTCCCCGTCGATCAGATAGGTCCGATGACCACCCATCTTGCCGGGTGCCGCACTGCCACGGCGACGCTTGCGGCCTCGGGCGTTTCCTGGGCGAAGGCGGTGGCGATGAAAGCCGAGACGACGCCACAGACTGGGCTGGCGGATAGTAGTTCGCGAGTCAGCCACGGTAGCGGTCGCTACGAAGCGCGCAGCACTTTGTCATCGGTACATTCCGTCCCATGCCTGAAATGAGCAGTGCAGCCATGTCGCCTCCTCCGCAGTCACCGTGGCGAAAGCAATCCTTCCGCTGCCACACGGACCTAATGTCGCCTGGCACTAGCTTGCTTCAGCAAACCACTTAGCGCAATTCTCAGGAGCTACCGTGCCCGCATCGCAGGCGAGGTCCGGGGAGGCTTGCTCACTCAGTTTGCCATTCTGGAAAGTCGCGTTCTTGCCAACGCGCATATTCGAGATATTCTCTCGCAATCGCCTCTACAAGATCTTGTTGGAGCTCTTTGCGAAGGCACGGCATTTCGCTGATTGCCAAGCTGTGCTCTCTCGCAAAATGAATGGCGCAACGATATCCGTCAACGTCTTCCAAAGTGGGACGGACTGCATCTTCCTTCCACTGATCCGCAAGTTCCTGCAGCAATGAAGGTTGTCCTTCTCTTGTGACAAACATGTCTGTGACCCGACGCTTGGCTCTCTCCAGAAAGGCGTCCGAGTTGCCGAGCCGCAACCGCCTTACATGCCACCGAAAAGCGCCATCCCAATGCTGACTTCGCGCCATTAAATTGAGAAGGGAGATCGAACCGCCTTCGAGGATGAGCCCCGGCTGGGAACTACGCTCATCCACTTGCATTATCAGCTTACGATGGGCGGTCTCGGCGTCGATGATGCCCGCGGTTAGCGGGCGCGAATCCAAGTAGATCCGCTGGGTAGATTGCAGTTCGGAATCCGAGGGACGCCCGCTGCCGGTGGCGATTTGAGGACAGCATTGTACACGATCCAGCGCAATGACCGGCCATCCGGTCTCTCGTGCAATTTGGATTGCCGCGTCTGTTTTGCCGCTGCAGGTCGGCCCGTAAATCAAATAGATTAGCATGTGTATGCCGTTTAGTTTATCGGAACTAACCGCCCCCCAAGCACAAGATACTCGGTAGGCTTTCACCGGACTTGTCGCAAACATTTTGACAAGCGGCGATTATGCCCTGAAACGACGCCATTTTCGAACTTTGTGAAGTCCGAAAGGGCGCAAGCAGCCCGCTCTGGTCGTTCAGTCCAGTCACCAACGCCTCTGTTTGACGTTTGACGACGGTCCACTTTGCACATCTCATGCCGACTGTGACGCAACGCGGCACCGCAGGATGGTGACCTCGTTGTCTCCGGCAAAAGATCCTTGCGCGTCTTGGGTTAATCGAGGCGGCGGCGCACGGGCGCCTTATTGTCTCGGAACATGGCCAGGAAGGCGGCTGATCAACAAAAGTGGAAGACGGTGTCCCGACGACCTCACCGATTTGTGAGGCGACCGAGGATCTGCCCGACATCGTCGATCTCGTCCTCGAGGTGGGCCGTGTGCCGGCCGCGCCGCCAAAGCCTCCTCCCCTGCCGGTCCGACTGGAAGCCTCGTCGAAACGGCACAGGAGTACACCAAAGCCGCCAGCGCGCAACACACAGACCGCCGGCGCCAAGGATTTGGCGCTTTTTGCGTGGCGTCCGCTCCGATCTTCCGGAAGGGGAGCTGGCTGCTGTTTTCTGGGCACTCGCTGCGCATCGCCGCTGCGCAACGCCGAACTGGACGTCGAGCGGCTACGCGATGAACCGCATGGTCTGCCATTGTGAGGCTCTTGCTCGACACTAATGTCCTCTCCGAGGTGACGAGGCCGAGCCCCGACGCGCGCGTGCTGGAATGGATGGACGGGCTCGATGAAGACCGCTCATTTATCAGCGTTGTGTCGATCGCCGAGATCCGGCGCGGCGCTGCCCTCATGGACAAAGGTCGGAAACGTGACGCACTGGCCGGATGGCTCGCCCGGGACCTGCCGCAGCGCTTCGAGCCGAGAGTCCTGCCCGTGGACGAACTGGTTGCCCTGGCCTGGGGCGACCTGACGGGCCTCGCGAAGCGGCGTGGCCGCGGTCTGTCATCGATGGACGGGCTGATTGCAGCCACCGCGATTTCCTGACCCTTCACATGGCGGGGATATTCATGCGCTGAGGGCGAACACCCAGATGTCCCGCACCTACCACGATCAATATGGAAACGCCTCGGTGGCAGCCACGAGGTCGATGTCATTGAAGATGAGATGAAATAGGCGGATCAGCTCTGCTTTTCGCATCCTTGACGCGCGCTTCATGACAGGCCCCGGCCAAGGGCGTCGAGTTTAGCTTCCGGTTGGATGCTTGCCCTCACCTGTGGCTATGCCTACGGCCATCCCGATCGAGAAAAGCATCGAACGCGGCAGCGACAGCGCGAATTACAAAGCGATGCTCCCGCCGTACGCGGACAAAACCGTTTTCGAAGTCCACTATCCCGTCCTCGGCCAGCATCGCCAAGCGTTCAGCTGAATCGAGAAGACGGATCGGATCAGATCCGTGGGCGGCACAGATTGCCTGCACATCGGCCTCGAGATCGCACATTAGTCGCTCGATAATTGCGGCTCGCACGCGGTCGTCGTCGGTGAGGCGATAGCCCTTTGACGTCGCCAGACGGCCAGCTGCGATGTGCTGGATGTAGGAATCCCGTGTAACTTCGTTTTGGACGTACCCCTCGCCGACGCGGCCGATAGCCGACGCGCCGAAACCGATCAGGGTTCTGCAGGTGGTGGCCGAGTAGCCCAGCGAGTTACGCCGCAGGCGACCCGTTTTCTGTGCCAGCGCGAGCTCGTCGTCCGGCAAGGCGAAATGGTCGAGCCCGATCTCGCGGTAGCCGGCGGCAATCAGCGTCGCGGCCACGGCCGCATACTGTTCGGCGCGGGCAGCGCTACCCGGAAGAACTGCCTCCTCGATGAGGCGCTGATTCTTTATAAGCGACGGGATGTGCGCATAGCCGAACACCGCAAGCCGGTCGGGGCGCATTGCGACCGCCGCCCTCGCGGTGTCGACGCAGGACTGCACCGTTTGATGCGGGAGACCGAAGATGAGGTCGAAGTTGATGCGGCTTACTCCATGCCGGCGCAGCATTTCCACGGCAGCCGACGTCTGCGCCTCACTCTGAACCCGGTTGATTGCTTTTTGAACAATGGGATCGAAGCTCTGCACGCCGAGACTCACACGGTTCACGCCGGCTGCTCCTAAGGCCTCGGCCATCTCGGCCGTGAACGTGCGCGGATCAATCTCGACGGCAACCGTAGCTGTTTTCGTGAGAGCGAAGCGGCGTCGCAGGAACTCCATCAGAGCCAGGAACTCGGCTGGTCCTATGAGAGACGGCGTTCCGCCGCCGAAATGCATGTCGCTCACGGGCAGCGTCTGCGGCGCTCGCTCCGAGACCAAACGGATCTCGTCACGCAGGGCCGCCAGATAGTTGAGGATCGGCGCATCATGGCGGGTGATGGTGGTGGGGAAGCCACAATACCAGCAAGCTGATCGGCAGAACGGAACGTGGAAATAGAGCGACACCGGATGGTCAGCCGGCAGGTTCCTGAGCCATTCCTCATAAGCCTCGGCGCCGACCGCCCCAGAGAACTCCGACACAGTCGGATAGATAGTGTACCAAGGCAGGCCGGCCTCGCGATATTTCGTGGTGTGCAACAGTTACCGTCCCATGCTGATAACCACCAACCTTACCGCTGCGCTCGCCTGTGTCTTTGCGCTATGTCAGTCCGTTCCGCTTTGGTCTCGAAACTTGTATTTCTCAGCAATAGCGGCCGTTCAGTCTTGGCTGGACGTCAGCGACTGGCCATGGCTGTTCCCGCCGCGACCCTCACGCGCACCGTTTGGTTCCACCATCCCTTCCCTTCAGCCTGCGCCTGGTCGAGTAGATTCTGCTGAGCGCGGCTGCCGCATCCAACGAGATAACACGGCGTTGGGACCAGACTTTGCTCGCCAGCTAGCGCAGCCCCATAGTGATCTCTGGCATCTCGATGAGCTCGTTGTGTGAATTGCTGGCAAGAAGCATTAGCTGTGGCGCGCCGTCTATCAGGACGAGAGGCTGCTCGACGCGACCGTCAGGTCGGCCGCAATGCCAAGGCCGGCGCGCCTACTGACTCCGTGGTGGAGGCAAGGCTGCGCGTTCAGCGCGTGATTACCGATCATCGCGCTCGCCAAAATGACGGCGTCGTACCGAGCGGTGCCGCCGCATGATGTCTGAACGTCGGGGCTCACAGCAAACAAAGCTGTCCCGATTGAACGAAACTGTCGCGAAGCGAACAGACGAACCGTAGCGGAAACGTTTGCCGTTCGTGCTTGGGTTGATCCGCAAGGCAAAAAGGAAGGAAGAGCGAACCAAGGTCCGCCGGCACACTTGAGCTTCAAGCCGCAGCTGCGTCGTCAGGATGGCACGTCATTTGCAGTAGAAGCCTTTGTGACGGCCCGCCCACAACTAGCGGAGATGACGGGGATGATTTGTACAGAAATGTTGGATGGCGTCGTTTCGGCGATTATTATATTTGTAATAACAATCGCATATTTGTAACAATAACACCAAATCATATTCCCAATTCTGATGAATATCTGGCGTGACGAGCGCATCAAAACTGCTCAAGTTCAACTCAATGCGCATCGTTATCGACTGTTTCCTTAGCAAGAGTTCATCACTGACGTCCATTCCTTTTACTCTTTGAACGGAGATCAACAATGAACATTAGGAGCCTCCTCCTCGGCTCAACTGCGGCACTGATTGCCGTTTCCGACGCTCGCGCCGTGACCGCCGTTGCCGAGCCTGACCCGACTGAGTACGTTAAAGTCTGCGACGTCTACGGCTCGGGCTACGTCTACATTTCAGGCACTGAGACCTGCGTGCGCATCGGCGGCTATGTCCGTTACGACGTCGGCTTGGGCCATGTCGGATTGGTTGATCACGCAAGAACCTCGGATGTGAGGACTGGTGAGCATCAGGGCACATGGCAAAACAACACGCGCTTCACATTGAAAACTTGGACCGGCCAGGAGACCGAACTCGGCACGTTGAAGACCTACACCGAAACCCGCATGAACTTCGGCAACCGCCACACTTCGGTTTCGGACAGTTCTCGGTCCCATGCCTTCAACGGAGACAGCACCTTGACTTTCGCCTGGATTCAGCTTGGTGGCCTCCGAGTTGGTAAGGACTGGTCGGCCTTCGACATGTTTATTGGCGGCGCGGGTGACGTACTCAACCAGACGCCGGTTCCGTACGGCGCTCTCGATACCAATGTGGTTCAGTACTACTTCGACGCCGGGAACGGCTTTTCGGCCGTGGTTTCGCTCGAAGAAGGCTCGGGCGTGGTCGGCACAATCGACAGCTACGCACCGCACGTAGTCGGCGGCTTGAAATACACACATGGCTGGGGCGCGATCACCGGCGTTGCCGCTTATGATAGCAACTACGAATCGGTGGCCGCCAAGGTCCGTGTCGACATCAATGTCACCAACGAATTGTTGCTGTTCGGAATGCTCGGCTACGGTTCCAACGGCAAGCTCAACGACGACTCCACGAACGCCATCGACGCTCATGGTCGCGGCTTCTATAAGAGTTGGGGCGGGAACTGGGCTTTCTGGGCTGGCGCCACTTACAAGCTCAACGAGACAACTTCGTTCAACCTTCAGCTCTCCGGTGATCAGCTCAAGAACCATGGTGTCGCTGCAAACGTCGCCTATGCGTTTCTTCCAGATTTCACAGTTACGGCGGAACTCGACTATGGCCGCTACGGCAACTTCGCCGTCGGCAAGGTGGACGCTTCCAACGTGAACTGGACCAACGCCAACAAGAAGAGCAGTGTCGGCGGAATCCTGCGTTTCGAACGCTCATTCTAACGGATGAAAGGGCGCTGAGGCAGGCATCGCATGTACTTGTCGTCGGCGGATCGGAGTCCAGTGGGGGTGCCGGAATCGCGCGCGATATCGAGACGCTCTCCTCCATGGGCGTGCGCAGCTGCCTTGCCGTCACTGCGGTGACGGTGCAAACACACGACAGCGTCACGGACATCCTTCATCTGCAACCCGGTCTGGTGGCCGATCAGATGCGTGCAGCGATCTCGCGGGCGTCGCGGCGTAGTGAGCGCGGGCGCGGCCGTGATGATCGTGGCGGGAGGGAGAGGTAAGGAGCGTCTTTCCTTTGAGAATTCGCGTTTACGGGTACCCACGATGCACAACGGGCGAGTTTTTCAAAGAGGCGCGTCCTCCTTCGAAGCGCTTCGGAGGGCCAGGCTCTAGGCTCGCCCCGAGCCCCTGCGTAGCCTGCGGGGGAGCTGGGTCTCGGCCCATCCGGGTAACGATCCTTCGCGCGGCTATGGAAACAATCGCATTTCCCGATTATCGCATAAAAAACTTGTTATCGCACGACTTAAAAAACTTGCAACTCCACAGCATCATTGACTTGTCGCCTATCAGCACTATATACTTGTAATCGCACAGCTCTAAAAAGTTGCAAAGGCACGGCCATGGCCAAGCCCCATGAAAAACTCGCTGTATCACTGGCCGTCCTCAAAGAGCTGCAGGAGGGTGGGCGGCGCATATTCAAATCAGATGAGCTGACCCGCGTCCACCGGGAGCGGCTGCTGCAGAACGGGTTCCTGCGCGATGTTATCAAAGGCTGGCTCATGTCGACCGGCCCGCAGGCACGGCAGCAAGACACCACCCCTTGGTACGCGAGCTTCTGGGAGTTCTGCTCCCTTTACTGCAATGACCGGTTCGGCAAGGACTGGTTCCTCTCACCGGAGCAGTCGCTGCTTCTGCACGCGGAAGCGCCCACTATTCCGCCTCAGGTGGTGGTGAACACCCCCAAAGGCACGAATAACAAAATCGACCTGCTGTTCGGCACTTCGCTCTATGACCTCAAGGTCAAGGAGATGCCGGCCGAACTGACAGAGAAAAACGGCCAGCGCGTGTTCACTGTCGAGGCCGCCCTTACCCGGGTGCCGGAAGCGTTCTTCCAGCGCGCCCCTATCGAGATGCAGATCGCCATGGCGTCGGTGCGCGACGTATCAACCGTTCTGGCCCTGCTGCTTGATGGCGGCCATTCCGCCGTGGCGGGACGGCTTGCGGGGGCCTTCCGTCGCGTAGGACGCGACTCTTTTGCCGATGAAATCGTGGCCGCCTTCAAAGCCGCCGGCTATGACGTGCGCGAATCCGATCCGTTCGCGGGACAAATTGGACTGACAACTATTGCGGCGGGCGTACCGCCGTTGGTCGCCCGCCTGCGCGCGATCTGGCAATCGCAGCGCGAAGCCATCATCGAGATATTCCCGAAGGCACCCGGACTGCCGTCCGACAAAGACGCCTATATGAAGTTCGTCGAGGATATCTACGAAAGCGACGCCTACCATTCGCTGTCGATAGAAGGGTACAGCGTCACCCCGGAACTCATCGACCGGGTGCGCGAGGGGAGCTGGAATCCGGAGATTGATGAAGAGGACCGCAAGAACCGAGATGCGCTTGCCGCGCGTGGCTACTACCTCGCATTCCAGAAGGTCAAAGACTCTGTTGCCGCGATCATCAACGGCAAGCCAGCCGGCGCGTTGACGCGGGACACTCACCGGGAGTGGTACCGGGAGCTGTTCGCGCCGTCAGTGACCGCCGGCATCCTCAAAGCCAGCGCGCTTGCGGGATATCGCAATCACCCTGTGTACCTGCGCGGCTCGCAGCACGTGCCGCCGCGTACCGAAGCGGTGGCCGATGGTATGAATGAGCTGTTCGACCTGCTGGAGGCGGAGAAGGAGGCCTCCGTGCGTGCCGTGCTGGGGCATTGGCTTGTGGGCTATGTGCACCCCTATCCGGACGGCAACGGACGAATAGCGCGGTTCCTCATGAACGCGATGCTGGCTTCAGGCGGTTACCCCTGGACAGTCGTCAGAGTCGATGACCGGAAGGCCTACCTCGCAGGGCTGGAGGAGGCGAGCGGCAATATGAATGTGAAAACGTTCGCCGCCTTTCTCGCCGAACGGGTGAAGTGGTCTATGGAGAAGGCGGCGTGAGGTCGGTGGTGTGCCATGTTTAACTTGCTTGTCTCGGGCCACGGCGAGTGGTGGGAAACGCCGCCGTTCACGTCAACCATTGACCGGTTCAAGGAATCTAGCGGCGCCGAGGCCGAGGCTATCGACCTCGCGCCCTGAAACATTGCGCCGGCTGGAGGAAATCCCGGCGCTTTTGATGTACGAAGTCGGGGCGGGAGGCCCGCACGCGCGCGTGGTCCGGCACAGCCGCATACGCAATATCGTTCGGCGCGGACACGAACTGGCCTTCACCTTCGAGCCCGATCCGAAACATGCCTTTCTCGACCGGTCAGCGGTGTTGAGAATTGCGGACCGGCTGGGCATTCAACAGTTCGAACAGCACCGTACGCACTGGGCGATCAAGGATGGTGACATTCCGGCCGAGCTGATTGCCACCAGCACCGCTGAACGGGCGCAGCGCACCGTTGCCGTGGTTGCGGCAGAATATGTAGAAGCGCGCCGCGAGGGACGAAGGAGAGAAGCTGCCGAACTGGCCGAAGAACTGGAGGATTTTCCTCCCTCGCTGGAGAAAGCACTGTCGCTCGTGCCGGCGCGTATCCTTCAGCAGCCGACACCCGAAATTATACCCGATCCTTGGGATAGAGCCCCGCACGCCCGAAGGCCGCAACGCCGTCGTGGCCGTCGTCGCAAGGGATCACAATGGGCAGGACTTGCCTGCCGACTGGTCTTATTCGCTGGCGTGGTTCCTGGACCTTTACGGCAGCGCGACGGAAGCGGGGCGCCTTGACGGCGCGCTGGCCGAATGCGCAACGCATATGATCGCGCTCGGCACTGGCGAGGGAGAAGCCGCCGCCCCGGTTGAAGATATCGGCTACGCACTCTGGCGCTGTTCGCGAAGCCCGAAACTTATCGGCGATCTGCGCCGGGAATCGCTGAGATAGCGCAGGAGGTTTTGTCGCTTACCAAAATCAACTGGAACTCGACCCAGATCAATCAGAAGCTTCCCATTCCCATTCTAGCAGCCAGAAGAGTGGGTGAGCTTTTTGAAATATCTATCCGAGGAATCGATAAGCTCAGACTATCGCAAGTATACATAGTTTTTTCTGTATATGGTCTGCTTGGCTGCAGGCAAAGAGCCCCGGATAAACTTCAGCACGAAAGCAGAATTGAATGAAGGCGGGCTACACGGAGTTCTCATTTGGGTATGCCTTCACCGAAAACCTTATCCGTCATCGTCACCCTGTAGGCGCGCCGGTCTTTCCAAACCTCATACAGGAGGGGCATTCTGGCTTTGACATCCGCATCAATTTCCCAGGGGTTCCGCTGTTTTTCCAGTAAAAGCTTCCGGAGCTGATGAAGCGAGGAACTGCGTTTGAGATTGCGAGCGGACATTGCCCGGTTTGTCGATACCATTTTTTCGGATTGCGATGATGCGCAGGGATGTGTCGCGTCAGCATGAACTGCTTCTTCGGCTTGAGGCGCGCTATCCGTCAAACGTCTTCTATGCGGCTCCTTGTATTGCAAACATCAGCGATTTCGACCGCTCTTATAATGGAGCAACCGTAGCACGGCAGTCCATTTTCGTCTCACCAGGGGATATTGGGCCCTTGCCAGACGACAAAGCGTACAGCCTTGCCTATAAACCTGGACTGGCAACTGGATATTTTGCTCGAAACCCAAGCCCACCAAAGTTCAAACATTTGATGATCTCGCTGCGCTCTTTAAGGAGCAGTTCGCCGAGAAGCGTTTTGCGGAAGTCGGCGAGGCGGCGCGTGAGATGCGCGAAAACGTACTTGAGCTTGCTTCGCCGTCAATGCGGCAAGCCGAACAGCTCATTGCTGAACGGGTCGGCGCGAGACGCATTCAGATTCTAGACGGCGCAGCCAGACCGCCGAGGAAGAGCGCGCAGTCACTGACATTCTCGGAGCGCGGGAAATTGCGCGTGTCGATCTTGGCGTCGACCTGCTGGTGGCCCAACCACGCTAACGACATCATACCTCGCTGATTAGCCCAGCTTTTGTCTAGGCCACAGTTATGAGACTACGAACTACTTGGCCAGGAAGAAGATCGGATTGAAAGCGAACCTTCCTTGTCATCTTTGCATCACGGTCAGTCTGCACGAGATTGACCGCTGCAAGCCGGGAGCAAGACCGGGCTGCGCAAACGTTGCAACAGATCCTTCAAGGAAATTCATAGACTCTTAGCAACTCCGGTTCGCTGTGAATGGTAGGCTTATTGCAACGTTTGAGTCAGTGGGGTCCGAACCGTGGCTTATTCTCCGACCCGCCGAACTGCGTGCAATTTCGGCTAAAGGCAATGGCAAGAAGAGCGCCCATCTTGTTTGTTCGACACAGCCATATCGGCTCAAAACAGTATCTTCACGGCCACCGAGATTGTCCGGTCGGTGGACAAGCAACCATATTATTTGGTTCGAAAGCTGCAACATCTGTGGAGAACGCGAAATGACAAATTCAGTAGGACGAGTGCCCAGGCTTTCCAAGTGGCTTGGTCCTGACCAATGCTGACACTGGTCAGTCGCCTACGGACGGCAGCGCATGTAGATCGCCTTCGAATTCTAGGCCTTTGCGCGCACGCGGACCTAACTGTCTGCCAGCTAGCGGAGATTCTGGGTCTGCGTCGTGAGCACGTTGTACGACACGTCCGGCTGCTGGCCAGAGCCGACTTTCTTTACTGCAACGAACAACGTCCGTGGTGCTCGTACAATCTCAAAACAGGAGGTAAGGACGGCGGGCTGGTTCAATTGTTGGTTGATCTCCTGCCCCACGGCGATGGCTATCACAAACGAGACCTTCAACGGCTCGAAGCGGTACGAGACACGCGGCCGAAGGGGACCGCATGCTTGACCGTGAAATAGATCAATCCAATTGGAGCGCGAAGCTACCATGGACAACTCCGCCGACAGCGCCATCGCGCAGCCCGACACTTATGGACGGTCTCGCTTGGCGACGGTTGATTGCCGCGTTCACGAACTGCTTCTAAGACAGGAGCGGCAGGAGCGGACGACGCTCAAACTGATCGCATCTGAGAACTTTGCCTCCTCGGCCGTGCTGGAAGCAACCGGTTCGATTTTCATGAACAAGTACGCCGAGAGGTACCCCGCTGCGCGCTACTACGCGGGAAACGAGATCGTCGATGAGCTTGAGAACCTCGCCATTGAGCGCTTGAACACGTTATTCGGCAGCGAACACGCCAACGTCCAGCCTTATTCCGGCTCGCCGGCCAATCAGGCTGTCTATCGAGCGCTTTTAAGCCCCGGTGACAAGGTGATGGGTTTGCCAATTCCGGAAGGGGGCCACCTCACTCATGGTTGGGCCATCAATTTTTCCGGAACAGACTATAAGCGCGTCCCCTATGGGCTGCACGAAAAGACGCAGCAAATTGACTATGACCGTTTGCGCGAAACAGCAAAACGCGAACGGCCTCGGCTCATTTGGGCTGGCGGTACTGCTTATCCCCGTATCGTCGACTACGCGGCAATGGCAGAAATCGCTCTGGAGGCGAACTCCTACCTCGTGGCCGACATCGCGCACATCAGTGGCCTGATTGTCGCTGGAGTGCATCCGAATCCCGTACCCCATTGCGACGTCGTCAGCAGCACGTCTCACAAGTCGATCCGCGGTCCCCGCGGTGGCTTCATTTTGTCAAGGAATGAAGATCGCTATCAAGCGCTGTATCATTCGAAGGGCAAATACAATCTCGCCAGACGAATAGATCGCGCTGTCTTCCCTCAACTGCAAGGCGGCCCCCATATGAATGTTATCGCGGCGCTAGCGTCGCTTTGCGGGAAGCCGCGGACCCGTCCTTCCGCAGTTACGGCCAACAGATTGTCAAAAATGCCAAGGCTCTGGCCCAGGCGCTTCTGGACCGAGGTTATGACCTGGTCACCGGGGGCACTGACAATCACATGCTGATCCTTGATCTTCGCGATCGACCACTATCAGGCAAGGCTTATGCCAAGCGGTTAGCGAAGGCAGGCATCATTACGAGCTTTAATATGGTGCCGGGCGACCCGCGCCATCCTGCGGTCACAAGCGGAATTCGCCTGGGGGCGCCAGCAGTGACGTCAATGGGCTTGCGCGATGTGGAAACCGTGCAAATTGCTGGCTTCATGGACTCCGTCCTCCGGCGAGCCAGAAGACGAAGATCTCCATGCCTGCGTGCGAAGAGACGTTGCCGACTTGTGCGCTGCGTTCGAGGTCCCGGGCCTCACCGACAGGTAAGGTGGGCTAAGCAAAATGCCCCATACAACTCCAACACCCGAAGCGAGGCATTTCATGGCTAGGCAGTTCGTGTTCTCTTCCGAATCGGTTGGCGCGGGACACCCGGATAAGTTGGCCGACAACATCTCGGATGCCATCCTCGATGCCATCCTCCGCACCGATCCCAAGGCGCGCGTCGCCTGTGAAGCGTTGGTAAAATCAGGGATGGTCGTTCTGGCTGGCGAGATTACCAGCGATGCGCAGGTGGATTATAGCCAAGTTGCGCGCGATACGATTCTCGATATTGGATACGACAACGAGGCCGTCGGCTTTGACGGCCGGCGTTGCTCCGTCGTTCATGCACTCACCGAGCAGTCGCCCGACATCAGCCAGGGCGTTGACGAGGGACGAGGGCAGGACCTCCAACAGGGAGCGGGAGATCAGGGCCTCATGTTCGGCTACGCATGCCGCGAAACCGATACTCTGATGCCTTTGCCGATCCAGCTCGCTCATCGCTTGACGAAACAACAGGCAGATGTCCGGAAAGCACGACAGCTTGGCTGGTTGCGTCCTGACATGAAATCCCAAGTCTCAGTGCGCTATGAGGGGTTGCGCCCGGTCGCCCTGGATACCATCGTCGTATCGACCCAACATGACGAGCAGGTCTCGCAAGAGACGGTCCGCGAGGGCGTCATTGAGGAAATCATAAAGCCTGTCCTGCCGACCCACCTGGAGACGGAAGGCATCAGAATTCTGGTCAACCCGACGGGGAGGTTCGTAGTCGGCGGGCCGCGCGGCGACTGCGGTCTCACTGGACGCAAGATCATCGTCGATTCCTATGGTGGGATGGGTCGTCACGGCGGCGGCGCCTTTTCGGGCAAGGACCCGTCCAAGGTTGACCGCTCCGCTGCCTATGCGGCCCGGTATGTCGCAAAGAATATCGTCGCTAGCGGACTTGCGGACGTCTGCGAGGTGCAGCTTGCTTACGCAATCGGCGTGGCCAGTCCGGTTTCTGTCATGGTCAACACGTTCGGAACAGCGAGGGTTGAGGAAAGAAGGATCGAGCGCCTCATTCTTGAGTTGTTCGATCTCAGACCGAAGGGCATTATCAAGATGCTTGATCTCTTACGCCCTATCTACCGCAAGACCGCGACCTATGGCCATTTCGGCCGTGAAGAGCCTGATTTCACGTGGGAGAAGACAGACAGGGCCGACGAATTGCGTCGCGAGGCAGGACTTGCCGCCCCGTGAGGGCGAACCGATTGGCAAGCGGAAAGCCCATTCCCACTGGCCAGACCCGCCGGCGGCCGGCATGCCAGAAAGCCGGTGGGCTTTTGGCGGAGACATGAATTGATGCCGGACTATGACGTGCTTTGTATCGGGAATGCCATCGTCGACATCATCGCCCAGTGCGACGAGGCGTTCCTGGAGACGAACGGCATCATCAAGGGCGCGATGAATTTGATCGACACGAGGCGCGCCGAACTGCTCTACAGCCGCATGGGCCCGGCCATCGAAGCCTCGGGCGGCAGCGCCGGCAACACGGCGGCGGGCGTCGCCTCCTTCGGCGGCCGCGCCGCCTTCTTCGGCAAGGTCTCGAACGACGCGCTCGGCGAAATCTACGCGCACGACATCCATGCCCAGGGCGTCGCCTTCGACACCAGGCCGCTCAGCGGCGAGCCACCGACGGCGCGCTCGATGATCTTCGTCACGCCGGACGGCGAGCGCTCGATGAACACCTATCTCGGCGCTTGCGTCGAGCTCGGCCCGGAGGACGTTGAGGCCGACAAGGCGTCGGGCGCCGCGGTCACCTATTTCGAGGGCTATCTGTGGGACCCGCCGCGCGCCAAGGAGGCGATCAGGCAGACGGCGAAGCTCGCCCATGCCGCCGGGCGCGAAGTGTCGATGACATTGTCGGACTCGTTCTGCGTCGACCGCTACCGCGACGAATTCCTAGAGTTGATGCGCTCCGGCACCGTCGACATCGTCTTTGCCAACAGCCACGAGATCAAGTCGCTCTACCAGACCGCGTCGTTCGACGAGGCGCTGGCGCAGATCCGCAAGGATTGCAAGATCGCCGCCGTCACCCGCTCGGAAAAGGGCTCGGTGATCGTGCGCGGCGACGAGACGGTCACCATCGAGGCCACCAGGATCCGCGAGCTGGTCGACACCACCGGCGCCGGCGACCTCTACGCCGCCGGCTTCCTCTACGGCTACACGCAAGGCCGCAGCCTGAAGCAGTGCGGCGATCTCGGCTCGCTAGCGGCCGGCCTGGTCATCCAGCAGATCGGCCCAAGGCCACGCCAGAATTTGCGCAGAGAGGCCGAGCAGGCGGGGCTGCTGTAGGTGGCGAGCCAAGAACCAGCTGCCCACCCTCCTTAATCCAGCCCGAGCCTTTTCTTCAGTTCCGCATTCTCCTTGCGGAGACGATCGGCAAGCAGGCTCTTTAGCCGCTTGTTTTCTTCCTCGAGCGCGACGAGATCCTTCAGCCCGTCACTGTCCGCCGCAGGCGCCGCCGCCTTCTTCCAAAGATAGTATGTCTGTTCCGAGATGCCGGCTTGCTTCACCGCGCTCTTGAGAGTAGCGCCGCCGCCGATCGAGGTCTCGATCTGCGCCAGCTTCTGGGCACGATCCTTCGCGGAGTAGCTCTTTCGGCCCGTTCGCGCTGACGGCGGTGCTTCAGTGGTCGCGGATATCGGCTTGGCAGGCGCGCTCGCCTCAGCTTCTGGCTTCCTCGACCGCCGCGCTCTCGTCTTCGGTTTTGGCGTTTCCGTTTTGTCTGCCGGTTCGCTATGAACTACTGCTGACTCGGTCTCCAGGGGATTGGCCATGAAATGCTCCACTCGCGGTTTGTGCAAAGGTTCAGCATCAAGGGCCACTACAGTAGAGTCAACAAGCTGACGATTTAACGGCTCGACTTCCTTTGTTGTCTCGGCCATCGCCGCGGCGATGTCGAAATTGCCCCAGATGGAACGTGCGGATTTTTGATAATTGCGCTTTTGTTTGATTTCCACGGTGAATGGTCGCGTCTGCCGCCTCATAGTTCCTTCCTGAATAGGAGAATGAAGTCGCCGCTCGAATTTTTTGGCGCTTCCTGCTTAGCGCGGAGCATTATCGTATAGCCGCTCAACGGACAAGTGATGCCGGTCTTCGATGGCTGACCATCTGGGGAGATTTGAGCGGCTTCGCACGTCCTGCGCATGCCTGTAAGGCCGCCAAGTTTTCTGGGTTAGCAGGCGCGCACTGTGGCAGCTTGGCTTGTACGGCGAGGCCATGGTTGAGTGAGGCGAAACAAATCCAGCCCCGCGGTCAATCCAGAGGCTTCCCACAATGGCGAAGAGAACATCTTCACTCGTTCCTTTTGAGCACAAGACCTTCCGTTCGCTATGGTCGGCTGCACTCATTTCGAACCTTGGCACCCTAGTGGAAGGTGCGGCGGCAGCTTGGCTGATGACGAGCATCGCAGCAGTAATTTTTGATCGCCCATTCGTGCTGTGTACCAGCCCTGTGTCTTGCGCAAGTGGTCACGAACGGCTGCCGGAGCCTCGAAGACGCCCTAAAAACACATGCTGCGATTTTTGAACACGCTTGACGTGTTAAATTAATTCATCCACGATGCGTGTGTTGAACACGCGAGGTGAGTTATGAACATGAAAGAGCTTAGGGTTCGACTGGGCATGACTCAAAAAGATTTGGCAGAGCAGATGGCAACAACGCAACAGACTGTGGCCCGTTGGGAAACAGGCAAAACGCAGTTGAACGTCGAGCAGATCAAGGACCTTTGCCTCACGTTGAAATGCACGGTCGAGGAGCTGCTGGGCTGGAAGATTGATGTCGAGGAGTGGCGCACGAGCCCGTTTGCAATTGCCGATGCCGAAACGCGATACGGCACGCTCAGAATCAAGACGACTGTTGGCAGCCGCCAATATCCTATCGATGAAAAGGCGCGTGAATCGATTTTACGTCAGTTGAAGGAACTTCATAATCTGCGCAGAAATAACACAAGCAGGCCATGGCTGTATTGTTGGAGCCTTGACAACAAAATACTCTTGATAAATCCGCAATATGTCCGCACCATTGAGCTTATCGGTGACGATGTAGAGGAGATGCCAGAGTATTATCATCCAGAAATCTATCGGGCTTTGGATGACTGGGATAAGGGTGAGGTTTCAGGAAAGCTGAAGAAAGAATGCGATGCCATCATCGCAGAGATGGGTGATCAGGAAGCCGTGCGCATGGCCTCCTATGTTCGCGTCACATATGACGACGGAGAAGATGAGTGGAACTTCTTGGATGAAGAAACCGCTACGACTTTCTTCGGATTGGAAGCTGCGACCTTTGACGTTCCCCAGTGTAGTTTCGCCGAAGTGGAGGAAGAAGGTTACTACCGAGCGCGATACGCCAACCTTGATCGCGTCGCGGTGATGGAGGTTCCAAGCGACCGTTATCACAGATTGACCGCGCCCGAGGAAGCTTAGAACCATCCACGAAGGGCGCATGTTACATCTCGACCTTGCGTGGTGCGTTTTCAGTACGAGATGACGTTAAGCGTAGGTAGTGGCAGGTAAGAGTGCTCGACCAGAAGCTCAACTGCCTCCTCAATATCGCTGCCGATGTGCCGCAGGACACGTCCACGGGAGCGTGGATAGGCGTGAAGTTCCTGCACTCCACGGTCCGCTCTCCCATCGCCGGTGTGTGCCCGACGCCATCTTGTGGACGAGCTTGGCCGCCTGCACCCGGTTGTATTCCGGCTTGCGGTCCGCCTGGGCGGTCCGCCGCGATGGCTATCTCCATGTCAATCGGCGCCGAACTTTGACTGCCCGCTGCTTTTGATGAATTTGGCGAGGTCCCGCGCATAATCACTCTTGGTCTTCTCCTTGAGGCCCTGTGTCGCGAACTTGTGGTCCAGCAGGGCAAACAGGTCCAAGTCCCCTTCCGCCTGTGGCGCTGGCTTGCCCTCACCGCCCTCGGCTTCCGAATTGGGGACCGCTTCTGCGCGCTGCACCGTGGCGATTGTCCGCCCAAGACGCATCACAAGATCGAACGCCAAACCGTGCGCGTGCACGACGATTTGCCGCTCAGGCCTCATTTGGACAGGACTTGAGCTAGCCCGGTGGTTTGAGCCGGGTTACCTTGAGCCGGTGGGCTGCGAACAAGCAGTTCGAGACATTGGCCTCGATCACTTCGCAACACGCCGCTGCGCCTGGCCTCGGTGTGCTCCCCCCGAAATCGTTGTGTCATATCACCGAGGGCATCACGGCCAACAGCTTCCACATGGGCAACAGCCTCGCCATTGAGCCGAATATGGTCGCGAGCAGATCACCAACGAAGCGGTCGGAACCTCAGAGCCGAAGTTCGACGCCGAGGTGGTTCGCGTGATGCGCTAAGCAGCACCACGGCGCTTGCCGGTATGTTTGCTGCCGGCAGCCGACGAACTCCTATCCTCCTGGACAAGGGCGCCGTGCGTCATTGCTTTGATTTACCGGCCGCTCAAGGCTTCCACAGTTTTCGATTTCGAGGCGACCTTTGGAACATGCCAACGGAAATTTAACATAACGACATAAACATTTCTTTATGCGGCGTTGACAATGGAGCGAACTGCTGTAATTGTCTCCCGCGTCGTGGTTCTCCGTACGGCGCTGCCGCAGCGGAGCTAAGAGGGAAGCCGGTGCGATGCCGGCGCTGCCCCCGCAACTGTTAGCGGCGAGCCAACCCCACTCATGTCACTGAGGCGAATAGCCTTGGGAAGACGGGTAGAGGCTATGACCCCGCGAGCCAGGAGACCTGCCACGGCGAATTACGTCCACGGGCGGGGTGTCTCGGTGGCCGCTGCAGCCTGGCGTTCGTGCCGGCCTGCTAGCGCCTTCCTTGTCACCGACGCCCCAACCATCGGGGTCTGGCATGACTATCTCTCAGCAAATTCCTGTAGCAACGCTCGGCGTGCCCCGCTTCGGTCGTCGGCGAGAACTGAAATTCGCGCTTGAAAGCTACTGGTCCGGAAAATCGTCCGCTGCCGACCTTCTCACGACCGCGAAGGCGCTCCGTGCCGCTAGCTGGGAGGAGCAGCACGATCGCGGCGTGTCGAAAATCCCGTCGAACGACTTCTCGCTCTACGACCATGTGCTCGACACCGCAGCCATGGTCGGCGCCGTTCCATCCCGTTACGGCTGGAATAGCGGCGAGGTTCCACTTGACATCTACTTCGCAATGGCGCGGGGCAACCAGGGTCAGACGGAGGATTGTCGACACGCTGGTCACCAGCAGGCGGCTCATCGGTCTGATGTAACCGCGATGGAAATGACCAAGTGGTTTGACACCAACTATCACTACATTGTGCCGGAACTCAACGATGATCAGACGTTCGCCCTCTCGTCGACGAAACCGGTCGATTACTTCATCGAGGCTAAAGCTCTCGGCGTTCACACACGCCCAGTCATCCTTGGACCGATCACCTTCCTCAAGCTGGCGAAATCGCCTGCCGAAGGATTCGATCCCATCGCGCTCCTGCCGCGGCTGCTGCCCGTCTACGAGCAACTCCTGCAGAGGCTGAAGCTGTCTGGAGCCGACTGGGTGCAGATCGATGAGCCAGCGCTTGTCCTCGATCTGAACCCGAACGAACGAGCTGCGTTCGAATTCGCCTATGGCCAGCTGTCGAAAGCCGCGCCCGAGCTGAAGATCATGCTGGCTACCTATTTCGGGCCCCTGGGAGACAATCTCGAAACCGCGGTTTGTCTGCCCCTGGCCGGGCTGCATATTGATCTCGTGCGCGCTCCCGAGCAGCTGGAAACGGTGGGTCGGCTCGCACCGAAGGATCTGGTGCTCTCGCTTGGCTTGATCGATGGCCGCAACGTCTGGCGTGCGAACCTGCCCGCCATTCTCGACCGCATCAAACCGATCGTCGCCGGCTGGCCCTTGGACCGCGTCGAGATCGCGCCTTCTTGCTCGATGCTGCACGTGCCGATCGACCTGCGCATGGAGACCGAACTCGACGCGGACATCAGGTCGTGGCTCGCCTTCGCGGCCCAGAAGACCGACGAGTTGGTGTTGCTGGCCCGGGCCCTGACTCAAGGCAGGGATGCGGTGGCAGGCGCGTTGAAAGCGTCTGCCGAGGCTGCCGCCACTCGCCTGACATCCACGAAGATCCATGACCCGCTGATTGAGGGGCGGATCGCCAGCATTGACGACAGCATGAAGCGACGAGAGAGCGCTTTTGCCGAGCGCTCCAGAGTCCAGGCCGGCACGCTCGGACTGCCGCCGTTCCCGACGACGACCATCGGGTCCTTCCCGCAGACGCCGCAGGTACGCAGGGCGCGGGCCGCTCATGCGAAGGGCCAGCTGAGCTATGTCGACTACGAGACCTACCTGAAGAAGGAGATCGAGGCTGCAATTCGGTGGCAGGAAGAGATCGGGCTGGACGTGCTGGTGCACGGTGAGTTCGAACGAAACGACATGGTACAGCATTTCGGCGAGCAGCTGTCCGGCTTCGCCTTCACCCAGCATGCCTGGGTGCAGAGCTATGGGTCGCGTTACGTGCGTCCCCCCATCATCTTCGGCGACGTATCGAGGCCCAATCCGATGACGCTGCGCTGGTGGCAGTTCGCCCAGTCGCTTACGGAAAACCCTGTGAAGGGAATGCTCACAGGCCCAGTGACCATTCTCAACTGGTCATTTGTTCGCGACGACGTACCTCGCTCCGAAGCATGCCGCCAGATCGCGCTCGCCATCCGCGACGAAGTGACGGATCTCGAATGGTCCGGCGCAAGGATGATCCAGATCGATGAGGCCGCGTTTCGCGAAGGATTGCCACTGCGCCAGTCTGATTGGAACGACTATCTCGACTGGGCTGTCGAATGCTTCCGGATCGCTTCAACGGGTGTAAAGGACGCGACTCAAATCCATACCCACATGTGCTATTCGGAGTTCAACGAGATCATCGACGCGATCGCTGAAATGGATGCGGATGTCATTTCGATTGAGACGTCGCGCTCGAAAATGGAACTGCTGGACGCCTTCACGAGCTCCAAATATCCGAACGAAATCGGGCCCGGAGTCTACGACATTCACTCACCACGTGTCCCGGAAGTCGGGGAGATTTCGGACCTCGTCATGCTTGCCCGCGACCGACTGTCGGATGCCCAACTGTGGGTAAACCCGGACTGTGGCCTCAAAACACGCAAATGGGAGGAGGTCCGCCCTGCCCTCATGAACATGGTCGCTGCAGCACGTGCGCTCCGGGAGAAAGTGTAGGCCTGAGGGTTTCCTGGTTGCTCACCATGTGGTGAGTTACCGGCTGCCGCATGTCGGCTGTGAATGTGCCAAAACGCGATCACATCCTTTGAAAACGTCACTCGAGCGAGAATGTGCACTTCCTTCGGCACGTGTACTAATCGCGCAGGAGTAAAGAGTACCGTTTTCTCCCTGTGACGTGTCGAGTTCGAAGGGGATGTGATTGGCGTCGAGACCGCTCCGGCCATGGGTTATCAACATGCCAAGTGCGCTGTTCTCGATCAGTTCGTAAAGGACTTCTCGGCTCGGTTTTTCGAAATGCCCGGGTACATACATGATAGGTTCCTTCACTGGCCGCCGGGTTCGCTATTCACCGGTTGACATCCGATGGCAAGCGTTCCAACGCGGCGGCGATCTGGCCCTTCGCTGCTGAGGGCAGAGGCAGGATGGGACGCGGGGGGTCGGCACGGCAAATGTCGAGCAATTCGGCAAGTGCATAGACGACGCGAAGGCTCGAGAACTCCTTGAAGAGGCTCCAGAGCGGCGCAAGCGTGGCATCGATCCGTCGCGCTTCGGCCGCATCGCCCTGTTGCGCCGCCGTGACGATCTTCACGCAGACCTCGGGCAGGATGCCGGCGAGGACGCTGTACCATGTGTCGGCGCCGGCGATCATGGCCTCTGCGGCGTTCCAGTCGCCGCTGTAGCCGATTGAGAACCCTTCCGGCACAGTGCGCCTCTGGTCGGCCAGATGGCTCTTGATCGCATCGCCCTTGTCTGTCGGATTCTTGATAGCGACAATCCCACCCACCTTTGCCAGGCGGCTGACGAGTGCTGGGGTGAAATGGAAATGCGTCGTTCCTGGATTGTCGTAGACGACAATCGGCAGGCCGCTCTCGCACGCCACCGTCGAGAAATGTTCGAACACCTCGTCCTCAGTGAGCGGGGTGTAGGAGGCGGCCGCAAGCAGCCCCGCGGCAACTCCAAGGGCCTTGGCGTCCTGCGCGAACCTCACTGCTTCATCGGTGCGCAACGCGCCCACACCCACCACGACCGGCGTTCGCCCGGCGATTTCGTCCAAGGTCTCGGCGAGCGTCCGTCGCCGTTCCTCGCGCGACAGATACATGTAGGTGCCGGTGCTGCCGAGAAGACCGATGGAGTCGACCTGAGCGGCGCCAAGCCTGGCAATCAGCTTGCGCAGAGCAACGGTATCGACGCGGCCGTCACGATCGGCGGGCGTGATGGGAAACGCGGAAAGACCGCTCAGGAATGCCATGGCAAGGCTCCAGGTTTGTGCGTGAGCGCAGGACTGGCCGGACGACAGGTCATCACAAGGCGTCCAGAGCCCGCCGCAGGTCGGCGATTAGGTCATCGGCGTCTTCAAGACCCACCGAGAGACGCATGAGGTCCTCGCCGACTCCATCGGCCAGATGCGCATCCTTGCGGATCGGCTGACGAGCACGGGTCAGGCTTGCCGGATGATAGATGAGACTGTCGGCATCGCCGAGGCTGACAGCCCGGGTGATCAGGTTGAGCCGGTCCATCATCCGCCGCGCGCCCTCGAACCCAGCGTGGAGGCCAAAGGCTAACATGCCCGACCCTTGGGACATCTGCTTTCGCGCCGTCACCTGATCAGGGTGCGAGTCGAGGAAGGGATACCTCACCCATGCCACCGCCGGGTGCGCCTCGAGCGCCTGAGCCACCGCAAGGGCAGTGGCGCTATGCCGTTCCATGCGCAGCGTGAGCGTCTTCAGACCGCGCAGGATCAGGAAGGCTGACATGGGCGAGAGCGCTGCGCCGGTGATGTAGCGCAGGCCCGTTTCGTGCAGCGTGCGGAGCGTTTGCGCGTCGCCGAGAATCGCCCCGCCAAGGGCATCGCCGTGCCCATTGATGTATTTGGTCAGCGAGTGGAGCACGAGGTCTGCCCCATGTTCGAGCGGCCGCTGGAGCGCGGGGGAGGCGAAGGTGCTGTCGACTGCAACCTTTACACCGCGCGCGTGGGCGCGCTCGGCAATGGCAGCGATGTCGAGGATGCGGCTCAGCGGATTCACCGGCGTCTCGAAGAAAACAAGCCGGGTCCGCTCGGTGATCGCGGCATCGAGATTGTGAGGATCGGACAGGTCGACCGCGACGACCTTGATGCCGAAGCGGGGGACCGCCTGTTCGACCATGGCAAGCGTGTTCGCATAAAGTGTCCTGTGGACGATGAGTTCATCCCCTTGGGACAGGAGCGACAGGATCAGCGTCCCGAAAGCCGCCATCCCCGAGGCAACGACCAAACCTGCCTCGGCTCCTTCCAGATTGGCAAGCCGTTGTTCTAGGATCTCCGTCGTCGGATTGTATTCGCGCGCATAGAGCCTTCCGCCAAGCGCGGCGGCGGCCTCGTTCGCTGCCACGCTTTCGAATCCATAGGTCGAGGTCAAGAAGACTGGCGGCTGAACGGCATTGGAAAAGCCGGCGGGATCGTAGCCATGATGGATCGCCCGAGTGGCGAATCCGGGACCGGTGTCGTGGAGCGACCGCGTGAGAGCATCGGTTTCGGATTGATAGGAACGGGTCATTCGGCCTCTAGATCTTTCTTGGGTTTCCGAAAGATTGACGGCAAACTGGCCAATGTGAAATATCCAGTGAGCAATGAATGAAATGGTCCAGTCTTCAAGTGCCGGTTCTGCAGGTCGCTCGCACGCGATGGGTGCACGCCAGATCTACGAGGCTCTTCGCGAGCAAATCCTCGGCGGCGTCTATGAAACCGGTAGTCAGCTGCCGTCCTCCCGCGGCCTGGCAAATGACCTTGGGGTTTCGCGAACGACGGTGACGGTCGCCTATGACCAACTGACCGCGGAAGGTTTTATCGAAGTCCGTCAAGGCGCACGACCTCGCGTTGCATCCTCGCTGATCGGTCCTGAGACGAGCCGCACTGTCGCGAAACGAGTCGGCCCGGTTCATCTGTCCGCCTATGGCGAACGACTGCGCGTTACGCCGCCCTGGCCGGATTATCTGCCGACTGGACTGAAGGTCGATTTCCGCTATGGCGACCTGGCGCCGTCAGACTTCCCCGCATTGGTCTGGAAACGTGCGATGAACGAGGCGATGGGGCAGCGCCCGTTGCGTCTTGCCTATGACGATCCTCGCGGCTGGCGTGGGCTGCGCCAGGCGCTCCAGGGCTATCTCTGGCGCGCCCGAACTCTGAGCTGCGACCTCGAGCAGATCATCATCGTCAACGGTTCGCAGCAGGGCCTAGATCTGTGCGCTCGCCTGCTTCTCGATCCCGCCGACCGCTTCGTCATCGAGGACCCGTGCTATAGGATGGCGCGTCAGGTCTTTGCCAGTACGGGTGCCTCGCCCGTCCCGGTCACCGTCGACGAGGACGGGATGAAGACGGAGTTGCTGGCGGGGATCGGGGCACGACTGGCCTATGTCACGCCATCGCATCAGTTTCCGCTGGGCGGCGTCATGCCGATCGCGCGCCGCCATCAGCTTCTGGAATGGGCGCGGCACAACAACGCCTATGTGATCGAGGACGACTACGACAGCGAATATCGCTACGACATCAATCCGGTCCCTCCGCTGCACAGTCTTGAGGACCACGGGGCTGTCATCTACCTCGGCACGATCTCCAAAACGCTCTCGCCGATGCTGCGTATCGGCTACCTCGTCGTCCCGACGGAATTGCAGGAGGTCTTCGCTACCGCCAAACAATTCGCGGACCGACATTCGCCGGTCGCTGAACAGGAGGCTCTGGCCTCTTTGATCGAGAGTGGCGGCTACGAAAGCCATGTGCGGCGTGTGCGCAGGCTGAACGGCGAGCGTCGGGAGGCGTTGTTGGGCGCCTTGCGGCGCAGCTTCGGAGATCGCATCGCTGTCCAGGGAGCAGAGGCCGGTCTGCACGTCGTCGTTTGGTTCGACGAACTGCCGCGATCGCGGGAAACGACCTTGGTCGAAGCCGCCCGAGGCGCGGGCCTGGGGCTGCACCTGATCTCGCCCCTCTACGAGCGGCAATCGGACGAAAGCCACATCGATCGCGTGGGGCTTGTCATGGGCTATGCCGCCTTGAGCATTCGGCAAATCGAGAAGGGCGTTGAGATCCTGCGAGCGGTTGTCAAGCAGGTGCAAGACGCGTTGCCGGGACACGGTGGCTAAAACGGCGGGGACGTGGCGTGCTGGCGAGGAAACCGACCCTTGGGCTGAACCGCATTTCATTGCAAAGCCAACTGGACTGGGAAAACGCTATGCAACTGGTGCTGTTGATCAGGCCAGTTTGGCGGCAGATTTTCGTGCGAGACGAATTTCCGAGAGCGATGCATAACCGGCAAGGAAAGCTGCTTCACATCCATATCGCGCCCGCTGCCTTTTATGAAATGGAGGATCTGGCGGAGGCGTAGCTTGTTGCCGGCCGAGGCGGGCTCGAGCACCCGCAAGAGATAATCGACGATCTCTACCAGGCCTTGTCCACGGCCGAATGATGGAATTATCCAGCGCATGGTGCGGCATGCACCATGCCGATGCCAGAAGATCTGGACGCTCGACAAGCACCTTTCTTCAAACATTTCCCGAACGACCCGCAGCGCAAAGCCTCCCCATGAGAAAAGAGCATCCCATGTCTTTCACGCCATTGATTGCCCCCGAGATCAAGGCCCGCTACCCGGATTTTCATCTGATCAGCATTGTGGTGCGGAACGCTGAAATCGACGTGCCGGATGCACAGGCGTTGAACGACACGATTGCGGCGGCGGAACAGGCGGCGCTTCGCGATGACGCCCAAAGGGACGCGCATCTTGCGGCGTGGGCCGTTGCCTACGAGGCTTTCGGCACAAAGGCCAATCGAACGCCGTGCTCGGCCGCCGCGCTTCTCAAGCGGGTGCGGAAAGATGGCTCTCTCCCGCGGATATCCCCACTGGTTGATGCCTACAATGCCGTCAGCGTGTTGTATGGCGTTCCGATTGGCGGGGAGGATCTCGATCTCTACCAGGGGGTCCCGAGACTTTTAATTGCGAAGGGAGCGGAGCCATTCGACACGATCCAGCAAGGTGAAATGGTAACCGAGCATCCTGAACCGGGCGAAGTCATCTGGTGCGATGATGCCGGTGTCACGTGCCGCCGCTGGAACTGGCGGCAGGGGCGGCGCACCATGGTCACGGTCGATACCCGCGCCATGTGGCTCGTGCTGGAAGCCCTCGGCCCAATGTCAGCTAAACAGATGACGGCCACCGGAGAGCATTTGATGGGACTTATCCAAGCGTTGTGCCCGGGTGCGCGAATCGAAACCGCGCGAATCGACGAGTCCACTACATCTCGTGTTCCTTAGGGCATGGCCCACCTTTCGGAGAAACACCCCACTCAGCCCTGTCCGGATCTGGCGCTCCTTGCTCGCTCCGCTGGCCTACACAGTTGATTGCGAACGACCCAGAACGGCTCTCGAAAACGAGCGTCGAACGAAATCAGATCACTGCTTGTTCTCCCTTAGCGTTGTTTGGCGTACTTTTATCGCGATGCCTCCAGTGGGGATGGTCCAAATTGCGCAAGCTCGGTCGAGTGATCGCGGAGAAGCTTAATGTCGACTACATCGAAATTCATGGAGCGGTACGGACAACGGGTGCGAACCCGGGACGTCGTCCCGGTGTCGTCAGGCTCTCCCGTCCGACTGAGCCTCAGTTTTCTTCACGGCGCGAATACTCCTGAGGCCGCCCGGATTCTCGTTAAGAGACAGCTGCCGCTCAGGACGGCCCACGCGATACTCACGGAGATGGTCGATCACGGCAAGGCGTTCGTGACGGTTCCTTGCGTCGACGACCTATTGGCACTGCAGAATGAACTGTCGTCCGCAGGCGTGATCGCGAAGGTTCATGCGCCGCGGCCGATAAGTGTTCGCGAAGTCCGGGATCGCACGAAGCTCTCTCAGGAGGCATTCTCCGTGAGGTATGGCCTCGATCTGGCAACGCTTCGAAACTGGGAGCAAGGTCGCTCGAAACCGGATGCAGCGGCGAATACTCTCCTTTGGACCATCGCCCGGAATCCGGAAGCAGTCGAAGAATCGCTGGACATGGAGGACGGAGTGGCTGCCCCTTCGCCCTAAGGGGGCCGATCACTTCGGCGCGCGGCAATTCGGCCGCCAGCGGATGGCCGGCCGCCGCGCGGTATCGACAGCGCGCGAACCTCATGCGTCAGACGCCTTCCTTGGCATGTCGCACGCCAGATCCCAAACATGATTCCATCGCAACGAGCTGGTGACGGAAGCAGTGTCTGCACTTTGGAAACGAGCCATTTGCGTTCTCATGGACGTCGCGACTCGTCTCGTCCAGTAAAAGTCGCAATCATTGTCAATTGCGATGTTCCGCAGTTAGCTGGCCGTTTATTTTCCTAAGATCTGCGTTATAGGCCGGGGTGTTGTCGCCGTTTCGGCGGGTAAGATGGGATAGGCGACCTCGGGTGCCTTTCCGGTCAGCGAGTTGAGGAAGGCAACAAGCAGGTCGACTTCTTCGTCCGCCAGTACCACGCCAAGCTGGGTGGTTCCCATGATGGCAACGGCCTGTTTCAGATCCCAAACCTTGCCCGAATGAAAGTATGGCGCGGTGAGTGCAACGTTGCGCAGCGGCGCCACGCGGAAAACATAGGAATCGTCGGCTGCATTGGTGACCGCAAATCGGCCCTTGTCTTTTTCCGGCAGGACCTCGGCGCTGGGCTGTTCCACGAGGCCGAATGGGTAATAGGCTTGCCCACCAACGTTGATACCGCCATGGCAGGACGAGCAGCCTTTGTCCATGAAAAGCGCCAGGCCCTGTTTCTGTTCGGAAGTCATGGCGGCGTCATCGCCATTCAGGAAACTGTCGAAGGGGGCCGGCGTGACCAGTGTCGCCTCGAAGGCTTCGATTGCCTTGGCGAGGTTGTCGAAGGTGACCCGATCGGCTTCAGCCGGAAAAGCTGCATCGAACCACTCGACATATTGCGGCATGGACTTGAGCGTGGTGATGACTTGGCCCGGTGTATTGGCCATTTCGATCCCGGCTTGGACCGGTCCCTTCGCCTGAGCCTTCAGGTCTTCGGCACGACCATCCCAGAACTGGGCGATGTTGAAGACAGCGTTCAGTACAGTCGGCGCGTTGCGCTGTCCCTTCTGCCAACCATGGCCGATCGAGGTTTCGTGATTGTCGTCGCCGCCGGTGGCCAGGTTGTGGCACGAGTTGCACGACAAGACGCCTGACGCAGAGACGCGTGGATCGAAGAACAGTGCCTTGCCGAGAGCGATCTTTTCCGGGGTGATCGGGTTGTTGGCGACTGCCGGGGTGGTGGGTGGCAAAGCCTTGAAAGTGGCCATTGCCGTTTCTCTGAGGTCTGCGGGGATCGAATCCGCAGCAAAGGCGGTGGCCGTCAGCAAGGGGACAGCCATCGTACTGAATAGGATTTTCATAAATGATCTCGCTGCGTCGTGCACGCAGCCACTCTGGGATATGCGGCTCATGAACGCCCTGCGCTAGATCAGTTGCGGGAGAGGACCGGGGGTCTGACACCTGTTTTTGCGGCAGAGCTTGGACCGTCCCGGAATTGAACGCTCTTCTCGATTGGATTTTGGGAGGCGGAGGATCGCTGCTCGGCAAGCGGCGGCGCCGGAGCCGTGCTCCGGTTCTCTCTGCGCCTTCAACTATGAAGAAATCGGGGCCACCGTGTCGGATTCGGTTTGGGGCCGGTTATCTGTTCCGCAGCAGGTCCTGCTCGACTTCCGCCTGCCTTCGCCAGATCGACCTTGGCCCAAATCGATCCGCGATAGTGTCTTGTAGCACCTTTGCGGGACGATCTTATTTCGACTGTAGAGGGCCGTTTGGGGTGAGCAGAATTACACGAATTTCAGAGGCGCCCGAGTAGCTGTTTTAATTGGCTTGTAGGCCTCCATAGAGCGAATATTGGCAGACGACGGAGCACAATTTGGCTTCGTTTACATCTTGCTTCGATGGGACAACTGCTTTGCAATCATTACACGGTAATTTACCATCATGAATTTGAGAACCAAGTCCCACGCAGTGATTTTCACACCGGAGGCGTTGCAATCCTATCGCGAGAAGCTGATTTACAAATACAACAAGATGATTAACATCGCCATAGCGCCGCAAATATTGTTTGTTCGCTACACTACGCTCCAGATGCCGGCGAAATCTCGACACAATAACCTCGTCGGCGTACCCGCTCCAGCCTCACACACGACTGCGGCGCCTATACTTGCGCTTTTCCACTGCCCGACAGCAGGCAGCGAGCCATTGCATCGCCGAGGTTGCATCTTCCAATATGGCGACCTGTTTCGCAAAGCGGAAAACAGCCTTGCGCGCTGCGCTCGCAGGTTTTCGTCCGTTGTATGCATCAAAGCACGCCCTGAGGGCGGCTTCGTAGATCCGGTCTCTGCGAGCTTCTGGCCATTCGTTGAGAAAATCGATAGCATCCGCAGGACTGGCAATCTCTTGCACGATGTGCGCTGCACGCCTTACGAAAAGTGGGCTGCTGAAAGTCCCTGAGCTCATTCGTTCCTCCCGACCTGCTGAAACCGCTAGTTTTGCGTGAACAGGCGCCTCCTCTACACCCGCCCACCATTGCGGAATGTGTTGTCACAGCGATAGCGGTTCAATAGCAAAGCAGCGGCGTGATGTCCTCGGTTTGCCAGCGGGTCAATCCCTAACATCCTGCTGCAAGAGCGGCTCACCGGATGAATCTAGATCGTTTCGACCATTGCGAATCAACGCTTGATAGTTCCTCCACGCGCCACCAGGAAGCGGCCACTGCTCTGCCATCGATTTCACAGCCAAAAAGAGAATGGCGAAACAGGAATAGCCCGCTTCGTTTCGAGATTACTGGTCATTTTGGCGCAAAGCTTACGGCCGAGACGCGCCTGAAAATGCGCAAGCACCGCGGCAGGTCGCCAACAACGGAACGCATCAACGGTCATGACGGCGCGATACTGCGCCATAGATCTCGCTGGACGAGCATCGCAATAATCCTGTCGAGACCTTGGTTGCTTTCAGCGGAGACCGCCACTATGAAGCGACGCTTCGCCGACTGTGTTTCACGCCGCCTGGAGAGTTTCATGACAGAAGAAGCCGAAAAAAACATCAACACCCTCATCGAGCTCACGGCCGATGTCGTCTCAGCCTATGTCTCCAACAATCCGATCCCGGTGGGGGATCTCCCTGCCCTCATCGGCCAAGTGCACGCGGCTCTGAAAGGGACGGCGGAAGGTGTCTCTGCAAAAGAGCCGGTTGCCCTTACGCCTGCAGTCCCGATCAGGAAGTCGGTGACACCGGACTACATCATCTCCCTTGAGGACGGGAAGAAATTCAAATCGCTAAAGCGCCATCTGTCGACCCACTATGGGCTGACGCCGGATGGATATCGGGCCAAATGGGGCCTGTCGGCGGATTATCCCATGGTCGCGCCGAACTACGCCGCGGCGCGCTCGTCATTGGCCAAGACAATGGGGCTCGGCCGCAAACCGAAAGCGCCGGAAGCGCCGGAGCCGGCGCCGACGAAGCGAACCCGCAAGAAGGTCGCGGCTTGATTTCGGCAATGGAGATTTGTTCTGGAGCGTTGCAGCCATCGGCTTAATCTGCGCGTCATATCGTCACAAAAAGGCGGGGCCAACCCTTCATAAGGAATTCGCGACGCCTGCAGCAATCTGCTGCCCTCAGTTTTTGCTCGCTCCTATCGAGCGGCCGTGAGGACCTCCGGACCTACGCGCCCACTCTTGCCAGGACGCAGGAGAAAATTTCAACCAGCTTTGCTGAGGCTGCCAGCGGAGGATTTGCCGGTGCGGCGATCCTGCTCGATCTCATAGTTGATCTTCTGGCCGTCAGCGAGGGTCGAGAGGCCCGCGCGTTCGACAGCGGAAATGTGGACGAAAACATCCGGACCGCCATTGTCGGGCTGGATAAATCCAAACCCCTTGGTGCTGTTGAACCACTTTACCGTTCCAGTAGGCATATACGTGTTCCTCCTTAACAATTGCAACGTCGGGCAGGCCATTAGGCCTGCCTGACTCATAGCCGAGACTTGGGCGCAGCAAAAAGCGAAAAATTGTTAAGCCCCGATCAGCTGGCGCACTCCATTTTGGCCGTAGTCGCCAGCAAGCACTGTCCTACACTACCGCTCGAGCATGGCCGGAAGCGCCCGATCCTTCCAACGCTCCTCAGCGCCACGTCTAGGGCTGGTGCTTGGAGGCACGGGACGTAAGGCCGACCGCTGCTCGTGCCGCCAGGTCAAAGGCCGGGTAGTTGACGGAGCTACCTTCGTGCATAACGGCTTGGCAAGCGCTTGAAGGAGTTTCGAATTGGATTGTTTCAAGAGGGTCGAGGGGTTGATCGATGCCACCAGCGTGGAAGCGATCGATAACGCGCGCGTTTTGCTGGACCAGTTCAAGGGCAAGTCAGAAACAATCGCCCAAGCGATCGACGACTTCCTACTTGATTTCATGACCTTGCTGTTTGTGGTAGAAGCTACCCGCGAGCGGTTCCACAATCCGGCGAGGCGGTTGGCGCGTATCAGATTGAGCAGGATCAGGCTGTTACTCACCCGATGCTCTTGACCTAAGGGACCACGCCGCCAGGGATGCGTTTGCAGCCGCAAAGAAGGCAAAATCTGTTCGCCGGCAAACCGAGCACAGCCAGTCGGTATTTGCGCAGATGAATTCGACCGCGACCGCCGAATTCTCCTGTTTGGTACCCAGCGACGACGGCAAGCGCGGACAGCTTCCGTGCTGCTGTCCTCCAGCGACAGACGTGCCTGCATGCCCCTCTACGGCGAGCTCGACGGTTGTTTCTTACGTTTGACCAAGGTCCCGCGCAAACACTCCCCTTTCCCGCAGCAACTCATCAGGCTCAACGGCCTCGCGGCAGGCGCATTACGCCAGAAGCGCGCGACCGCATCGTTTTTTCCCGCCCGAGTCCTACGATCTTCGTTTTCCAGCGCCTCGCGGATATCGCCCAACTTGCCGATTTTTGGATCAGATCCGTCCTAGCGCGCGAGCAGGCTCCGGGTTCGAGTTGGCTGGGCTGCTCACGCCTCTGCCCTTCAGCATCGACCCGGTCTGGCTGTCGAGGACAGGGTCCCGCTGGGGCGACCAACATCTCCATTCTCACCGTCAGTGCAGCGGCCATTCGAAGTGCATCCTATACCCCTCCCCGGCAGCGCGCCCAACCGTCTTCCGAACGAAGAAGATGTTCTCAGCCGCGCGCGTCGCGTTCGGCCCTGTCCGATGTCCGACAATGTCGAATGCGCAACATGGCAGAGCCCGATTTGTCCACTGCCTCGAACGGTTTTCTGATCTGGCACGGTGCATGCTTGGTCATCCGCAAGGCGTCGCGGACCAAGGAGAATCCGTCCCATGATCACCTCACCAAGAAATACCGCCACAGGTCTCCTGGGTCGATCCAAAGATGAGGCTCGGGGAAGGCCTGGCCCCATGAAGAGCTTATTTATCTCGCTCGGCGCTGCCCGCCGATCCTCCCACGCGGGGAGACGGGGACGCAGCGCCTTCATCAAAATTAGGAACAAATCACTTTGCCTCGAACCTTGCCTTTCGACCAGCCACCACAACCGGAGCCATCGATCGTCCCCTTGGCTGCGCAAGGCGTTCATTGCCACCGCGCTGGCCGTGGTGACGACCGCTCCGGCTCTGGCCGCCACCGCCGGCGGCAAGGTGACGGATTTTCTGCTCGACAACGGCATGGAAGTGGTCGTCATCCCCGATCACCGCGCGCCGATCGTCACTCATATGGTCTGGTACAAGATCGGCAGCGCCGACGAGCCACCCGGCAAATCAGGCCTTGCCCATTTCCTCGAGCGCCTGATGTTCACGGCGACGACCAACCACGCCGCCGGCGAGTTCGACCGAGCCGTCTCAGCCGTCGGCGGCTACAATAACGCCTTCACCGCCTATGACTACACCACCTTCCTCGAGACGGTGGCGCCCTCGGCGTTGGGTGACATGATGGGCTTCGAGGCCGATCGCATGTTCAACCTCATCCTCAACGACGATGATATCAAGACCGAGCGCGACGTCATCCTGGAGGAGCGCCGTTGGCGCAGAAAGACGAACCCGGAGACTCTGCTGGACGAGGAGGTCAACGCGACGTTGCGGCAGAACCAGCCGTACCGCATTCCGGTCATCGGCTGGATGCAGGAGATGGAGAAGCTGAACGGCACCGACGCATTCACCATCTACAACAAATACTACCGACCGAACAACGCCGTGCTGGTGGTGGCCGGCGATGTCGAACCGGAAACGGTGAAGGCGCTGGCCGAGAAGACCTATGGCAAGGTTGTGCGCGGGCCGGACCTGCCCCGGCGCAACCGCCCGGTCGAGCCGGAGCAGAACACCAGGCGCACAGTGACGCTGACCGATGCGTGCGTTTCGGTGCCGAGCTTTTCCACTCAATGGGTGGTGCCGTCCTATCATACGGCAGAGCCCGGCGAGGCCGAGGCGCTCGACCTGCTGGCCGAGATTCTCGGCGGCGGTAACCGCAGCCGGCTGTATCAGGAGCTTGTCGTCAAGCAAGGCATAGCCTCGGCGGCCGGCGCCTCCTTCCAGGGCACCATGCTAGACGACACCAATTTCACCATCTCCGGCTCGCCGCGCGGCGATGCAAAGCTCGTCGAGCTCGAAGCGGCGGCCGTTGCCGAAGTCGCCCGGATTGCCAAAGATGGCGTCACCAGCGACGAGCTGGACAAGGCCAAAGACCGCTATATCCGCTCGGTGATTTTTGCGCACGACGAGCTGGACCACATCGCCAACATTTATGGCAAGACGCTCACCACCGGTGGCAATGTGAAGGACGTGCTCGAGAGGCCGGACCGCGTCCGCAAGGTCACCACCGACGAGGTCAAGGCGGTCGCCGCGCGTTATCTGGTGCTCGACCATTCGACCACAGGCTATCTTTTGCCGCAGCAACAGGCGGGGAATTGATCATGAGCTCCATCCCCATGCAAATGCGCCGGCCGGTCTTCCCTCGGCGCGCCTTCGCCCCCCTGTTCCTCTCCATCCTCTTTCTCATCTTGCGGGCGCTCGCCCGGTAAACGGGATCTGTTTAAAGCCGCGAGGAGCGGTTTTCGCGGGCCTTGCCAGGCATTTGCCGGTTCAGGCGTCATTATTGGGGTGCGCTCCTCCTCAGGCCAGCCTCTCTTCGAGTGGATAGAGTCGCCGATTCGTGGTCCGCAGATTGTAGGCGCAGGCCACCAGCATCCACTCCGCGCGGCTGGCGAAGCCGATGTCGGTTGTTCAATCGTTCGACTGGTAGAACCGCGAGGCATCTTCTAGCGTATTCAGGTATTCTCCCTTTCCAGTGGGGTACCGTGGTCTACCAGCTGTCTGGCCGAGGCCCTATAAAGAACCCGGACGTCGCGGAGTACACACCGCACCTGCTATATATACCTGCTGCGTTGAGGAGGAATCCGGTATTGCCCCTGTGCCTGCCGATGATCCGTCACCTGAGATCCCCCGACCTGTTTGGACCCATTGATCGCCTGCCGGCACTTGGCACGCGGATTAGCGAGCGGACATTCGAGGTCCTCAACCCGTCGACTGGCGAAGTGCTGGCAGAACTACCCGACATGGGTGTCGAGGAGACATGCGCTGCGATCGATAAGGCCTATGTCGCGCAGCCTGGATGGGCAGGGCTGACCGCACGTGAGCGCAGCGACGTTCTATGGCGATGGCATCAGTTGATCATCGACCACGCCGACGATCTCGCCGCGATTCTCACCGCGGAGATGGGCAAGCCGCTTGCCGAAGCCAAGTCGGAGATATCGCATGCTGCGGCGTATCTGCAATGGTACGCCGAGGAGGCCAATCGCGTCTATGGCGAGACGATCTCCGCACCATCGATGGACCGCCGAATGCTGGTAATCAAACAGCCCATCGGAGTTGTTGGCACGATAACGCCATGGAATTTCCCGGCCTCGATGGTGGCGCGCAAAATCTCGCCAGCCTTGGCGGCGGGCTGCACGATCGTCCTCAAGCCCGCTGAACAGACGCCGCTCGTGGCGGGAGCAATGTTCGCCCTCGCCCATCAGGCTGGCTTTCCCGAAGGCGTCGTCAACCTGATCTATGCGTCCGAAGGTGACGCGGTCGGCCGCGAACTTTGTACCAATCCCAAGGTCCGCAAGATCAGCTTCACCGGGTCGACTGAGATCGGGCGCCTTCTCATGCGCCAGTGCTCGGACCAGATCAAAAAAGTCAGCCTTGAGCTCGGCGGCAATGCACCTTTCATCGTCTTCGATGATGCCGATATCGATGCCGCGGTTGACGGTGCGATCCAGGCGAAGTTCCGCAATGCCGGCCAGACCTGCGTTTCGGCGAACCGCCTTTACGTCCAGTCGGGCGTTCACGACGAGTTCGTCGAGAAATTCGTGCAACGGGCTCGCCAACTTCAAGTTGGTGACGGTTTCGCTCCCGGAGTGGACATCGGACCGCTCATCGACAAGCACGCTTTGGCCAAGATCGAATCCCATATTGCCGATGCCGTCGCCAAAGGCGGCGCAATTCGATGCGGGGGCAAACGCATCGGCACGAATGGCACGTTTTTCCAACCGACAGTCCTGACCGGTGTCTCCAGCGAGATGACCGTCGCGCAAGAAGAGACATTCGGGCCGTTGGCACCGATTATTCGCTTCAAAGATGCGGATCAGGTCGTGCGTGAGGCCAACGACACGATCTACGGCCTCGCGGCCTACTTTTATGCCTCCAACCTGAAGCGTGTCTGGCGTGTGGCCGAGGCCTTGGAATATGGAATGGTCGGGGTAAATACCGGCCGGATGTCTTCAGAAGCGGCGCCGTTCGGTGGGATAAAACAGTCCGGCATCGGGCGGGAGGGATCCCGCCATGGCCTCGAGGACTACCTAGAAATGAAGTATCTCTGCATGGGCGGCATCTGAATTTTCGGCTTGCAGGGTTCACAGACCGGGTAACCTGGCGAGCGATTTCCAAATATGTGAATTGTAGGATCACTCCTCGATTGGGAACTGAGGGGCGGCTCCGTACGCGAGCAAGCACGCAATCCTGAAGGAGCACCCCGGCTGGACTTATCTCTCGACGAGACAAGCGTGTGCATTGTCGGCGAAGACGGCGTGCATGTGACGGAGGATACGCTTGCGAGGGATTTGGCGGCCCTCGCCGACTATCTTCAGGCGACGGGCTGTCTTTGCGCGGGTCTGGTTGGAAGCTTGTGCACCATCGCGATCGCGAACGCTGGTTGTGCGCAATATCCGGTTTGTGGGGCAGAATTTTGAACCTGCTACCTTCCGATTATCAGTAGCTCAGTTGTTCTTCGGCCGACTGCCGCGCCAGTACAGGCTCCGACAGAATCGAAGATACCATCAGGCAGGCATTCGCATTCGACATTTCCGGTGATCGGCGCATGATCCAGGGCGCGCCAGGTTGACCAAGCGCCTCGAACCGCATGACAGTCTTGACCGTCTGGAGGACGGAAATCCCGCGATGCCGAAGAGGTTGGTCAGCGCAGTCGAGCCCACACGGCAATTGCGGCACGAAACAGCAAGGGCTGGGAAGCGATCGGCTGAGCGGTCTCGAAGGCGCGGGCCAGGGTGTCGACGATGCGTTGGTTCAGGTCCGTCAATCTGGTCTCTACCGTTTGATAGCGGTTTCGGTCGCCAGTGACAGCGAGTAAAGATATTTGGCATCATCGGCTTTGATTGCCGCGCAGATCTGGTCGAGATCGGGATAGCTCACTGGTGCATCTTTGGGCTCATAGTGCTTCCTCCTCATCGAGATGAGGATTGCCGGATTTGGCGTAGAACACCAACACGGGTCCGAGATCAAAGCGCGTCCCGGGCGCAAGGCGCTGGACGGACCGGGGCCATGTTTCGGTTGAGACGCCATCGATGCCTCGCGCCAGCGTTCTGGCGAATCGGGGCATCAGCGGAGCGAGTGTCGGTGCCAGGATCGCAGCGGCCGCCGTCTGAAGGGCTAGCGAAGTCCGATTGCGGGCGGGATAGAAACGTCGCGCCGCCGCATAGTCTTGCGCCCGACGGTAGATCACGCAATCGCGCACGAAATCGCAGACCTGAGCGGCCGCGCGCCGGACCGAGAAGCCTTCGTCCGAATAGGCGCGTTCCATCGCCGCGCGATAGATCTCTATCCGAGCAAAGAAGGCGCGGTCGGCCGGGCTCCAGTCGCCTGCATCGGGTACACGGCCGCCAAAATCCTGCTTGATTTCCTGGTTCAACGCATCAAGCCAGTTCAGCCAACTCCCTTGGAACACCTCGTTCTCGGTGCGGCGCAGCGCGTCCAGCGTGAAATCCGTCCGCTCACTTTCGGGGCGTGTCAGGCCCAAATGGAGGCGCACGACGTCGACTGTCTTTGGGCTCAGAACCTCCTTGCCCCAGACCGCATGGCGGCAGCTGGTTGAGAACTTCTTGCCGTCGAGCAGGTAGAACTCGTTGACGTGATAGCGGATGCGTGGCGTCCAGTGGGAGAAGACCTCGGCGTAAAGAGCGGGGTAGAGTAGCGCGTGGTAGAACGAATTGTCGAAGCCGAAGAAATGGACAATCTGCCAGTCGTTGCCGGGCATCTCCGCCTTCCAATCGCGACCCAGCAAGCGGCCGAGCGCCTGGATGTTGTAAAGAAAACCGAAGGCCATTTCCGGCCAGACCCAGATCACTTGCCCCGGGAACCCTTCGGCCGGCAGGCCCCAGTCCGAGGGGTGGGTAATAGGCACTGAAAAGTTGCCGCGTCGGCGTAGGCGCGCGAAGAGATCCAAGATCCGTAGCGGGACGCCCGACGCCCTTAGATGCCGGTCGATATTGTCGTAGCATCGGTCCAAGGCAAGTTCCGGGCGGCGGACGGAGCCGACCAGCGGCGCCTCGGCAGACTGCCGTGACCGGGCTGCACCCAAGTCGTGGCAAAGGTTTGGGGCGCCGCATTCCTCGCAGATGTTGCCACCGGCGGAGCCGCCGCAATCGGGGCAGAGGCCGCTAACATCCGGTTCGTAAAGATAGTGGCCTGTCACAGCATCGAAAAGCGCAGGGCTCTGGCGCAGATCTACCGCCGTGCTGCTCAGAAGACTGCGGAAACACGCGGCTTGAAACTCGCCGTAACCGTCATCGTCCATTGTGGGTTGGAAGCTGTGGACGTCACAATCGAGAAGTGCAAGCGTGGCGCAAATCTCGTCGGCGTAGTAGCGCGCCACGTTTGCAGGCGTCGATTGATCGGCATCGGCGCGTATCGTGACGTAGCTCTGGTAATCGTCGCTTCCTGTCAGGTGGTAGGCCTCGACCCCTTTCATGCGCAGGAAACGCGTGTAGACATCAGCGCCAAAATAAGGGCCAGAAAGATGCCCCAGATGCAGATCGCCATTAGGCGTCGGTGGCGTGGAGAAGACGAAGATCGGCCCGCGTGGAGCCGTGGTCTTTGCAGCGGCATCAAGGGCGGCCTCGCCGTCTCGCCAGTAGACATCGACGAAATCTAGGTCTTCGTTTCCGTCGTTGCGCAGCACATGCGCTTCAAAAGGGTGGAACAGAACGACATCGCCCGCCTCGACCGAGATTTCCCCAAGGTCGGTCCTGACCTTGCCCGATCCTGACAGGATCACGAAAGCCTCGATTTCGTCGTGCCGATGGGGCTCGGATGTAACGCCCGGTGCCACCCTACCGAACGAAAACCCCGTGCCGGCGCTTCCCGTTCCAAGCGTGGCCATGTCGATACCGAACGCGCGCGACAGCCCGGTTCGAGAAAACTTGTGTTTGCGCATGACGAACCTAAGCTGTTGAAGCAGTGGTATCTTCGGCTGCCAACGCAACAGCCTCTTGTGCAAGTTGCGCAGAGAAGCGGCAGCCCAACCCGTTGCCGGCCTCGGCCAGAATAATCCGGCTCTGGGCCCCAGGCGGGCGACGACGGGTGCGCCAGTCGGGCTGTAGGCGTCATAGAAGACCGCCCTGCGACCACCTCCACAATCCACGTGCCGAAGCGTCGTAACGGGCTGCGGTCGATGCTCCGCGAGCCCGCAAATCAGAACGCCATACTCTCCGCGCATTTTTGAGCGGTCGATCAGTTTCGTGTGCATGCCTCCGCCTGGCTGCGTGAGCTCAATCGCGATAGAAAATGCCATTTGGGGGCTTGAGTTTGTCGAGATCGGCCACTTTGCCCTCGGGCGGGTTAAGGGCGCGCTTAAGCACGTTATATTCAGCGCGGGTCGGTCCACCGGTTGAAGCACGCTGGAATACCAAGTAGAGTGTCCGCCGCGAACGATTGCTTTTGTTCGGTCGTGAGTAGTGCGGTGCGTAATCGTCGAAGATGAAGATGTCGCCAGCCTTCCATACTACGGGTTCCCAGGAGAACATTTCGGCGACTTGAGGATCGATCACCCCACCGGCATCCATGGGAAACACCCCCTTCTTGTGGTTGCCGGGGCTGAAGAAAAGCCCGCCGTTTTCCGGGTCGGAGTCGTCGATGCCTATGGCAACCACCGCATGGACCATCCGGTCGGGGAGTTTGTGTGGAATGTGATAAATGTCCTGATGCGGGAGATAGCCGCCGCTGTCGGGGTAGTGGAAAATCAGCAACTCCTTGAGCCTGCGCGAATCTTCGCCAAGCAAATCCTCGACCGCTGACTTTATGCGCTGATCTTCTAAGAGCAAACGACGCAATGGGTCATGGAAGTCGAGAAAATTCTCGATCTTGGAGATGATCTTTCGATTGTCCGTCGTCTTCTCGAACCACATGAGCCATTTATCATCGCTGACATCCCAGCGTGACATATCTTCGACAAAAGTAGAGATATCTTCCTGAGCCGCTGGAGCGAAGAACCTTTCGAGCCTGACGTATCCGTCTTTCTGCCACTTTTCTCTTTGTGCATCAGTCAACATGCGAAAAGCCTCCTGTTGGAAAGACTGGTTGGTCGGACATCCCAATTAGGGCAGTCGGGCGCTGGTCAAGTTGCGGGTCCACGGAGACGGACTCACGTCATGTGGGACGGCGATGCTAAGTGCGTTCCGCTCCGGCGGATATTGTCCGCAGAAGCTCGGCGCGAGACTGCCTATGTCAGGCTCAGCCGGGTCCAGGGGTTCCGTAAACTGAGCCGGATCAGTCGCTTCACCCGGTCCAGCCACGACACGCATCGCTAAAGGCCGGCACCATCCGCTGACCGCCGACCCAGCCATGGCCGCCAAGACCACGGCGCTCTTTCGAGTGAGCGACCTGGTACGGTCTTGACAACCGTAGGGGAAATGCACGCCCCCAGAATAATGCGATGCGCCGCTTGGTCCAAGGGCTTGTTCGGTCACGATGATTTCGGAGAAGCCTCCGGCCTTCGCCGCAGCGGAGGCGGACATCATTCCTAGGATGCCACCGCCGATGATCAAAAGTCTACGAGTCATATCCCGCTGCCCATTTCTTCGGCTGCGGGGTCGGGCCAGCTCTCGATCGAGGTATGGCTGATGAAGCCAGGATGCTCGGGGTTCGCGCATGGCGCGCGCCCAAGAAGGCTATCGAGGATGCGGCGCGCGCGCCAGGCCAGCAGGCTTAGGTTCGGATCGGCCAGGCCGCGCTGCCCGAGGCTCGCGTTTTGTACGAAGATGCGTCTGTCACGCGGTCCGTCCCAGCTCACCGAAAAATCCTCGCGAATAGCTAATTCATTGTCGATCTGCTCCAGCCGGTGCGCGATGGGTTCCAAGAAGTCTGGCACCGCGTTCTCGTAACCGGTGGCCAGGATGACGATGTCAGCCGTGACTTCTTCGACCTCGACCATGCCGTGCTGCAGGGTCAGCCTGTGACCCGCGCCGGCGTTGATGCAGTGCGAGACGGTGCAGCCCGGCCGCAGTGTGATGTCGGATCGGTTTGGCTCGAAAAATGCGTGGCGGTACAGCGCCTGATAGATCGCGCGCAACGTGCTTTCCGAAATGCCGTCCGAGGCAAGCACGAAACGCCGCAGGAGCAGCTTACGCTGCGACTCGCTCATCGCCGCGAAACGATCCGAAAAGCAGGGCATGAACAACTCGTTTGTGAACGGGCTGTTGTCCAGAGGCAGATAGTTTTCGCGCTGCGAGACCCAAGTGATCGAGGCAGGCCGCCGTTCTTTCGGGAGGCCGACAAGATGCAACATCACCTCGGCTCCCGACTGGCCTCCGCCGACCACGCAGACATGCTTTCTCCGCACGTCAGGGTGGATGTGCAGTAAAACAGATGAGTGGAACAGGTTGCGTCCAATCCAGCCCTGAAACTGGGGCGGGATTTGCGCCTGCTTGCCAATGCCGACCACCATGTTTCTGGCGCCGAGAACCGCCTTATCCGTCCGCACCCGAAACTCGCCGTCAAAGCGGATTTCGTGCACGGTCTCGCCGCCACGGACAAGCGGGTTCCTGTGGAAGGCCCAGTTCAGGTACTGCTCAAACTCAGCTCTGAACACAGCCTCGAACTGTGCGTTCAGGAAGTGGTACAGACGCCCGCTCTCGTACAGGTAGTTTACGAAAGTGTAGGCTGATCGCGGATTCACCAGCGTGACCAGATCCTTGAAGTGGCTCACCTGGAGCTCTGAGGAATCGAAAGCGATGCCTGGATGCCAGCGGAAGTCGACCTGCCGATCCAGGAACAGTGCCCCTTGCCCAACTTGCTCGTGTATCTGACACGCAAGGCTCAAATTAGACGGCCCAGCACCGACCCCAACGCAAGATAACTCCACTTGCTTTCCTCCTATAGAGTCTTCCCACTAGGCGCTTGTTCGCGGCGAATATCGGCCATAGCCATTGGGCCCCCTCGCGGACGTTTCGATCCCGGGTGCCGACCGGATTTGCGAGAATTGTCCTGCGGGTTGTCGAATGTAGACCCGAGCATTCCAGCGCGGTGACAATCGACGGGTCATGCCGGGGACGTGGGTTGGGGGCATCAACGTATATCCTTTCCGCCTGCCTCGATGACCGCGTCGCCGTTACGCGAGACGCTTTCCAGGCCCATCAGGTGTTTGAAGCCGGCGCAATCGTCCGCCTCAACCATGACGCGCCGGCCTTTCGGCGGCTTGATGGCAGGCGAGAGCGCGGTTTTCACTGCGGCGATGGCATTTTCGGTACGCATGATCATGGAGACGTCTCGCTGATGCGTTCGCAGAGTCCCATGCAGGGGCCGTGCCAGAGAAGGAAAATCTTATTAAACAATGGGTTGTCGGATTTGCGATCCTGTCGGAAATCCGACATTGAGGGGGACGCCTCACGGCGGCGCCCGATTTGCACGTCGATGTCGCCTTTTTCCGAATAGCTAATCGGGCACCTTCTGCACCAGAATACTTCTCTTATGGAGACCAGCACGAAGTCTTCATGAACGGACAGTGCAGAATCTTTGTCTCTGCCGGACAGATCGCGATTTGCCCTTGTCCATCGAGGTCGGCAGTTGCAAGAGCTGCCAGATCCTTCACCTTTCGTGCCGTTGCACTGGCTCGATCCCGACATCCTCGGAGGCCGTGATCATGAAGAGTGACGCAATCTTATGTCCGCCGCGAGGCCTCTCTCATGGGGAAGCAATTCTCTGTGTTGGTGTTGGATGCTCTTGATGAGATGGTTGCGGATGGGCGCATGCCCAGACCTAAGCGCATCAATGATTGGGCGACATGGGACCTTCACCAACTGGATTGTCGAATCTCTGCAAAGATAGCCGGAAGACAATTGCGTTATGGCCACCCTGCCGGTTCCAAAAGCACGTGCGCCATTCGGTCCCTGCGACTCAATCCAGGCGGAGGGATGAGGCCGCAAAGCAGCCTTTTGCGCGCCCACCGGTGGGCCAGGATGGAGCCATCGTAAACGCAGCTATTTGATGATCGCCCCCGCGGAATCCTCAGGCTGTGCCGCGCGCCCGACACCGGCGGCGTAGTGGTCGTCGATCGCCCCGTCGCCCATGTCGATCCGAAGCTCGGCCGATTTCGCGAGCTTCACTGCTTATTCCGCAGTGCCCACCGATCTGGCACGGGAGGTTCTATCAGGCGGTCACGGCTGCATTCGTTGTCGGATCTTCGACGATGTCGGACATGAGACACAGCGCCACCAGCCTGATCGCATTGTTTTGAAACGATTTTCTCATTTGGCACGCCTCTTGCGAGGCTGTCCGCAAAACGCGCTGCGGCACGGACACAGGAGAAATCATCACATGATCATGCGCGCCGAACATGCGGTCGCAGCCGCGAAAACGGAGCTTTGCCGGGCCGACGGAAGACTTTGCGCCTGTTTTCCAGGCGACATCACTCTTCGGGTTAACCGGACATGACGGCATTCGATTTCCGCCCAATGCTGAATGCTCCCGACGATGATCCCTATCTTTGGCTCGAAAATGTAGAAGGCGAACGGGCACTTGACTGGGCCGCCAGCCAGTCTGCCAGGACCCTGGAGCACTTCGGTGGAACGCAATTCGAGCGGGACCATGACGCCCTGACAGCGATTTTCGATCGCCCTGACCGGACCCCCTTGATCGGGCGCCGCGGCCAGTACCTCTACAATTTCTGGCAAGATGCCCCAAATCCGCGCGGACTGTGGCGCCGGACCACCCTTGCCGCCTACATGAAAGTTGATCCTCAGTGGGAGCTACTGCTCGATCTGGACGCCCTCGCCGCTAGTGACGGAGAGGACTGGATCTGGGGCGGCGCGTCCGTTGAGCCGGAGAGACGGGAAAGAGCCGTTCTGCGCCTGTCGCGCGGCGGCAGCGACGCGGTCGTGCATCGCGAATTCGATCTGGGATCTCTTAGCTTTGTCGCCGATGGTTTCAGCCTCGCGGAGGCCAAGGGCGAGGTTAATTGGCTCGACCCTGACACGCTTCTGCTTTCCAGTGCGCTTGGGGATGGCATGGCCACCCGCTCCGGCTACGCGCGCACCGTGCGGCTGTGGAAGCGTGGCGCGGATCCGCTCGCCGCGCCGGTAATATTCGAAACCGGTCTCGACTCCATAGGCGTGTCCGGCCATCTGGACCGCACCGCCGAGAGCGAGCGTCTATGGTTCACCGAGCGGCCGGCCTACTTCGAGAAGATCGTCAGAATCGGCGACAGGAGCGGGCCCAAGATGCGGATCGACCTTCCTCGGGACGCCTGGTGGAGCGGCTTCGGCGACTGGCTGGCGGTAAAGCCGCGCAAGCCCTGGACAGTCGGAGGGATGACCCATGCCGCGGACGCGCTGATCGGCATCTCGCTTTCCTCCTTCATCGCCGGCGAGCGCAGTTTTGCCATCCTCTTTGAACCAGGCGACAGGCGCTCCCTGCAATCATTCTTCTGGAATAATGGGAAGCTCGTTATCTCCTACCTCGTCAACCTCGATCCACGTTTCGAGATGTTCACCCCCCAGGGCCACGAATGGACGCTCCGAGCGCTGGACACCGTGCCCACCGAAGGGACTGTTGACCTTTGGTCGCTCGATGCTGAACGTCACGAGACCAACGGAGAGGTCCTCATTTCGGCTCAGGACCCGATCACAGCGCCGAAGCTTCTCCTATTGGACCTCAATGCCGCAGCGCCTCTCGGCGCTCCAGTAATCCTGAAGCGCGACCAGGAGAATTTCGACGCATCCGGGCTGGTGGTGACGCGCCACGAGGCAGTCTCGACCGATGGTGAGATGATCCCCTATACGCAGGTCGGTCCCGCGAATGGGAACGGGGATGCCCCGGTTCACCTCACCGCCTACGGCTGGTACCGCAAATCGGTCCTGCCCCACTACAACTCCTCGCTCGGCAAACTGTGGCTCGAACGCGGCGGCACGTGCGTGGTGGCGAACATCCGGGGCGGCGGCGAGTTCGGCACCCGTTGGCACGAGGCCGGGCGCAGACAGGGCAAGCGTCTCACCCATGACGATTTCGCCGCCGTTGCCGCCGACCTCGTGCGAAGAGGCATTACGCTGCCGAGGCGGATTGCCGCCCAGGGCGGCTCGAATGGCGGCCTTCTGATCGCCAATATGCTTACCCGCTATCCTGAGCGCTTCGGCGCGCTCTTCTGCACAGTCCCGCTTATCGATATGCGCCGCTACACCAAGCTTTTGGCGGGCGCGAGCTGGATTGACGAATATGGCGATCCCGACAAGCCGGAGGAATGGATTTTCCTAAAGGAAATCTCGGCCTATCACGGCGCGACGCTCCGCCGATCCTGCTTGCCACCAGGAAGCGGGACGACCGCGTCCACCCGGGCCACGCGCGTAAGATGCCCGCAAAGCTGCAGGCTCTTGGCTATCCCGCCTACTTCTACGAGCCCGGCGCGGGCGGGCACTGCTCCGCAAGAACAATCGGGAGCGGGCCGCATTCATTGCCCTGGGCACCAATTTCCTTCGCAGTGCGATCGGCTGGCAAGCCGATGGCGTTCGATAGGTGGACGGAGACAAAGGGCAGCGTTCAACAAGTGAGTACAGGTCGATGATTGCGAGCACGGCGCAAATAATGTGTGCGCTGTCCTACGCAAACTGCGCATGAGCGCTCCGTCGAGTCCAGCAGGATTTCATAGTGCATCGCATCATTTCTGAAGAGCAAGGAGAGAATAGCATGGCGAAAAAGCGAATTGGCGTGGCGCGGGGGGTAACAGCGGCCGTCATCCTCATGGTGGTGGGACAGCAGGCCGTAGCGGCGGACGTTGCGCACCCCGCGTGCGTCCCGCAGGCAGGAGCCTCGGTCACGGAAGCGCCAAACCCTTGGCAGATCCGCCTGCGTGCGTTGGGGGTCGTCACTGAGGATTCGGGCTACGTCAATGCAGTGCCCGGCTCCGGTCTTTCTTATTCAAACACGGTGACGCCGGAACTCGATATCTCCTATTTCTTCACGGATAACATCGCCGCCGAGCTCATACTCGGCACCACCTATGCAAACATCGAGGGCCAAGGAACGATCGGCGGTCTAGGCAATGTCGGCAAGGTTTGGCTCCTGCCGCCTACGCTCACATTGCAGTATCATTTTACCAATTTCGGCGCTTTCAAGCCCTATGTGGGCGCCGGCGTGAACTACACGATATTCTATAACCAGGATGTCGGCAGCGCCGATGCTCTCAAGGTCAAGAACACGTTCGGCACCGCGCTGCAGGTCGGGTTCGACTACATGGTGGATCAACACTGGGGCGTCAACTTCGACGTGAAGAAGCTTTTCCTGAAGCCAGACTTCGACGTCAGGGTGGACGGCGCGAAGCTGACGGGCAAGGCCGCTCTCGATCCCTGGTTGATAGGCGCAGGTGTCACCTACCGCTTCTAACGAAAGGTGAAGGCGGCTGCTGACAGCCGGTCTGAAATAAGGGCGCACCTCGTGCGCCCTTATACCCTCCAAGGCCGCGACGCTCAGGACAGGTGACATTGGAGAGACGTGTCTTCAATTCCAGTGCAGCAACACTCAGCGGCAGCACCAACAAGCTCGACCCGATTGGTTTCGGCTCGCCGGCTGATAGTGAAGATTGGCTCAGCACTGATCGGCGATCCAGAAACCGGAGAAATACGCGGTTCTTGGCTTATAATGGATGTCGTCCGATTTTTCGCACGCGGGCAGCAGGTGATCATCGTCACGTCTGGTGCTGTCGCGGTCGGCTCAAGTCACTTCAACCATCTGGACAGATCTCTGCGAATTGAGGAGGAACAAACGGCCGCCGCTATCGGTCAGGTTCAACTAATGCAACATAATTTTAAACGCCTTGGTTTTGGCGTTGGGCAAATACTATTGACCCGCGAAGATATAGACAACCAGCATCGCCTCAATGCGGCTTCAACCCTTCAACAGCGCTCAAAGTTCGAGCCGTACCCATTATTAACGAGAACGACACCACCGCAACCCCGGAGGTCTGTTTTGGCGACAATGATCGGCTAGCAGCTCGGGTCGATGGTGAACGCCGACGTTGTCATTCTGCTTTCCAACGTAGATGGCCTCTTCTCGGAAGACCCACACGACAACCCCGCAGTCCGTCTGGTGACGGAGGTTCGATGCATCACTCCCGAGATAGTGGCCATGGCGGGTCATTCCTTCGCTCGCCACAGTTCGGGTGGCATGGTGACAAAGTTGCTGGCAGCAAGGATTGCCATGGACGCGGGCTGTGAAGTGGTCATTGCGAGGGGAAACAAATCTTACCCGCTCACCGCCATCGAGAACGGTGGGCCATCAACGTGGTTTGTTCCGCTCGCTAAAGCCACCCAATGCCCCATGTCGGCAAACTCCGCCGGGGACTGTTCAAGGAGATCGAGCGAGCCTTGAGGCAGTTGCCGGCAGTGCCGTTCAATAGCGCCAGATCGAAGGCGGCCAGCGAATCCCGATCACCACGTCGAAGTCGACAGGGCCTTCTATTCGGTTCCGCATCGGCGGACCGCCGGGCACCGTCCAGCTCCGCCCCACCCATCCGGTCGCCGCAGCGTTCTGGATGGTGAAAGCTTTCGGCGATCCAGCAGCTATTGCCAACCCCCCTGCAAACGGAACAGATGAGCGGCGCAATCCAGACCGGCGAGTTCGACAACGGGATTGGCCGAGAGGTCCGCCCGAGCGCGCGCCCCGCCCTGCCCCCTTTATGCAATCCACATCGAGCATCTAAATCCGCTGGCGGAGGGGCTTCGCGGTGGCACACGCCAATTGCCGACGAAGTGCACTGGTCGGACAGCCTCACGGCTTACGATAAAGCGCATTTCACGACTTATATGCGGCTCCTGGACGCCTCCGCCGATGGTGCGAGCGAAGAGGACATGGCCCACCTGATCCTCGGCATCGATCAAGCGCGCGAACCGGAGCGCGCCAGGAAGGCTCTTCGTAGTCATCTCGACCGTGCGAACTGGATGATCACAACTGGCTACAAGAAATTGTTCGCCGGCTGAACAATCGCGCTGTGCGCTCCGTTTCGCCTTTCAAGCAAGGAAATCCCTGTACTCGTCTTTATGAGCGCGTGCAGTCCTGGCGCGACGCGATGATGGTGTGGTCATCTGATCCAACCGACCGGCCGGTCAGCGGCGCTGCCTTCTGCCCAGCTCATGACCTAGGCCCGCCAGGATCACGCAACGGCCGGACCTCACGCGGCCCTGCAGGCCACCGGCGCCCAAAGCACCGGCTCATGAAAACCGTCGTTTAGCCGAACGGCATCCATCGTCTCGTTGGAGCCGTTGAGATATCCGGCCACGCCGCGGGTGTTCCCGATTGTGTGGGTTCGCCGATCCGCGCGCGGCCGACCCGCGCGGCGAAGGATGCGCTCCATGCAATTCGGCTGACACAGCGCGACAGGCCTAACTTGATCATAGCTGCGAAGAGCTCGTAATCACCAACAGGAACGCCACGCGCTCCCTTCGGGGACGGATGAGGCAACATCGAACGCAAGCGGGTGCTTTCCCAGACGCTCGTTTTTTTGGGCGCCGTCTATCCTGCCAATAGCACAGGAACGGTATCGGGAAGCATAGTCGGCCCGCTCGACGGAAGCGGACGCAACCATCGACACGACCGTCGGAATCTCGCAAAATCGTATAGTGCGGTTTCAACGCGTCGTACGAACCGATCTCCCGCCATTCGTCCGTACATCCGTGGAGCCGCTCCTTGAAAAGGCTGTATCGCAGAAGGTTTCATTGCATGTAGTTCGTTGGCAACATCACCGTACCAATCGGGTGCAATAAGTTGCACCATGATCTGGGAAGGGAGGCCCTGCATTGGAGGCGAATGGCCAGCCGAAACAGCCTGTGCTCATGCTCAGGACGACCAAGACGAATTCAGTTTCTCAGAGAATTGAAGATCGTGAGGAGGCCAGCAGGGCTACGGCCTGATCCTTCGTGTGCACGCCGAGCTTCTTCTTTGCATTGTCGAGGTGGAAAGCGACGGTGCGCGCTTTGATTCCCAAGATGCAGCCGATAGCCCAGGCGGACTTGCCGCGCGCCGACCATTGCAGGCATTCATATTCACGACGTGTCAACGAAACGCCGTCCACTGTTCGATTGCCGGACAGCTTTCGACGAGCATAAATGTGAAAACATGTCGCCATGAGTTGGAGCGCCTGTTCGTATCGCTCAGCGACGCGCAGGAATGAGGAATTGGGCTTATCAGCGGCAAAGGTCATCGCTGCAACACAGCCTCTACGATCGATAATCGGGATCGTAACACCGCAGCGGATGCTGAACTGGGCCGCCTCATCAAATAGCTTCTGTTGAGCCGGCGAGATCTCAACGCCACGCAAATCCGACCCCCATGGAAACGGGCAGCCGCCACACCGCGCACGCATGATGACGGGATCGACTTTCTGACGTCGAACGCCGCTTCACTCTCTGCGGTCCAGCTGGTCATGGCGCGCTTCCTGATTACGACTCAGCACGCTAACAAATCTGCGACCAGCTCGAATCCCCCGCATCCGCGACTTTCTGACTCAGTAAGACTAGAAAACTCCAGTCAAGAAACCGAAGCCCGCTAGCGCTGCTATCCCCCCAGCATACTGCATCACGATTCGACTGTAGCGTTCGGTTGCTTTTTCGATTTGAAAACTGACCGCGATGCCGGTTGCGTGCAGTAGCGCAGTTGCAATCATGAATCCCGAGGCATACGCAATACCGCTCGCATTCTCCGACATCTCCGCTCCGTGTGCGTGACCGTGGAAGATCGCGAAACAGCCGACGACGCCCGTCGCAATTGCGATCGGCGCGTTCACCTTCAGCGCAACGAAGCCGCCAAGAACGATCACCGACAAGGCTATACCGAGCTCCCCGTGGGGGAGATAGACGCCTGAGGCGCCGAGTGCTCCGCCGAGAGCCATCATCAAGACAAACATTGTCGGTACGAGCCACAGAGCTCTGCCGCCCAGTTTTGATAGGCAAATACACCGACCATTACCATCGCCAGGATTTGGTCTACCCCCCATATCGGATGGCTAATGCCATGGAGGAACCCACTGGCATCTCCCACCCTAGGATGCGCGGAGGCAATGGATGGCATGCTCGCGAGGAAGGCGAGAACAGCTCGAAACTTCGCTCCATTTGAAATCATTAATAGTCCCTTCCTGAGATCTCAGCAGCTGGGGAGGCTGTAGCAGGAGAACCAATGCCGTTCCTGACCAAATACCCGTCATGCTGAAGGGGATTACTTCGATACAACCTGTGCACGCTTCAAGTTCCTTGTTTAATCATGGTGCGTTCCAATAGAATGTGCATGGTCAAATCCCATGTTATGCATTCGGTTGTGAAGACGCCGATATGCAGACTCAAGCACAAGCCGCATCTCTTTGTGCCGTTTCGTTTCCGCGCGTGTTCCTATCGTGTCGATGTAAGCCATTGCGCCCTCGATCTGCTCAAGGATCGTGAGTGCATCAGCAGCTGCAAAGAATTCCGAGCCTTCGACATGGATCATTACCGGCGAAGAATGGGCCGCAATGATCTCAGGCTTGTCCTCGTATTTGGCGCGAACGAGCAACGCCACCCAGGAACTCTTCGAGATACGTACCGACCAGGTTCCGGCATCTTGATCGGGTCTCAGAGTGCGCGTCTTCCTTATTTCGCCATTGACAACAAGCTGTATCGTGGTCATCGGGACTATTACGCTCGCCACTCGCCAACTGACGTCGACCGTGCCTCCTGACGAAGACATGCTTATTCGGCTTCCCATGGGCTTTCCCTCAACAGTGAAATCCATGAGCGGACCATAAGTCACGAATGTATGGCCCGTGCGAACAGCGTCCATCCATGTCTCGTAAGAAAACTCCTGGTGATCTGGAATTTTCACGTAGGTCCGAATTGCTCCCACTGCTCGACCAGCATATCGAGCCGCTTGCTTGTCGGTTCCAGCTACCGCTGGGAGCAGATAGCCGTTGTTCAGATAGCGATACCAATCGGAAAGTGAATACGGATCAATGCCCCGGTAAGGGTCCTTTTCCAGGTAGAGTTCAATCGCGTCCGCCTCCTGAAGAACTATCGTCGCAGCGTTCTCCAGCCGGGGGTCCGGAAAGTGGGGCAGGACGACTAGCCCGCCTTGTTGGCGGCATTGCCGTGCCCATTCTGTAAGGAGCACGTCGACAGAGTCGCCGATGGCCGATTCATCAGGACCGCCGGAACACAGCGGCAAAATCATGCTTCCTGAATAGCCGAGAAGCGATATGTGACCGAGGACATGCTGGCGGTTCTCGGTGCCGACGCGCACCAGAAATTCGCCGTCACCTCCAGCGGCCTTTGAACCAAAAGTGCTGCGACCATCGAAATCGCCAACGTTGGTCATCAGCTCACCCCACTGGCTGGCAAGAAGATTGATGACGTTTACACCCTCCGCGGCACCTTCTAGCATGGCTGTTGACGGAGAAAGGAAGTGGACGTGCGTATCGGCAGTGACCCAGCCGTTTTCACGCCAATGGAGAGCCTTTTCTATCTCCAATGTAATCTCTTCGGTTTCCCGTGTAATTTCGAACCTTCTCCGGATCGGCTTAATCTCGAATCCTTTTGTGATTTCCAGGAAGACCTGCCCTAATGGCAGATCGATCGTCGACAGTCCGGAAATATAGGTGGAGAGATGATTGCCGTGAAAAAAGTCGGGGCTGTAATTCTCGAACCATTCTGGATTCGGGTTGCGCATTCGGTCTAACGGAGCGAGGTACTCCCCGATCGAACCATGCACGTGAAGCTTGACCGGGAGAAGCTTTTTGGTTCCTGCCTCGACAACGCGAAGGATAACTCGCTGGTCCGCTGGAGCTATTGGCTCCAAGCTGAATTCACCCTGAATAGGGCATTCTTCCAGGTCCTGGACAGGGATGCGACTGCCGTCCTTCATGTGGAAGGCAGCGTCCTCGTGTGCGGCGTACTCGACGATCACTTCATTGAACGTCGTACCGGGCTCTAGATTTTGGCGTGTTTGTTCCCAGTCGTGCGCAGGGTAGACGAGCCGTGGGGCCATCGAAATAACTTGCCCCAAATCGAGTTGTATATGCTCCAAGAGACTATGCTGCCGAGCGGATTCGTGGCTCAATTTGGATGACATTCTGAGAAGTGCTTTCTTTCGCTTTTCCCAGCGGAGCGGCATTGAACGAGCATTGCCCGCCGCAACTCCAGAGATAAGCAAAGTACCGCAAACTGGTTCGAACCTGATTGCCTTAACCGGCTTGTCGGCATGGGGATTTCGGAAAGCCCACACGAAGTTATGGTAGGGTGTAGGGTCCTCAAAGACGAGTTGCGTCTGGCGTTCTCCCCACTGAACGGTCGGATTCTGAAAAGTGGCGTCGTTGATCAGCCTCGTCTGTTCACGGGTATTTAGTGAGAGAGGGCGTGGTTTCTTGGCCGTTACTGATTGGAGACATTTGTCTCCCCATCGGAACTGGAACGAGCCAACCTGATACCTCCGCCGGATTGCTGTCCTTTGCTCGGAACCATCTTCGTAAATTAGAACGTAGTCAGCTGCATGCTCGCCAAGTTGGCCAATTCCTCGCATCGGGGAGATAAATCCGTTCGCATTGGCGGCAAGCGATCGAATATCTGAGGTGTGAAAGAACACAAACCACTGAGCAGTCGTCTGCGAAATCGTAACTGTAACTGGCTGATCCCGAAGCAGAACCGGGCGCCCAATCTCGAAAGGGATGCCCCAGGCCACACACGAGCCGGAATGCGCAAAGGGCAGGGCCTTCGCCAGATCCGCTGATATGTCCGGATGTTCTGCAAGTTCTGCAAATGAAACATTGCCCTCGAATCTAACAGGTCGGAACTTCGAGGAAGCTGGGCCATCACGGTAAGCGGTCATAGTAAAGTCCTCCATTTCCCAAGCTTCGGCGGCACCAAAATATCTAATCACTTGGTTTGATTTGATAGCGCCCTGGTGTGTAGGAACAGCCGGGCGCTGACTCGTTGTGCGTAAAGAACATCGGGCCGAACTCGCAGGCAGATATGGCTGTCTCGGCATGCACGGGACTTCGCCATCGATTCGAGTTGTTGCCGTTTGTCTCGTAAGCGCGACCAGGATATCACCACAACCGCCTATGGGGGTAACCGCTCCCCCGATGCCTCAATAGGGGAGCGGTATGCCAAAAGATCTATTTCCCGCCGCAAACTACGAAGTCATTTGATCGGCAATCCTCCCGGCGCGAATCTTTTCCGTAAGATTGCGCAGCGTTCCAAACTCCGGCGTCGGTGCTTGGGCAACGGTCGAAGAAGAGATGCGGTTGATCGAGGGAACCCCCAATCGGCGGACTTCACCCGGTCAGATACTAGGCCTGGGGCGCCGACAGTGCGTTCGAGGCAATGTCCCTTCTTGTGCAATCGATCCTAGCAACGACATTCGTATCTCGTAGATCTCGTAGATTTTGCCCGGTTCAAGTGTTGCTTTCTGGGTTCAACCGGCCGTCATGCCGGTTTTGACGTAGAATAAACATCCACATTGCACGATTCTTCTGGGCAGGTCGTCCCGCATCAGCGCCCTAAGTTGCTCCATCATCCTAAACATTTGGCAGTCGGGGAATGTTGCGATGTCCCCTTGCAAATTTGATCGGCGTCTCGCGACCATACTGCCGAGACGCATTGATGCGGCAGTCGGCTAGCGGAGATGGCTCGGCAAAACTGTGAACTAAGCTGGCCTTTCTACCTCCCGGTAATTGCTGAGATTGGCATATCCAAGTTGGCCGCCGCAGCTGGCTGTCCCTGGATGCGAATTGCCGGAGCGCGCACGTGACATGCCACAACGCGCCCGTCTGGCATTGGGACCAAAGGCGGTACCTCGATGTGGCAGCGCTCGACAGCGAGCGGACAGCGCGGATGAAACGCGCACCCGCTCGGCGGATTGATGGGGCTTGGCACCTCGCCTTCCACTGGCGCCTCCAGCCGAACCCGGGTCGGATCCGGCACGGGTGCCGCTGCGATCAGTGCCTCGGTGTAGGGGTGGACCGGTTTCGCGAAGAGCGCCTCGCTCGGCGCGAGCTCCACGATCCGCCCCAGATACATGACCGCGACGCGATGCGCGATATGCTCCACGACGCCAAGGTCATGCGAGATGAAGACGAAGGCGAGGCCCATCTGCTGCTGGAGGTCCAGAAGCAGATTCAAGATCTGTGCCTGTACGGATACGTCAAGGGCTGATACCGCTTCGTCAGCAATGATGAGAGAGGGGTTGAGCGACAGGGCGCGCGCGATGCCGAGCCGCTGGCGCTGACCGCCCGACAACTCTGACGGCAGCCTGTGCATCATCTCGGGCGACATTCCGACCTTCTGGAGAAGGTCTGCGGCAAGCGCGTTGCGCTGCTTGCGGCTGAGACGCTCAAAATTCTCCACGGGTTCGGTGATGATCTGTCCAGCGTTGAGGCGCGGGTTTAGCGACGAGTAAGGATCCTGAAAGACCATCTGCATCCGACGGCGCCAGGCGTGGAGCGCGTCCTTCTTGAGGCCCGCAATGTCGGTTCCGTCGATCAGCACGCGGCCAGCCGTCGGCTCGACAAGCCGCATCAGGAGCCGCGCCACGGTGGACTTGCCACAGCCGGATTCGCCGACGATGCAAAGCGTCTCGCCCGCCTCAACGGTGAAGGATACATCCTCCACCGCCCGGATCACCGGAATGGTCTTTTTCAGGAATCCTGCACCGAGCGCATAATGCTTGGTCAGATTCTCGACTTTGAGCAGAGGACCGTTCATCCGCCCATCACCTCTTCGGCGCGCCAGCAAGCTGCGGCGTGGCTCGACCTGACATCACGCAGGGCGGGTGTCTTCTCGCGGCAAATGTCGACGGCGAATGGGCAGCGAGGCGCAAAGCTGCAGCCGACAATGGGCTCGCGCAGGCTTGGGACAATGCCGGGAATTTCTGGAAGGCGGCGCTGGCGGCCGCGCCGCGGATCAGGCACCGATCGCATGAGGCCCTGGGTGTAGGGATGCGCTGGACGCGCAAACAGATCTATCACGCTCGCTTGTTCTACGATTCGGCCGGCATACATGACAATTACGCGCTGGCAGGTCTCGGCTACAACGCCGAGGTCATGCGTGATGAACATGACGGCCGTTCCCGTGCGCTCTTTCAGGTCGACGATGAGCCGCAGGATCTGCGCTTGGATTGTGACATCGAGCGCAGTCGTCGGCTCGTCGGCAATCAATAATTCCGGTGAGCAGGCGAGAGCCATGGCGATCATGGCGCGCTGGCGCATCCCGCCGGACATTTCGTGCGGATAGTTGTTGATGCGGCGCTCAGGGTCCGCGATGCGGACGAGACGGAGCATCTCTTCAGCCTTTGCCATGGCCACGGAGCGGGACGCTTTCGTGTGGATCTGCACCGCCTCTGCGATCTGGTGGCCGACCGTATAGACCGGGTTCAGGCTCGTCATCGGCTCCTGGAAGATCATGGCGATTTGGTCGCCGCGGATATGTCGCATCTCCCGTTCGGACATCTCAAGGATGTCGCGTCCGTGAAAGCGGACCTCGCCACGCACAGTCCTTGCCAGCTTCGGCAGCAGACGAAGGATGGAGAGAGCGGTGACGCTCTTTCCGCATCCGGATTCGCCGACGACGCCCAGCGTTTCGCCTTTCTTCACCTGGAAGCTGATGCCGCCCAAGGCGCGGGTGACGCTTTCTTCGCCGTAAAAGTGCGTCTCGATATCTCGAACGTCGAGAAGCACATCGTTGCCTAGGGTTTGATGCATCTGCATGTTAGCGCCTCCGCTTGGCGCGGGGATCGAACAGGTCGCGCAGGCCGTCCCCGAGAAGGTTGACAGCAAGTACCGTGACGGCAAGGCAGATACCGGGGGCGAAGATCGTCAACGGGGCAATGGCGAGATACAAGCGCGAACTGGCGATCATGTTGCCCCAGCTCGGAATCTCGGGCGGCACGCCCACGCCGAGAAAGCTCAGCCCCGCCTCCGTCATGATCGCGCTGGCGCAGACCGCAGCGCCCTGGACCATCAGCCCCGGAATGGTGCTCGGCAGGATATGCCGCCACAGCACCTTGGGCAGGCGCGCACCGCCGCAGAGCGCAGCCTCCACGTAGGGACGCTCACGAACACCCAGAACCACCGAACGAACCAGCCGCGCGACGCCTGGTGTCTCGGGAATCGCAATGGCGACGATAAGGATACCGATCCCGGGACCGGTCAGAGAGATGAGCGCGATGGCCAGCAGAATGGTCGGGATCGACATCAGGCCGTCCATGACTCGCATGACGATATTGTCGAACGTGCGGTTGTAGCCGGCCAGGATGCCGATCAGAAGCCCGGCAACGGCCGCGCAGGCCGCCGACAGCAATCCGACCAAGAGGGAGATCCGGGCGCCGAAGACCGTTCGGGCAAACACGTCACGGCCCAGATTGTCGCTCCCGAACCACATTTCGGCCGAAGGCGGCTGGAGGCGCTTGAACGGATCCATGTTTCCCGGATCGCCGGCGTAAAGCGGGGCGGCGAGCGCCAGAGTGATCAGGAGTGCCAACAGGCCGCCGCCGACCAGGACCAGCGGGCGTCGCCTTGCCAGACGGGGAACATCAGATAGTTGCAGCCGACCCATCGGCACGGGTTCAATTGGTGCGGAGAGGAGGGTCATATCAGTACCGGATGCGGGGATCGATCAGCGTGTACGCCAGATCGACCGTGAGGTTGATAAGGACGTACAGACCCGAAGTCAGGATGAGCACGCTCTGTATGATGGGATAGTCGCGATTGTTGATCGCATCCACGACCAGACGACCGATGCCGGGTATGTTGAACACCGTTTCTGTGAGGACGACCCCGCCGATCAGCCAGGCAAAGCTTAGGCCGATGACGGTCAGGATCGGCACGCCGGCATTCTTCAATGCGTGGTGGAAAAGCATGGCATAGGACGAAGCGCCCTTGGCAGCGGCCGTTCGCATATAGTCTTCCGACAGAACCTCAAGCATGCTCGCCCGCGTAACCCGCGCGATGAATGCAATGTAGCCGAGCCCCAAAGCCACGGTTGGCAGGACTAGGTGTACAAACCAAGGCCCGAGGCCACCATCGATCGGCACATATCCCTGGACCGGCAGCCAATGCATTGTGATGGCGAAGAAATATATGAAAAAATAACCGATGACAAAGACAGGGACGGAGTAACCAAGTGCCGAAAAGGCGGCGAGGAGGCGGTCAACGAGCCCGCCAGTTCGCCATGCTGCAAGGATACCGAAAGAGACCCCGACCGTCACCGAAAGAATCATCGTCAGGATCGACAGGGAAAGGGTCGGCTCCAGCCGCTGCGAGATCAGCTCAAGAACCGGTCGTCCGGCAAAGATCGAGGTGCCGAAATCGCCGCCGAGCATGTCGCGCACCCAACGTATGAACTGAACCGGCATAGGATCGTTCAGGCCCAGTTTGTCGCGGATGGCGGCGATCATCTCCGCCGTGGCTGACTTACCGGCGATCATGGCCGCCGGATCGCCGGGCGCCAGCCTGAGAAGCAGGAACACGAAGATCCCGACCATCGCCATGACGGCGATGGTCGAAATCATTCTGCGTAGTATGTAGCCAAGCATTAGGCCGAGGCCTTCTGCATGTTCCACATCGGAAGGACTTGCGGCATGTGGATGAGGTCCGTGAGGGCCTTACGGCGCGCGATTGGTGTGACAAATCTGCCCAACCTCAAATCACCGACGAAATCCCACCAGATCCCTTGCATTTTTCGGGCGAGCGCCTTGCGCTCTTCCAGCGTTGCGACATTTGCCAATTTTACCCGCAGCGCTTCGTATTCGTCGTTCTTCGGCCAACCATACCATGCCTTATCGCCACTTGCGACTGGGATGGAATCCGTGAGCGGATTGCCGAGCGAATAGTCAGAATCGTACGTGATAAAGATGTTCCAGCCGCCGCTCTCAACGGGTCCCTTGTTCCGCCGACGCGCGGTTAGCGCAGCCCAAGCCATCGGCGCGAGCTCGGCATTGATCCCAATCTTCCGCAGCGAAGTCGCCAGAAACTGCGCAATATTGTCGCCCTCGGGCCAATCGGTCTGTTCGAGAATGACGATCTTTTCACCGGCATATCCCGCGTCCTGGAATAGCTGCTTAGCTCTTTCCGGATCGCCACCCTTCTTGTACCATCCAGCGTTCTCGTCGTTGGATAGGGGCGCGCCGAATATCGAAGTGACGGGGCTGATGTATTTTGCGTCGCCGAACGCTGCACGCAGCACAGCCTCCTGATCGATCAGATGGAGCATCGCTTGGCGCGCCTTGACATTGTCGAACGGCGGCTGCAGGAAGTTCATGCGCAAGACTAGGTCCTGCCCTCCCTCGTCAAGAACCTCGAGTTGAAGATTGGAATCGTTCTCGATCAATGGGTAAAGATCGGCCGGCGGATTGTCGTAATAATCAATCTCACCTGCTTGCAACGCTGCTACAGCCGTCTGCTGGTCGGCAACAGTAACCCGGATGACACGATCGACTTTCACGGTCTTCCCGCCGGCCAACCCGTCGGACGGCTCCTTGCGGGGCACGTATTTTTCGTTCCGATCGTAAGTGTAGCTGGCACCCGGCCGGGCAAGGGCCTCATTGAACTTGAACGGCCCCGATCCGATTTTCGTCGTGACCTGTTCGCTCGCCGGGCGACTGGCGTCCTTCGCTCGCATGATGAATGGGATTGGCAGCGCAACATCCGCCAGGAGATCGATCAGAAGTCCCAACGGCTCCTTGAGCGCGATCGTGAAAGTCTTGTCGTCCTTCTTGGAGATGTCGCTGGCGCGCGCCATGATCAGCTGCCCACCGGCATTCACCTCAGCCCAACGCCGAATTGAGGCGACACAGTCCGCCGCGGTGACCGGTGTGCCGTCGTGCCAGCCAAGGCCATCTCGCAGCTCGAATGTATAGGTCTTCTTGTCGTCGGAAACGTCCCATTTCCCGACCATTTGGGGCTGCGGCATGAACTTGGAGTCGAGCGCGAACAGCGTGTCGTAAATAGCCATGCCATGGTCGGCGACTTGGTTCGCCGTCGAGGAGATCGGATCAAAGCCAGGCAGGTCGGTGAAGGCCCCCAAGTTCACCGTCCGTGCGCCGTTTGACACAGTCTGTGCCCGCACGACCGACGGGATCGATAAAGCCGCTCCGGCGGCAACGCCTGCCTTAATTAGGTTGCGTCTAGAGATTATCATGTTGCATTCCCCTTTTCTCTTTTGTTGATTGGTGTTGCGATATACTCGTGAATGAATACAGCCTCAGTGTATCCGCCTCCCTCGGACAGCCGTCGATGGGTTCTACCCAGCGAAACCCGCCTAATCTGCAGATCGCCGACTCGTTTCGCACGATCTGCTTTCCAAATTATCCCCAGCAGCGGTAGCAGCGGTTCGCGGCCGGTCAGCGGCACCGCCGCGTCAGTCTTCTCCTCCAAAGACATTTTATCTTCCTTGAATGGCGCCGCGATGATGCCTGGCCTATCTTGTTGGTTACTTCCAGACCGACCGACAAGCGCTGCTACCCGTCAGTGAAGCCTGTCTCAGTTTCACGGGGACGCCCATTCTTGTCAACAAAAAACTCGCATTATGACATCATTTGTTCCGAATATTGATAATTGCACAGCCACCGCTGTCAGATGGATCCGGCAACTTCCCAGGGTCCAAGCTACTCGCAGGAGGGGCGGTGTTGGCTTGAACAGAGGCGAGACGGTCGGTTCTTGCTTGTCGAAACGGTGGCTAATTGAGGAACGTCATCGCGAGGCGGAAGTTCTAGTCAACGCTATGTAAAAAACTTGAGTTTGAGACAGCAGCATGCATGGGTTTTTCCTGGCCGAGGCCAGATTTGAGGTCGATTGTCGCGAAGCGGGTTGCGTGATCGACGGCAATTCTGCATCGTAAGCGGGCAGCTGAGGCCGTTCAGCGCTGGTAATTCCATGGCATGAGGGCGTCGATATCGCTGTTTGGCCAGCCATTGGCAATGCGCTCGAGGGTCAGGGTGAGCCAGGCGTGCGGATCGACCTGATTCATCTTGGCGGTGGTCAGCAGGGTGGCGATGGTGGCCCATGTCCGTCCGCCGCCGTCGCTGCCCGCGAAGAGGCTGTTCTTTCGGGTAATTGCGAAGACCGATTCATTATGCACCTCCTTTTCAAATGGCGGAAAACAGCGATTCGTGGTTGTCGTCGTGGATGCGATGCGGAGTAT